>JBGPZW010000009.1:0-39351 GCA_041493955.1 Terriglobia bacterium
GCGAGTTTTCCAGCGCGCGTCATTTGTCCGAACTCTCCCCCCGTTTTCCAGTTTACTTGATTCGACGCCGATTCGGCGCCAGGCGTTGCCGGGAGAGGGTTTCGCTTGCGTCGCATGCGCCCGGGAAGGCTGGTGTTTCCGAGCGGGCCGTGCGTAGAATGGCGCTTCGGTCGAACTCCCTGTGGAGAGACGCCATGAGCCCTGCCCGACACAATCACGCCCCGAAGGTCGCCTACCGCAATGCGGAGTTCATGGAGAGCCTGCCGGCGCGGCCCATCCGCATCCTGGGGGAATATCTCGATCCGCTGGCGCGGCTGCGCAAGGAAGGTGTTGGCGACACGATCGTGATGTTCGGTTCGGCGCGCATCGAGCCGCGTGACCGCGCCGTGACGCACCTGAAGCGCCTGGAGCGCGCGCGGAAGGGCAGGGCGACGCCGCAGCAACGGGCGCGGCTGCGCGGGGCGCGCTCGGCAGTGGTGATGTCGCGCTACTACGAGGAAGCGCGCGAACTGGCCCGGCGCATCACCGAATGGGCTTTGACCTTCGGCGAGCGTCCGCGCCGCTTCGTGATCACCTCGGGCGGTGGCCCGGGCATCATGGAGGCTGCCAACCGCGGCGCCGCCGAGGCTGGCGGCAAATCCATCGGCCTGAGCATCGAGTTGCCCCACGAGCAGTGGCCCAACGATTACATCAGCCGCGAGCTCAGCTTCAATTTCCATTACTTCTTCATGCGCAAGCTCTGGTTCGCGCAACTCGCTAAAGCGCTGATCGTTTTCCCCGGCGGCTTCGGGACCATGGACGAACTTTGGGAGATGCTCACGCTCACGCAGACCGGCAAGCTGCCGTCGAGCAACCTGATCCTGATTTACGGCCGGCGCTACTGGGACCAGGTGCTCAACTGGAAGGCTATGCTCCGCTGGGGCACCATCGACGAGCACGAGTACGGCCTGCTGCAGTTCGCCGACACGGTGGACCAGGCCTTTGAACGCGTGCGCGCCAACCTCGAGAAATACCACATCCGTCTCGAAAGCGACCTCCAGGAGTAACCCGCGG
Source organism: Terriglobia bacterium (assembly GCA_041493955.1). Lineage (GTDB taxonomy): Bacteria > Acidobacteriota > Terriglobia > Acidiferrales > UBA7541 > QHYU01. The sequence goes on from JBGPZW010000009.1 coordinate 1,054, forward strand.
CGCACCGCACCCGCCCCGCTGGTACAACCCCCGCCGCACCGGCGCCATCGTTCTTAAGGTAGGGCAATGACCCTTACCGGCTCCAGGCCGCCGTCATTGCCCGGGAGGGACCTATGATCGGGAACGCAAAGAACTGGCAAGCCAGGTTGCTCCGCGTGGCGCTGGGCGGGGCGCTGTTGCTGGGCGGGATCCTGCTGTCGAGCGGCGTCGCGCGGGCAGATGACTGGAACCGCGCATGCCAGGGAAAGATCCGCGCCGAGGAGCGCGAACTCCAGCGTAACATCCGCCGCCATGGCTTCTACAGCCGCCAGGCCAATCACGACCGGCGCGAGCTTCAGGCGCTGCGCGAGCGCTGCTACCGTTCAGGCCGCTGGAACGGCGATGGAGACCGGGATGACCGCCGGTGGGGCCGCCGCGACCGGGACTAGAACCGCGACGACCGTTGGCTCCGCCCGCAAGTAAGAGCCTGGGTGCATCAGGTTTGGACAAAAGGCAGAGACAGGGGCGGGAATAAAAAACCGGCCGGCCCCGTGCGGGGTCGGCCGGTTTTGCATACGCCAGGTTAGTTGTTAGTCGCGGTCAGCACTTCGGAGAAAACCGCCTCGAAACGCCGCTTCTCATTTTCGTCGTGCAGCATCACCACGGGCACGACGCGCAGTGAACGCCGGCAATTCCGGCAGGTGGTCAGCTCGCCCTGCAGGTCCTGCACGAAGCCATCGGTGAAGTGATACCGCGCGCGCGCGCGGCGCGCACCCTTGGTGCCGCGCTGCCCGCAATGCGGGCAGGTGAACTCCACCCGATCCTCCTGCGGATCGCGGTCCAGCGCCGCCCGCCCGGTGAAACGAACCCCTACGGTTTCGATCGACTGACGATTCATAAAATTCCTGCCCTGCCCCCTTGAGGGACCCTGGCACTATTAATAGATGCGTCTGACTGCACCAGCGATGCTAGCCGGGGGCGAAAAATCGCAGCATTTTAGAATGATTCTAACCAAAAGGCAAGCCCTTAATAAATCGTGGAACACCATCTAACCCACGTAAAATAAAGGTGTTACACACATCCGACGACGGACGGGGAACTCTGCACCCGCCGCGGTGTCCAAGCCAGTGAGGGCGCGCGCTCCTCACATCCCTGCGAGGGCGGCGCCGGTCTCCAGGGACCGGCGCCGCCTGGTAGCTCTGCCGCCGAGCACGACGCGCGGTTGGCCAGGGCGATCCGAAAGGTATGGAGGTGTGCCCGTGAAAGAATCTGGCGACGACTTTCCTGAAGAAAACGTTGCGCTGTGCCGTGACCCGTCAGGCGGGTTCCTGCGGGACTGCCTGGTGGGGGGAGATCCCCTCGCGCTGGCCTCAGCGCGACGCCTGCGCCACAAGGCCCTGCTGATCTCCCTTGCTTTGGAGGCGGTCCTCCTGGCCGCGCTGGTCCTGCAGCCGCTGGTAGCCACCGGCGAGCGGCCTGCACGGCTGCAGATGACGCCGGTGCCGCCGTGGTACGGGCCGCACGTCACCACCCGAAGCAACCCTGGCTCAAGTGGCCCGCGACACAGCGCAGTGAATCGCCCGAACATAATCTATCGGCGACCGCAGATTCCCCACAGCGTGCCCGTCCCGAGCGCAAGCTCGGAGCGAGGCGATGCGCCGGGCGCAGAAGAGAGCATTGGCCCCGGGGACCCGAGCGGGCCGCTGCCGCCCTTGGGAAACAATTGCCCCGGGCTGGTTCCGGTTATTCCTGCACCGGTTCCACCACCCGCGGAACACAAGAACAGGGTGATCCGCACGGCGGAAGTGCAGGAGGCGCTGCTACTGCACCGCGTCCAGCCGGTCTATCCGCTGCTCGCCGTGCAGACGCGCATCGAAGGCCGGGTGCAACTGCGCGCCATCATCGGGCGCGACGGCGCGGTGAAATCGCTCGAAGCGATCGACGGCCACCCGGTTCTGGCCCGCGCCGCGCTCGAGGCCGTGAGCCAGTGGCGTTACCGCCCCACGCTCCTCAATGGCGTGCCTGTGGAGGTGGACACGTACATCACTGTGATCTTCCAGCTCCAGCGTTAAGATTAACGAAAGGGCCGGGCGCAAAGCCCGGCCCTTTCCGGCTCACACGTTGTACAGCGATTTGTGGTTAGCGGCCGAAACGGAAGACAATTCCAGTCGAAAAGCGCAGGTTGTTCTGGGTCTGCCGGCTGGCGCTGGTCTCCTTGAAGCGGGTCATTAGATACTCGACTTGGCCCAGCCGGATGGCCACGTGCTCGCTGGCCTTGACGTCCACGCCGCCGCCGAGGGTCATGGCGAACGCGTTGGACGACCCAGTGCCCAGGGCACTGGAGCTGGCGTGTGCCCCGCCGAACAGCGCCTGCGCAAATGGCGTGACCCGTTCGTGCTTGCGGTAGGAAAAGCGCGGGCCGAACAGGTAGGTGTAGAGGTTGGCGTCAGCACTCACGCCGCCGATCTTGCCGACGTGGTAGCCGCCGAAGTCCCCCACGAGCCCGAATGACTCGCGCGGGTTATAGGCGATGGACGCGCTGCCGCCGTTCAGATTGAAGGCGGGCGCGCCGGAAGTCGCCGGCTTGGCCCGCACGTACGAGTAACCAAAGAACGCCTCCCCTTTGGGCGTGTCTTGTGCTGCCGCCGTCAGGCCGAGCAGAAAAACTATTCCGAGCAAAATTCCTCCCTTACGCATTTGAACATCCTCCTCAGAGTTAATTTTTTTGGGGGAGTTCGTGTCTCGCGACTCACCCCACCACTCGCCGAGCGGCGCGCCGGATAGGGTAGCGCCAGGCCGCTCCAACTGCATTGCCGACTTGGATGCACTGTTTTGGTGCAGGGTTGTGAGGGGGTAGCCCTCATAACTATCTTATAGTTAAAGCGTTATAGAAAAAGTGGCACGTAGCCGATCTCCGCGCGGGGCGGCGGCGGGGAATATCGAGAGAATCGAATGGCTCCGGGGTAGCCTCCTGGATGCGCAGGAAAATTCGTTGAGCCGCCCTGCGAAGTTCTTTCCGGCCGGGCACGTGGAGCCTACACAATCTCTTTGACAGGATGTGTATGCTGGTAGTCAGCCCCGCGGGGCGGATCCGGCAGACCGGGGCGGCGAATTACCCAGCCCGCCTCGATTTTGATTCGGGAGGTGGAAATTGAAGCAGGCGAAACGCAGGAAACTCCATGTGTTCTTGAAAGCTGGCCAGCGGATCAAGCATCCCCTGTCTCTGTCTGTGGCAGCACGGAAGCGGTTCACCCAGCGTGGGAAGACGGCGCACTTTGTCGTCTCCTTTGACAAGCGCCTGGGGGCAAATGGCGCGAAACTCGCCGACGCAGTGCTGGCCACCTGCGAGCGGGATTACACCGCACTGCAGGGAGATTTCGGGGGCATCACCCCGGCCGGGCTTCCGTTCAAGATCCTCATCGTGCCGGGCAACGGCGGCGCCTCGCATGCGACCTGTCTGGCCACAGAGATCCGCTGCGACGCGTTCACCGGCAAGGATTCGGACCTTATGCGTATGCTGGTGGTGGCTGAAACCGACGAGGTGTTCATGGCCAACCAGGCAGCCGGCTGGGACTGCGGGGCGAGCAACGGCGAGGGGCTCTCGCGGATACTCGGTGCGGAGCTGTATCCCGCTTCGCTCGATGGCTTCGCCACCGGCGCCGCGTGGCTGGACTCGAATCGCCCGGACTTCGTCAGCCGCACCGACCCCACGGATATCAACTTCGTTTCCACGGGCTGTGCCACTCTGTTCTTGAACTACCTGCGCCACCAACTGGGTTTCACTTGGGTGCAAATCATCCAGGCCGGGGGAGCTACCCTGGCGGAAACCTATCAGCGACTCACGGGTAAGGCAGATGCATTCGCGCCGTTTGCCGCGATGCTTGCCAAGCGTTTCCCGCCCGGCCAGGCGTCGCGCCTCACCAACGACAACCCTTTCCCCATCCAGTAGGAGTGGCCCGCGCGATACCCAGACTCCTCGCGCTCGACCGCTTTGCACGAAGGGCCGCGCTAGATGATGGGCTCGCCGCAGTGCTGGGCAATGACCGCGCGGGCGGCGTCGCGGAGCCGGACAATCTCCTGCCAGTCAGAAGGCGCGGCGGAGCGGATCGGCTCGAGCGGCGGGCAGATGGTGAGTGTGACGCTGGTGGGCCGCGGCAGGTAGGTTGCGTCCCGCAGGAACTTCCGTGTGCCGCGTAGCGCCACCGGACAGATGGGCCGGTGGGTGGTTACCGCGGCCTTGAAGGCACCCAACTGGAACGCCCGCACGCCCTCGTGGGGCGTGAAGGTACCCTCGGGGAAGACCCACACGGATTCGCCGTGCCGCAGGAGCTGCTCGAGCTCCTCGGCCTGGCGCAGCCGGGCTTCGGGGTCGCTGCGATCGAACCAGACATGGCCGAGCTTGCGCAGGAAGGTGCCGATGAAGGGCATGGAGCGCACCTCAACCTTGGAAACGAACCGGTAATTCACGCCGAGCGCCGCCATCAGCACCAGCACGTCGAAATAACTTGTGTGATTGGAAACGAACACACGCGCGTGGTTGCCGCGCAGGTGCTCGCGCCCGCGCACGCGGATGCGGCAGCCCACCAGGGCCATGTAAAGCTTCAGTAAGTTGGAGGTCAGCCAGGCGCAGAGCTTGCGCCCGGGCGCCAGATACACCAGCAGCCAGGTAGGCACAATCCAGCAGCCGAACACCACAGCGGCGTACACGCCGTAGAGCACTTCGAGAGCGCGGCGGACTTTCCGGCTTAGCGTGTGGACGCCGCTGGCCATACCCAGCCGGGCCACCTGCCGCCAGGTGGGCGCAGCGCGCGCGTTCAGGCTGCCGGCGCGGTACAGATCGCGGGTCTCCGCCCGGCGCAGCTTGCCGCTCGAGGTCTTGGGGATGCTGTGCGGTGGAATCAGCTCGACGACGTCGGGCGGCAGGCCCAGCGCGGTGGAGACCTCCTCGGTGATGGCCTGGGCAATCTGCGCGCGCCGCCCGGGGTCACGCTCGCGCGACTCGGCCACCACCACCAGGCGCTCGGTGCCGGAGTCTTCGTCGGTGACGCCGAAGGCCACTACACAACCCTTGCGCACGCCCGCAGCGCGCCCGGCGAGCTCTTCGACCTCATGCGGGTAGAGATTTCTTCCCGCCTTGATGATGATGTCCTTGACCCGTCCGGTGACGTGAATCTCACCGTCGGCTTGGTAGGCGCGGTCGCCGGAATCCACCCAGCCCACGGCCGCACCCTGGGGAAAGAGCGCCTGCGTGGCGGCCTCGTTCTTGTAATATCCGCGCGTCGCCGAAGGCCCGCGGAACCACAGCGCCCCTTCGACGCGCTCGCCGGCGTCCTGCCCGCGCGCATCCACGATGCGCACTTCGTGACCCGGCAGCGGCCGTCCCACGGAGACAAATGAGATCACATTCGGGGCGTCGCTTGCTGTCTCGACCGGTACAGGCACGGCGCGGCCCTCGCGCTCGAAGCGCCGGCGCTCGACGCGGTCCACGCGCGGCGCCCGGCCCACAGGCGGCACGGTCACAGCGAGCGAGGCTTCAGCCAGCCCGTAGACGGGTAGCTGCGCTTCGGGGCGAAAACCGTAGCGCGCAAAGCGCTTCACAAAGCGCTCCAGGGTTTCCGAGTTGACCGGTTCCGCGCCGTTCAACAGTGCGCGCCACGAGCTCAGGTCGAGACCCTCGAGGTCGCGCTCGGCGATCTTGCGCACGCAGAGTTCATAGGCGAAGTTCGGCGCCGCGCCCAACGTGGCGCGGTGCTGGTGCGCGGCCCAGAACCATCGCTCGGGACGCGTCAGGAACGCGAGCGGCGAGATAACCGCCAGCGGCAGGCCAAAATAAAGCGGGGTGAGCCAGGCTCCGATCAAGCCCATGTCGTGATAGAGCGGCAGCCAGCTCACCACCACGTCGTCCGGGCAAATCTGGAGGGCTTCGCCGGTGGCGCGAATATTGGCGAGCAGATTCGCGTGCGTGAGCACCACGCCCTTGGGCTCGCCGGTGGAGCCGGAGGTGTACTGCAAGAAGGCGATGTCGTCGCCGTGCGCGCGATGCGCGCGGACCGGCGACCACTCGGCCCCGTGCGCCCCGGATTCTGGCGCGGGCGCTTCTGTAAGGCGCGTCGCGTTGACCACGTCGGCGAGCGAGGGCACGAGCGGGCGGAGTAGGCGCGCCACCGTCTCCGCCTCGCGAAACGTCACCAGCAGGCGCGCCCCGGCATTGCGCAGGATGGCCGACTGGCGCTCCGCATATTCTGCGATGCGGTCGGCGCGGAACGGCGGGTAGATGGGCACCGGAATGGCCCCGGCCAGCAGCACACCGGCAAAGGTGTAGAAGAACTCGCACGAGGTCGGCAGCATGATGGCTACCGTGTCGCCGGGGGCCACTTGGCGGCGCGCGAGCTCCGCGGCCACGCGCCCGGCGCGCGCATAGAGTTCGCCAAAGGTGATCGTCGTGGTGCTCTCGTCCTCTTCGCGCACGTACAGGTGCGGCCGATCGGCGTCGGCGCGGCCGCGATGCCGCAGGACCTCCTGCAGCGTCTCGGCATGTTCCAGGCTGTGGAGTTCGCGGTGCGCGGCGGGATCGCTGACCGCTGGCGCCGCGTAGCGCACGGCGGCCGCAATCGCACCGGGCGCAGCGGTGCGGGAATGGTTCAGCAGCGCGGCCACCAGGTCGTCCACCGTGTCCGCCTCGGCCACGACCCGGTCGGGCAGGGGCGTGCGGAATTCATCGCCCAGGCGCACCATCAGCTCGACGCGCTCGAGGCTGCCGAGACCCAGGTCGCGGTCCAGGTGCGCCGAGCCACGCACAGCCTGGACCGCGCGCTGGCTGCCCAGCTCGGCGAGCAACTGCCGCACCACGTCGAACACTTGTTCCTGAACGGCGACGCGGTCGAGTTGTGTGCTGGGTGTGGCCACGGCTGCGGAGTTTGTGTCTCGGGGAGTGTGCGACCCCACGCATCGCCTTGCGGCGAGCGGGGACGATGCAGCGCTACAGTCAGGCTATCACGCCGCCCAAGGCCGGTTCAAGACCTCTCCCCCGTGCCGCGGGTGCGCCGCGACTCCGCTCCATGCCCTTCTGGGTTACACTTGCGCAACCCGAATTCGATGCGGGGTTCTCGCGGTTAGGAAAGGGAGGTGTGGGATGGCCGTCGTAAGTCCGTTGGCGAAGGAAAAGGCCGCGCCGGAGTTGCAGGGAACCTATGAGGCGATGACGAAGAAGTTCGGCAAGATGCCGAATTTTTTCGGCGCCATGGCCCACCGGCCGGACGTGCTCAGCAAGTTTCTGCCACTCTACGGCGCCATCATTAACGAGGGCACCGTCGAGGCGCGCTTCAAGGAGCTCGCCTACTTGAAAACGTCGCTGGTGAACGGCTGCGAGTATTGAAGCCGCGCCCACATCGCTTCGGCGAAGCGAATCGGCATCACCGACGAGCAGATCGCAGCGCTGCAATTCTACGAGCGCAGCTCGCTGTTTAACGAGAAAGAGAAGGCCACCATCCTCTACGCCGACCGGATCACGCGCGGCGCCGCAGGCATCCGCGCGGGCACACTCGAGGAGTTGCGCAAGTACTACGACGAGGGACAAATCGTCGAGCTGACGCTGGTGATCTGCGCCGCCAACTTCACCAACCGGTTCAACGACGCGCTGAAAAACAACCCCGACCTGGGCGTGTAGCGTCGGCAAGATGGTTTGGTGTATTTCGCGTGGCTTCGGCGGTCCTCTCAGCCCAGGCAGCCGCAGAGGCTGCGAGGGCGTTTTAGACCAGGCCTAATTCCCCGGCAGTTCGGCCCTTCCACCTGGGGACGGGTTGCCGCTTCGCCAGAAAGGAAATCGTTCCCACACGACAGCTGAGCCGCGTTCCCTTGATAATCCTCGTCTGACCCGATGCGTTGACTTGCGTGCCGGTGCAGCCTAGAATGCCCGGACCGATGACGGTTCTTACCTTATGATCGGCCAGACCTTATCCCACTACCGCATCCTGGAAAAACTCGGCGGTGGGGGCATGGGTGTAGTCTACAAAGCGGAAGACACGCGGCTTGGCCGAAGCGTGGCCCTGAAGTTTCTGCCTGAGGATTCCTCAAAGGACCGCCAGGCGCTCGAACGGTTCCAGCGGGAGGCGCGGGCGGCTTCGGCGCTGAATCATCCCCACATCTGCACGATCTACGACATTGACGAACACGACGGCCGCCCGTTCATTGTCATGGAATTCCTGGAGGGCGGGACGCTGAAGCATCGCATCGAGGGCCGGCCTATCGAAACGGAAGAGATCTTCGAACTCGGCATTCAGATCGCCGACGCGCTGGCAGCCGCGCACTCGAAGGGCATCATCCATCGCGATATCAAGCCGGCGAACATTTTCATCACGCAGAGCGGCGCGGCCAAAATCCTCGATTTCGGACTGGCGAAAGTGGCGCCCAAACTCCAGCGAGTCGGCGAAACCGTCGGAATCTCGACGCAAGCGACGGCCGGCACCTTACCAGACCATTTGACCAGCCCGGGCAGCGCCCTGGGAACGGTGGCCTACATGTCGCCCGAGCAGGCCCGGGGAGAAGACGTGGACGTCCGGAGCGATCTATTCTCTTTCGGCGCAGTGCTCTACGAAATGGCCACGGGACGCTTGGCTTTCTCAGGCAGCACCTCGGCAGTGATCTTCGATGCCATTCTGAACCGCGCGCCCGTCCCACCCGTGCGGTTGAACGCGAGGATGCCCGGGGAGCTGGAGAAAATCATCAACAGGTTGCTGGAGAAAGACGCCGCAGCACGCTATCAAAGCGCTGCAAAACTGCGCACCGATTTGCAGCAGTTGAAGCGTGATACAGACGCCGGACGGGCTCCTGCGGCCGCGGCGGGGCCAGTGGAAAAGTCGGTCGCCGTGCTGTACTTTGAGAACCTGAGTGGAGCGAAGGACGACGAATACTTCCGCGACGGAATGACGGAAGACATCATCACGGAGTTGTCCAAGATCAGTCTGCTTCACGTGTTCCCCCGCGCAGAGATGCTCGCGTACCGCGACAAACCGGTCACCGCGCCGCAAGTCGGACAGGAACTCAACGCTGCCTACGTGCTGAGTGGCAGCCTGCGCCGGGCCGGAAACCGCCTGCGCATCACCACGCAACTGGTGGAGACGCGAACGCGGCACTCCGTCTGGGCGGAACGCTACGACCGTCAGATGGAGGACGTTTTTGCCATTCAGGACGAAATTGCGCAAAGCATCGCGGCAGCCTTGAAGGTGATGCTGACCGAAAGCGAGAAACAGGCGATCGCCAAGGCACCCACAGCGGACGTGAAGGCCTACGACTACTACCTGCGCGGGCGGCAATTCTTTTATCAGTTTCGGCGCCGAGGCTATGACTTCGCCCGGCAGTTGTTTACCCGGGCCATTGAAATTGATCCCGGGTACGCGCGCGCCTATGCCGGGGTGGCCGACTGCTATTCGTATCTTTACATGTATTGGGAGGCCAGCGAGGCAAACTTGCAGGCGGCCGACGACGCGAGCCGGAAAGCGTTGCTGCTCGATCCCGGGCTGGCGGAGGCCCATGTGTCGCGGGGACTGGCTATCTCGCTCGGTAAGCGGTACGAAGAGGCCGAGGTGGAATTCCAAACCGCCATTCGGCTGGACCCAAAACTATTTGAGGCCCACTACTTCTATGCGCGGGCCTGTGTCCAGCAGGGCAGGCGGGAGGACGCGGCACGATTGTTCGAAAAGGCTTCAGAAGTGAACCCAGACGACTACCAGGCTCCACAACTGCTCGCCATGGTCTATGTCGGGCTGGGCCGCAAGGCGGACGCGGGGGAGTCGTATCGCCGTGCCTGGCAGCGGGCTGAGAAACATCTGGAACTCCACCCGGATGACGCGCGGGCACTCTATCTGGGCGCCAACGCGCTCTGCCAGTTAGGCGAGCGGGCGCGAAGCTTGGATTGGGCCCGGCGCGCTTTGGCGATCGACCCGGAAGACTGCGGAATCCTTTACAACATCGCCTGCGTCTACGCCCTTCAAGGGAAAACGGAAGAGGCTATCGATTGTTTGGAAAAAGCCATGACGCATGCCTACTGGTATAAGAGATGGGCACAGCACGACTCCGACTTGGACTCCCTGCGGAGTCATCCCCGCTTCCAATCCCTCATGGATCGGTAACAAGACCGGCCGGCTACTTCACGCGGGTTTGTTTGCCTTCCATCACCAACTTCAGTGGTTCATCGCCGGCGGCCATTTCAAACTTGTAGGTTGCGGAATCGGCGGAGACCTGCTTCAGGGTGAACCGTGCCCGAGTGGGCTTGCCATTCATTTTGCCTTCGTTGTTCCAGGTCCAGGTGTCGCCTGCAACGGTGCCGTGGGAATACACGTTCTCGCCCGAGCTGCTCGTCTCGAAGTAGATATAGGTCTTCTCGGAGGGGTCGTAGGCCATGACACTGAGCCCTTTCTCGGTGTTCTCCCCAAACTTACCCTCGGAATGGCAGACCAGGGCGAAGCCGCCAGCAAACCACTCACAGGTCTCTGTGAACGTGAACTTCCCGCCGGGACCAAATGCGCCCGGTTTCGTATCCCCCTCCGACGCCCATTTTCCGGCGAAGTAGGCGAGCTTCTGGTGCTCCGGCCCCGGCTTGGGCGGGCTCGAGGGGGCCTGCGCCAGCACAACTGCCGCCGCAGAGCAGGTCAACAGAGCGGCTAGTGCGCGGACTCTATGCTTCTTCATGTGTGCCTCCTAAAGGACTTTATTCCAGAGGCCGACGCGCGGCCTACAAAGCCGGATTATTCTGGGAACATACCGATACTCGAAGCGACGGTATCCTACCATGCCTCCGCAGGCTAGCGTTATCCAACCTGTGGGCGACGCTTTGCCCGAAATTTCCGCGCCTAGTTTACCCGAAACGTGCCCACACCCCTCAAGAGAGTATTTCAACACCTGCACGTAGCGGCGTATAGCGTTCGAGACCGGCGCGTTGGCAGAACGGAAGGCAAGACCGCCCGCAGGACGCTGGCGTTACGGGTGAGGTTGCGCGTGTGGTGGCTTAGACGTCCTCGAGTTGCTCCTCGGTCATGCCGAAGTAGTGGCCGATCTCATGGAGCAGAGTGAGGCGGATTTCTTCGCGAATGTCGCCCTCGGTGTCGCAGACGGCCTCGATGTTTCTTTGATAGAGGACGACTCGGTCCGGGCCGGAAACGGAATCCCAGACGCTTTTCTCCGTCGCCGGAGTGCCCTCAAAGACGCCCATCAGCAATCCGCCGTCCTCGGAGGCGCCTGCTCCCTCGGGCTTCCCCTGCGCCCGCTCCGGTGGGTAGTCTTCCACCACGATGGCGACGTTTTGCAGTCGCGAAGCGAAGCGCTTCGGCAGCCGTCGCAGTGCCTCTTCGACCAACTGGCGGAATTGCGCGCGGGTCATGGGTGTCCCATCGCCCCGGCCGGAGTCTATGGAAACACCTCGCCGTGCCTCCACGTCCCTAGCAAACGGTAGGTTGCCGGTGGCGCTTTCTGTACCGGTTTCATCCTACATCGCGGGCGGCCCGGAGCGAAGCCGAAGGGTTGCATTTCACGCCTTGCGCGGCTAGCATCAGCCACTCCGGGGGGTGGGCCCGCATTTTATTTCTTTGAGTGAGGGACTCTAATGAATTCTGCCTCGACCCGCGTGTGCCTGGTCTCATTCTTGTCGGTCGTACTCGGTGTGACCCTGGCAGGAAGCAGCGTGATGGCCCAGGAGAAGCCTGCCAAGAAGGGCAAGGCCGGCAAAGAGCATCCCGCCGCGGCTGCCGCAACTCCTGCAGAACAGGCGCCCGACTATGGTGCGGCACTGAAGAACTTGCATTTCCGCGAGCTGGGCCCCGCGATCATGGGCGGGCGCATTGACGATTTTGCCGTGGTGGAGAGCAATCCGAACGTCGTGTACGTGGGCACGGCCTCGGGCGGCGTATTAAAGACGACTAACGCGGGCACGACGTGGGAGCCCGTCTTCGACAACGAAACGGTTTCCACGATCGGCGACGTCACCCTGGCGCCGTCGGATCCCTCGATCGTCTGGGTGGGCACGGGCGAGCCGAACAACCGGCAGAGCTCCTCGTGGGGCAACGGCGTGTACAAGTCCACCGACGCGGGCAAGACCTGGACGAACCTGGGGCTCGCCGATACGCACCACATCGGCCGCATCGTGATTCATCCCGCGAACCCCGGTGTGGTGTACGTCGCGGCGCTTGGCCACCTGTGGGGCGCGAACAAGGAGCGTGGCGTTTTCAAGACTGCCGACGGCGGCAAGACCTGGACGCAATCGCTCTTCATCAATGAAGACACCGGCGTGGTGGATATCGCCATGGACCCGCAGAGCCCAGACACGCTCTACGCCGCGGCCTACCAGCGCCGCCGCATGCCCTATGGATTTAACGGCGGCGGGCCGGGCAGCGCGATTTACAAGACCACCGACGGCGGCGCCACGTGGAAGAAGCTCGCTAAGGGCCTGCCCTACACCGAGGGCGGCGACGTCGGCCGCATCGGCATCAGCATTTACCGCCGCAATCCCAATATTGTGTACGCCGTGGTGCAGCACGCGAAAGGTGGCGTCTTCCGCAGCGACGACAAGGGCGAAAGCTGGACGAAAATGTCCGACACCAATCCGCGCGCGTCCTACTACAGCCAGATTGTGGTCGATCCCAATAACGACCTGCGCATCTGGGTGATGGGCGCACCGATGTACTACTCGGAGGACGGCGGCAAGACGTTCATCAACAACCGCATCACGCACATCCACGGCGACTACCACGCCATGTGGATCAACCCGGCCAATTCCGACCACATGATGGTGGGCACCGACGGCGGTATCCACTGGAGCTACGACGCCGGGCGCACCTGGGAATTCGTCAACACCGTGCCGCTGGGGCAATTCTACGAAATCGGCGTGGACATGCGCCGGCCCTACTGGATCTGTGGCGGGCTGCAAGACAACGGGAGCTGGTGCGGGCCGAGCGCCACCTGGTTCCAGGCGGGCATCACCAACGAGGAATGGTTCCGCGTGGCCGGTGGCGACGGCTATTACGCGCAGATTGATCCCACCGATCCCACGACCGTTTACGCCGAATCGCAGGACGGCAACGTCCTGCGCCGCGACCTGCGCACCAATGAATCGCGCAACATCCGCCCCGAGCCGAAGGAGGGTGAGCCGCAGTATCGCTTCCAATGGAACTCGCCGATCGTCATTTCCGCGCACGATCCGAAGACGATCTATTACGGCGGAAATTTCCTGTTCAAGTCCACGGACCGCGGCGACACCTGGACCAAGCTCGGCGGCGATCTGACCACCGGCGTGGACCGCAACACCCTGCCTATCTTCGGCAAGCCGCCGGATAAGGATACGCTCTCGCGGCACGACGGCGTGCAGCACTATCCCTGCATCACTACAGTCAGCGAATCGCCGCTGACCTCCTCGGTCCTCTGGGCGGGGACAGACGACGGCAACTTGCAAGTGACGCGCGACGCCGGGCAAACCTGGAAGAACGTTGCCGAGAAGGTGCCCGGCGCGCCCAAGGGCACATATGTCAGCCGCGTGGTGGCCTCGCGCTATGCCGAGGGCACTGCGTATGTGGCCTTCGACGGCCACCGCGGCAATGATTTCCGCGTGCATCTGTTCATGACCACCGACTACGGTGAGACCTGGAAGGCTATTTCCAACGGCATCCCCGCCGACAACGGCACGCTACACGTTGTCCGCGAGCACCCGCGCAACGCGAACCTCTTGTTTGCGGGTAGCGAGCATGGCCTGTATGTTTCCTTCGACCGCGGCGCCCACTGGAGCCGGCTCAAGGCTAACCTGCCGACCGTGCCGGTGGACGACATCGCCATCCACCCGCGTGACAACGACCTCATCCTCGGCACGCATGGCCGGTCCATCTGGGTGCTCGACGACGTCACACTGCTCGAGCAGCTTGACGCCAAAGTGCTGGGCTCCGACCTGCACATGTTCGACATCCGCCCGGCGACGGTCTGGCGCATGTACGGGCACAAGGGCAACACCGGGCACAAGGTCCTCACCGCGCCCAATCCGCCCTATGGCGCGCTGATCAGCTACCACCTGAAATCCAAGGCCGACGAGAAGGTCAAGGTCAAGATCACCGTGCTCGACAAGGATGGCAAGCAGATCCGCGAGCTCGAGGGCAAGAAGGAAGCGGGCATCAACCGCGTCAACTGGGATCTGCGTTACGCTGCGCCAGCCGAGCCCACCCCGGAACAGCGCGAGGCCATGGCCGAGGGGTTCGGTTTCGGCCCGCGCGGCCCGCTGGCCGAGCCCGCTGAGTACACGGTGAAGATCAGCGTGGACGGCAAGGAAGTCTCCAAAACGGTGAAGGTCGAGGAAGATCCGCGCGTCACGATGTCCGCCGCGGACCGCGCCGCGCGCCACGAAGCCATCATGAAGCTCTATGAGTTCGCCAAGACGGCGGACCAGGGCCAGAAAACCATCAACGGCTTGAAAGCTTCGCTGACCGCGGCGATGGAGTCGTGGAAGAAGCCCGGCGCGGCGAAGATTCCCGACAACATCCAGAAGGCCGCCGAAGCGCTGGCCAAGCAGATCGACACGATTCACGGCAAGTTCGTGGCGCCGGAGCGGGCGATGGGCGATGCCGGCCCGCCGTTCACATACACCCCGCCGCCGTTCGGCCAGCGCGTGGGCCGGCTGCTGTTTGCCATCGAAGGCTACAGTGCTGCGCCGACCTCGCAACAGGCCGGCGAGCTGGCTGCGGTGACGAAGCTGCTCGGCGAAGCCTCCGCGCAGCTCAAGAAGCTGATGGACGAGGACCTGGCCAATCTGAACAAGATGATGAATGATGCCGGCATCCCGCACATCAGCGTCGCGCCGCCGGAAGCCGCGAGCGGGCGCGGCCGCCGGTAAAACGGAGGCGGGAAGCTGTGGACGCGGGATTCTGCCGCGCTGTCGTGCGCCCCGGCGGTGGGTCTTCTTCCGTCGCCCGCGCGTGTGCTTCACACATTCTCAAATTGAGGTGAGGAATGTTCCGGAAGAATCGCGTTTGGGTGGGGATTTTCGCTGTGGTGGCCGCGCTGCTGGCAGTGCCGGAGGGCTGGACGCAGGAGCCCGCGAAACCGGCCGAGAAGAAGGAAGATAAGAAAGAAGAGAAAAAAACGGAGAAGAAGGGCCTGACGCTCAAGGCGGAGCGCAAGATCGAGTTCACCACGGATGAGGCCACCTGGCTCTCCCTCGACGTCTCGCCGGACGCCAAGACTATCGTTTTCGAGTTGCTCGGCGACCTTTACACGCTGCCCATCGCCGGCGGCCAGGCCAAGCCGTTGACCACCGGCATGGCCTTCGACAGCCAGCCGCGCTACTCCCCCGACGGCAAGTGGATCGCCTTCCTCAGCGACCGCGACGGCGCGGAAAACCTCTGGATCATCAAAGCGGACGGCTCCGAGCCCAGGAAACTCAGCAAGGACAAGCAGGCCGAATTCGCCTCGCCGGTGTGGACTCCGGATGGGCAGTACGTCATCGTGTCGCGCTCGGCCTGGGCCCTGCGCACCTACGAGCTGTGGATGTATCACGTGCAGGGCGGCTCGGGCGTCCAGATAACGAAAGCCAAGCCGCAGCCGACCACACCGGGGCCGCAGCGGCACAATGCCCTGGGCGCGGGTCTCTCGCCGGACGGACGCTACATCTACTACGCTCGCAAGCTGGGCGGCTTCCAGTACAACACTATGTTCCCGCTCTGGCAGATCGCGCGGCGCGACCGCGTCACCGGCGAGGAGGACATTCTCACCGAAGCACACGGCAGCGCGGTCCGCCCGCTGCTTTCGCCCGACGGCACTCAACTGGTTTACGGCACGCGCTATGAAACGCGGACGGGCCTGCGCCTCCGCGACCTGAAAACCGGCGAGGACCGCTGGCTGAAGTATCCAGTGCAGCGCGACGAGCAGGAATCCCGTTTCACACGCGATCTGCTGCCCGGCTACGCCTTCCTCCCGGACGGCAAGGAGCTCATCGCCAGCTACGGCGGGAAGATTCACCGGCTGAACATCGCCACCGGCGTAGATAGTGTGATCCCGTTCACGGCGCAGGTCTCGCAGGAACTGGGGCCGAAGCTCGACTTCCCGCAGCGCGTTGAGCAGGGCCCGGTGCGCGCGCGCCTCATCCAGGGTCCCGTGCAGTCGCCCGACGGCAGGCGGTTGGCGTTTTCCGCGCTCACGCACCTTTATGTGATGGACATTCCCGGTGGGAAACCTCGGCGGGTGACCTCCGGCAACGCGCGCGAGTTCCAGCCCGCGTGGTCGCCGGATGGGCAATGGTTGGCCTATGTCACCTGGTCCGCGGGCGGCGGGCAGATCTGGAAGGCTGCCGCGAGCGGCCAGGGCCAGCCGCAGCAACTCACGCGCGTTTCCGCCTTCTACAGTGGTGTGGCCTGGTCGCCGGATAGCACGCGCATCGTGGCCCTGCGCGGCTCGGCGTACGACCATATGGTGCGGCCCGGGGACTTCGGTCAGGCGCCGGGACTGGATCTGATCTGGATTCCGGCCGGGGGCGGCGATGCCACGTTGATCATTCCCGCGAGGGGCGTCGGCTCGCCGCACTTCACGCATGAAAAAGACCGCATCTACCTGTACTCGCGCCAGGGTTTGATTTCGCTGCGTTTCGACGGCACCGACCGCCGCACACATCTGCAGGTCAAAGGCATTGGCCTCTATGCAGCGGAGGAGCCCGTCCCCGCGAGCGAAATGCTGGCTAGTCCGGATGGTAGATGGGTGCTGGCGCACGTAATGAACCATCTTTACGTCGTGGCCATGCCGGAGGTGGGCGGCGAAGCGCCGGTGGTCAACGTCCCCACACCGACCGTGCCCATCAAGAAGCTGACCGACATCGGCGCCGACTACATGAACTGGGCCGACGATGGCAAGACCGTGACTTGGGCGGTCGGCTCGAGCTTCTTCCGCCAGCCGTTTGACACCATCAGCTTCGAGCCGGAAAAGAAGCCTGAGGAGGCGAGCGAGGCCAGCCAAGATAACCCGAGCATAGAAGACCGCCCTCAAGAGCCGCACGACTTCACCCCGCTCAATTTGAATGAGCAGGGGAAGAAAGCAGAGGAAAGCAAGAAGCCCCAAGAGACGAAGGTGACCCAGGAAGTAAAGAAGCCGGCCTACGAAGAGATCGAAGTGGCGATTGAAGTGCCGCGTAAGACCCCGAAGGGCACGGTTGTGCTGCGGGGCGCCACGGTGGTCACCATGCGCGGTGACGAAGTGCTGAAGGACGCCGACGTGGTGGTCACCGATAACCGCATCACCTCGGTGGGCAAGCGCGGCGCGGTGCCTGCCGGAGCCGAGGTCCTGAACGTGCGCGGCAAGACCATCGTGCCGGGATTTGTGGATACCCATGCCCACTGGTTCGAGATCCGCCGCGGGATCATGGACACGGAGAACTGGAGCTTCCTGGCCAACCTGGCCTACGGGGTGACAGCGGGTCTCGACGTGCAAACGGCGACCAACGATATGTTTGCCTATCAGGATTTGGTGGACGTCGGAGAAATCCTCGGCCTGCGCGCCTACTCCACTGGGCCGGGCATCTTCTCCGACAATAATTTCCAGTCGCTCGATGAGGTCAAAGGCGTGCTTACCCGCTACAAGAAGTACTACCGCACGCGCAACCTCAAGAGCTACATCGTGGGCAACCGCAAGCAGCGGCAATGGATGGTCGAGGCCAGCAAGGAACTCGAGATGATGCCCACCACCGAGGGCGGCCTGGACCTGAAGCTCGACCTGACGCACGTGATCGATGGCTTCCACGGTAACGAGCACGCCCTGCCGGTCGAACCGCTCTATAAAGACGTGGTGGAACTGTTCGCGCGCTCCGGCACCGGTGAGACGCCCACTCTGATCGTGGCCTATGGCAGCCCTTTTGCGGAGAACTACTTCTACGAAAACACCGAAGTGCACGACGATGCCAAGCTCAACCGCTTCACGCCGCACAACGTGATCGACGAGAAGACCAAGCGGCGGCCCTTCTGGTTCCGCAAAGACGAATACGCCTATCCTCGGCTGGCCGAACAGGCCACCAAGATCCTGCGCGCCGGCGGACGCGTAGGCATCGGCAGCCACGGGCAGTTACAGGGCCTGGGCTACCACTGGGAAATGTGGGCGCTCGCGAGCGGCGGCGCCACGCCCCTCGAAGTGCTGCGCGCGGCCACGCGGCTTGGCGCGGAAATCGTCGGCCTGGCGCAGGATATCGGCAGCCTGGAGCCGGGTAAGCTCGCCGACCTGGTCGTCCTCGATAAGAATCCTCTCGAGGACATCCACAACACCAACACGGTCCGTTACGTGATGAAGAACGGCGAATTGTTCGAGGGGGACACACTCAACCAAGTCTGGCCTGCGAAGAAGCCTCTGCCACCGCTCTGGTGGTGGAGCGATAAGCCGCCCGCAGAGAAGACCACCGGCAACCCCTGACCCATTCGTGCTCGCGCGGAGTCTCTGTTTCTAGTAGTGGTGCTGCCTTTGTCCCGATCCCGCCGAAGGCGAGAGAGGGATGCTGCGCCCTCACCATGCGTCACCATGCGGGCGCGAAAGCTCCGCCCCCTTTTGGCACAGTACTTCTGTACCCCACGAAATGAACCCGCTAACCTATCGCCCCGCGCGGAGCCTGCGGGCACAATCGTCTTGTGATCGAAGTTCGGTGCGACTGCTCAAGAAGGCGATAACCCGCACGATTAGCAGGTTCACTTCGCACTGACTTCGGCCCACGCTGTACCCTCCATCACCCCACGCCCTGAGCGGCCGGCACCCCCACCGGCCGCTCCTTCTTTTGCTGGCGACTGAGTCCCCCACCGCAACGTCTTCTGTCGCGCCGGACACCCGCTGACGGCGGCCGTGGCGCTGTGCGCCCGGCGGCGAGATCATCGAGCAGGTACGGGCGCGCAGGAGCATCACCTGGAGGTTGTGCTTCTCCATCGGGTGGCGGCCTCGCGCCACGTTTCTGCTGTTTCGCTCATGGCCTTTGCCGTTCCTTGGGAGGGTTGTAGTGGGTCTTTACAGTAAACGGGATGGACTCCACCGGGTGGACCTCCCACCGCTCCGTGTCAATCAAGCGATTGCGGTCGCCCCCGCGCTCGGCGTTGTACCGGATAACGCCCCGTACGGTGATGATGTCGTACCGCTCCGGGGGCTTGACCGGAATCGCCGGGATTATCACGGCGTCGATGCAGGCGCCGCGCGGGATGTGCGCAAAAGGCACCGAAGGGGATGTCGGGTCAACGTTGGGTATCGCGGCGCAGAGGCAGATGCGGGTGTCGCCATTCTCCTCCGTGCGCATCCGGTAGACGGTGCCGGTGACCTCGACGTGCGATTGCAGGTGCTTCCATTTGCCCGGGCTCTCCAGCACGATGTCCGCGATGGTGGTCTTGTAGAAAGGACGTAGCGCTTCTGTGGCATCTTGGACAGCAGGATGCTCCTGCCCGCGAGCTACAAAGACGATCAACAGGAGCCAAGCCGGCGTGAGCAGGGTCACGCTCGCTCTCATCACTGCCACGTGACGTTTAGCTGCCATTTTCTCCTCCTACAAGCGCGGCGTGCAGTTAGGTGGTCATTGCCCTCCACGAACTGCTTGCTGCGCGCGCTTTCGCAGTCGAACCTGGGCCGTGCTTGCGCTGTTTCTTGCGCGTCACGGTCATTAGATTACTAGCCGAATAGTTTACTCCTCTAGTCTCCCAGAATCACTTGAGAGCGTTGAAAAAGTCGGATGATTGCCCTGA
This sequence comes from Terriglobia bacterium, assembly GCA_041493955.1. GTDB lineage: Bacteria > Acidobacteriota > Terriglobia > Acidiferrales > UBA7541 > QHYU01. The sequence goes on from JBGPZW010000009.1 coordinate 20,745, forward strand.
TTTGAACCCAAGGCAACTAGAAGGCGGCAGTGAGAATCCAGGCCTTCCCGGATATTTCCATTAACTACGCTGCGCGGAGGAATCGGGGGCAGCAGACGCAGGGGGGGACGAGTCCCGGTAATCCCGAGGCTTCGGGACTACCGGGACGGCGAGCTACCTTCTCGATGGGCCGGCGGGCCCTAGCGCGGACGCCCGGAGGGCCGATAGTGGCCCAGCGAACGCGGGCGCAGGCGCAGGCGCGGCCCGAGCGGCGGCGGCACGTTGTGCAGCGGGACGCCGCAATTGCTGCACAGATCCGACCTGGCGGCGTCCACGCGCAGCCAATGTCCGCGCGCTTGGCACTCCGGATTGATGCACTGCACGGTCCAACCCGGCAAATACTGCACGGTACCCCCACGGACTTTTCCGGCAGGAAGACCGGAAAAGTTGGCGGGATTCTGCGGCCGGGGTTCTGGTGTGTCAAGAGAAAAACATACAATTAGTAGGGGTCGTGTTGCCGACTTGCCACCACCCTCCCGGGCCGTTGCCCGGCCCCGGCCCCCCAGCCGGAGCCTAGTCCCCGCGCGCAGGGCCGCTTGGCCCCCTGGCCGTGTAGAATGGCGGGGTTGTCTGGCTTGTCGCAAACACATCTGACGGGAGGCGAACATGACGGTTTTTCAGAAAGGACCCGGGGGCGAGAGCCCCACCCTGCGCATGGTGGCGGCGAAGAACTGGCTGGCGTCCGGGATCGGAACGATCCTGGTCGGGTTCGTGGCGCTGATTCTCTTGTGGGCTTCGGTGGCCTACGTGCCGGCGGGGCACGTAGGTGTGCTGACGCTGTTCGGCCGGGTGACCAACGACGTGCTGCCGGAGGGCACCCACCTGGTCAATCCGTTCAAGGTGAACAACATCTTGTCCATCCGCACTCAGGAAAAAAAGGAAACGGCCAGCGTGCCTTCGACCGAGGGCCTGATCATGGCGCTGGACACTTCGCTGCTGTTCCGGCTTGACCCGGCGAAGGCCGCCCAGGTCTTTCGCACCATAGGCCCGCACTACGTTGACGTAGTGGTGGAGCCGAACCTGCGCTCGGCGATTCGCGCCGTGACCGCCTCGCACAGCGCCAACGCGCTCTATACCGGCGCGCGTGAGGAGGTGGCCCTGAGAATCCAGGAGGAGCTCGGCCGCGTGCTCTCCCCGCTGGGCATCCAGGTCCAGAGCGTGCTGCTCCGCGATGTACAGTTGCCTTCGCTGCTGAAGAACTCCATCGAGGCTAAGCAGCAGGCCGAGCAAGACGCCCTGCGCATGAGCTTCGTGCTGCAGAAGGAGAAACAGGAGGCCGAGCGGAAGCGCATCGAGGCGCAGGGTATCGCCGACTTCCAGCGCATCGTGGCCCAGGGGATCAGCCCACAGTTGCTGGAATGGAAAGGCATCGAGGCCACCGAGAAGCTCGCCACCAGCACCAATTCCAAGGTGGTGATTATCGGCAGCGCACGAACAGGGCTGCCGCTGATCCTCGAGCCGAGGTAGCGCCGGAATCTTGCGGGTGTTCTTGGTTCACGGTGCCGCCGTGCGGCGCCGCCGTGGTCTGCCGACCGCGCAGCGCCGGGCGCAGCGGAGCAAGAGGCGAATCTTTCTCATTGTCGGGACGATTGTTTTCACTTAGAGTAACGATCAAGCAGCCCGAATATGCCTGCGCATCTCTCTGCCGTGGATTCCATCTCGCCGGCCTTTGCCCGGACCAAGCAGATGTTGTTCCGGCCGTTCCGTTTCCGCATCTGGGCGCGCCTTGCCGTGGTGGCGCTGATGACCGGGGAGTTGGGCAGCGGCGGGTTCAGTTATTCCGGACGCGGCCTGCCGTCGCGGCAAGGCAGCGATCAGGGGCTCGCAGGGCTCCGCCTGGCCTCGGAGCCGTCCTGGGAGCTGGTGCGCGGCTATCTGCCGTGGATTCTGCTCGGTGCCGCGGTGCTGGGGGCGCTGTTCCTGCTCTGGATCTACGCCGATTGCGTTTTTCGTTTCATCCTCTTCGACGCGGTACTGAGCGACCGCTGCCAGTTGCGCGAGGGCTGGCGCCGCTGGCGCTCGCGCGGCCGCAGGTATTTCCTGTGGGCAATCGTCTTCATACACGTGGCGGTGTTTCTGCTGCTGGTGGTCGCCGGATTGCCGATCTACCTGGCCTGGCGAGCGGGATGGTTCAACAAACCCGACCAGCACTTCGGCGTGCTGCTGGTTGGAGGCCTGCTGCTGTTTCTGGTGGTGCTCGCGCTGTTTGTGGCGCTGGCGGTGATTGATCTGCTGGCGCGGGATTTTCTGGTGCCGGTGATGGCGCTTGAGAACTTGAACGTACTCGAGGGTTGGCGGCGCCTCGGGCCAATGCTGCGCGCGGAAAAAGGCGCCTTCGCCGGCTACGTGCTGATGAAAATCGTGCTGGCGGTCGGCAGCGCCATCCTGTTCAGCATCGTCAACCTGTTGGCCTTGCTCGTGCTGCTCATTCCCCTCGGCCTGATCGGCGTGTTGTTGTTTTTCCTCGCCAAGGCTGCCGGGCTCACCTGGACGCTTTCGACCATTCTGTTAGTTGCCGCCCTCGGACTCCTCGCGCTGGCCGCGATGCTTTACGTGATCGGGTTCCTCTATGCGCCCGGGCTGGTTTTCTTCCAGTCTTACACGCTGCACTTCTTCGGCGCGCGCTACACGGCGCTGGCGGCGCGGATGTTCCCCGCCCCTGAGTCCCCGCCGCCTCCATCGCCAACGCCACCGCCCGAGCCTGTACCCACGTCCTAGCGCACCACCACACGCTCGCAGGCACCCGGCCGGGCGAATTTGGATTAGAATCGGTGCCATGAGCATGCAGCACCCGGGCCTTTCCCGGCTGAAGTCCCTGCTTCCTTGGGCCGGGTACCTTCTCGTGACGTTCACCGCAGGTGCCCTGCGGCTTGTGGCCATGCCCCCGACGCAGCGGCCGGCCTCTGCTCCGCCGCCGGCCGGCAACTCGTCCCAGGTAGCCAATCCATCGGCGCCGGCTGCAACCCCCGAGCAAGCGCCCGGCGCAGCCCCCAAGTGGAGGATTACGGCCAAGGTTCTGCGGCCCTATACCCTTCCGCCGGAGAAATACCGCCAAGCCGTGGCCTTCAGCCGGGCGGGGAACTGGCTATACTTTCTGGGGTTCGCCTATGGGATCCTGATCTATCTACTGGTGCTGCGCTGGCGGCTGGGCCCGAAGTATCGCGACTGGGCCGAGCGCAAGTCCGCGCAGTGGTCTCTACAGGTCGTAGTGTTCGCGCCCGCGCTGCTGCTGAGCGTCGGCCTGCTGAACTTGCCCCGAACCATCTCAGCGCACTGGCTGGTCTTGAAGTATGGACTGTCGATTCAAGGCTGGGGCTCCTGGGCCTGGGACTGGTTCAAGGCGCAGTTACTCTTCGTGGGCTTCAGCACGTTCGTGGTTTGGATTCTCTACGGAGTGATCCGGCGCAACCCGCGGCGCTGGTGGTTCTACTTCTGGCTGGGCGCGCTGCCGATCACCGTGTTTGGGGTGTTCGTGGAGCCGGTCATAATCGAGCCGCTCTTCTACAAGTTCGAGCCGCTGGTGGTGCGCCAGCCGTCGCTCGTGACGGAAATCGAAAAGGTGGTGCGGCGCGGCGGGCTGCCGATTCCGCTCGAGCGCATGTTCGAGATGAAGGCGAGCGAGAAGCTGAAATCGGTGAACGCCTACGTCACCGGCATCGGCGCGTCGAAGCGCGTGGTGGTGTGGGACACCACGCTGGCGAAGATGACCACGCCGCAGACGCTTTTCGTCTTCGGCCATGAGATGGGGCACTACGTCCTGGGTCACATCCGTAAGGGCATCACGTTTTTTGCTGCGGAAATCCTTGTCTTCCTGTTCGTGGGCTACCATTTGGCGTATGTCGCGCTGCGGCGCTGGGGCGCGCGCTGGAGCATCCGCGGGATGGACGACTGGGCCTCCCTGCCGCTCCTCCTGCTGTTGTTTTCCGTCTTTAACTTCCTTGCGGCGCCCATCGACAACGCTTACAGCCGCTACTTGGAGCATCAGGCCGACATCTACGCCCTGGAGGTAACCCATGGCATCGTGCCGGATTCCCCCCAAGTCGGCGCGCAGGCTTTTCAGGTTCTGGGCGAGATTGATCTTGAAGAACCCGCCCCGGCACTCTTCATCGTCTTTTGGCGCTACACTCACCCGCCCATCGCCGACCGGATCATCTTCGCGCAGACCTATGACCCCTGGTCCGTGCGCCAGGCGCCCCAATTTGTGAAATAGTTGCGCTTTTCCAATGGGCGGCAGCTTCCAGGCGACGGCGTGGAGCGTCGCCAGCGCGCCGTGCATCCAATAGGAACGCGCGCGTCGCAAGAATGGCGGCGCCGCGGGAGCATCCGTAGGCTGCTCCCGGGGAGGGCGTGCTCAGGTAGAATGACAACCCCGTCTTTCCATTGATCGTCGCAGGGAATCGGGCGGAGAGGAGCATACGTGGAAGTCGGCAAACCGGAATGGCTGGTGCAGGTGGAGGGCATTTTCGAGGCGCTCAACGAGGGCGTGATGATCCTGGACGATTGCAACCGCATGCTCTTAGTCAACGACCGGTTCGCGCAGATGACCGGATTCCACCGGGAAGAGATCCTGGGACACTCGCCGGCACACTTCTATGAAGGTGACGAGCGCGAGTTCTTGATGCAGCAGATCGCCCGCAGCGAGGAGAAGGGTCGCAGCCGCTTTGAGTTTTTTCTGCCCCGGAGGGAAGGAGTGCGCGTGCCGGTGGTGATGAGCGGCCGAGTGATTGAGGATCCGGAGGGCCGGCGCTTCTCTGTAGTCACCTTTACGGACATTACCGAGCAGAAGCGCGTCGAGCAGCAACTGAAGGATGCTAACCTGCAACTCGAAAAGCAGCACAAGGAGATCGAAACCGAGTTGGCGCTGGCTTCGCGCGTGCAGGAGAGCCTAGCGCCGCAGGGATTGCGCTGGGGCCGCGTGGCCGTGGAAACCCACTACATGCCCGTACGCAGCATCGGCGGAGACTTCGGCCTAGTCACCCCGCTGGGGGAGGCAGAACTCAACCTGCTGGTGTGCGACGTCTCCGGCCACGGCATCGGCTCGGCGCTGGTGGCCAACCGCATCTACTCGGAGACCATGTCGCTGCTCGAGCGCCGCACCGAACTGGGCGAGCTGTTGCGTCGGCTGAACAGCTTCGTGCTCCAGCAGATTCGCATGACCGGCTTTTACTTCACCATGGCGGTCGCCCGCCTGGACCAGGGAGGGCGTCGCCTGAGCTATGCGGCAGGCGGCCACCCGCCGGCCATCTGGATCTCATCGGCCGGCGAAACCCGGCTGCTTGATTCGCAGAGCATGGTGCTTGGCGCGCTGGAAGACGCCGTGGCTGCCGAGCCGATCTCCGAAATCGAATTCAGCCCCGGCGATCGCCTGGTGCTTTATACCGACGGGCTCACGGAAGTCTTTGACGCGCGCGGCGAGATGCTGGGCGTCTCCGGGCTACAGGAGATTGTTCGCGCCGCGGCAAGAAAACCGCTGGCAGAGATGAAGCGGTCCGTACTGGACGGGGTAGAGGCATGGCGCGACGGCGGCCACACCGACGACATGTCGCTCGTCCTCGTTGAACACCATGGAAGAGAGGCGTCCATCTCCGGCGACTCCGCAGAGACGCGGCGCATCTAAACGTGAAGAGTCGAACCACAGAGGCGCGGACATGAAACCCTGGATCGGCCTGTTGCTGGCGGCAGTCGGACTGCTGCTTTTCTTTGGCAGCTTCGCCCATGAGGGGCCATCGGCCGCGGCCGGTCCGCAAACCCCGCTGGCCGCAAGCCGGGAGGAAGGTGGCCGCACTCCGGTGCTTGTCGAGCTGTTCACCTCGGAGGGCTGCTCGAACTGCCCGCCGGCCGATGCGCTGCTGGCGCGCCTGGAAAAAACGCAGCCCATTGCCGGAGCGCAGATCATCGCGCTCAAAGAGCACGTGGACTACTGGAACCACCTGGGCTGGCGTGACCCGTACTCCTCGGTGCAATTCAGTCAGCGGCAGAGCGCCTACGCGGATTCCTTCCGCAGCGATCAGGTGTACACGCCGCAGATGATTGTGGACGGGCGCACGCAATTCGTCGGCAGCGGTGAGCGCAACGCCCGCCAGGCCATCGCCCAGGCTGCGCGCGCGCCGAAAGCCACCGTGCACCTGGAGTGGAAGCAGGATCCGGCTGCAGCCGGCGCAATTCCCCTGGAAGTCCGCGTGGATTCGATCGGTCAGGCCACATCCGGCGATTTGGCCGAGGTGTATCTAGCGATCACGGAAGACTACCTGCACTCGGATGTCCTGCGCGGAGAAAATGCGGGTAGCAAGTTCGACCACTTCGCTGTGGTGCGCGAGCTGAAGCGCATCGGCAACGCCGACCCGCGAGCTGCCACGGCGTTTGCGGCCCAGCCGGTGGTGACCGTCGCCGTCGGCTGGAAGCGCGAGAATCTCCGCGCCGTGGTCTTCGTGCAGGAGAGCCGCAGCCGCCGCATCCTCGCCGCCGGCGAGATTTCCTTCGCCACCCGCTGAGGCGCGTCCTTCCGGTGTGATTCTGTTTCCTGCCGGGTGGATTTCTACGCTGAGATCCTTCGCTTCCCTCAGGATGACAACCCTAGGTGCGCCCCTGAACTTGCTGGGCACCTACCGCCAGCTCCCAGCCGGCAGTGGTAGACTGGCGCCCCTGCCATGGCCAGGCTGAGCTTCACCGTGGAGGTCGCCGCACCGCTCGACCGCGTCTTTGTCTTTTTCGTGCCCCAGCGCATGCCCTATTGGTATGGCACGGGAATGGAAAGCTGCTTCGAAGTGCAGGGCGGCGCCGCGGAATTTCAAGTGGGGCTGAAGGTTCGCATCTCCGGGCGCCTGGGGAAGAAGGAGGTCTCCCACACCGCGGTCGTCACGCGCTGCGAATGGGGCCGTTTGCTCGAATGGCAGTTCCAGGACGCGTACGGTGTGCGCGGCCTGCAGCGCTGGGAGATCGAGGCCGTGCCGACGGGCACGCGCGTCCTGATGCGCGATGAATATGAGCTTCCCGGCTGGCCCGGCCGCTTCACCGACTGGCTGCTGACCCGCCACGCCGTCGCCCGCCGCGACCGCGCCGACCTCGCGCGGCTCAAGCGCCTCGCCGAGCGGCATTAACACACGAGCCGCTGAGGCCAATACGGAAACATTGCTCGAGCATGTGTAGCGGCGGCCTTCAAGCCGCCACGACTTCAGTGGTTCTGTGCTCTGGGCTGAGGGGTAACGCCGGCGAGACGCCGGCGCTACGTGTATTGCACTCGCCGGGGTGTCATTCCGAGCGGAGTTCCGGTATAGCCGGAACGCAGCGAGGAATCTCTCCGGAGAGATTCCTCACCCCGGCTTCGCCGGGGTTCGGAATGACAGGCACCGCTGAGTTTGTTACCGATAAACATCTGGCGAGCTATTTGACGACGACGCGGAGGAACTTCGTCTTTCCCACTCGCAACATAAAGGTCCTCGGTTTGTTCAGATCAACTTCATGGGCAGGGTTGCTGATGATTGCGCCGTCTATTTCAACGGCGCCGTGTTTGATCAGGCGCTCGGCTTCGGCTTTTGACGGGAGGGCCAGACCTTGGAGGATGATGCGCGACAATTTCATCTTTCCAGATAGTGGTACCACGTATTCCGGCATTTCTTCCGGGGCCTTGCGGTCGCGGAAGACTTGCTGGAAGTGATCGGCAGCCTTCTTCGCAGCGGCCGGGCCGTGGAAGCCGGCAATAATCTCCTGCGCGAGCGCCATTTTCACGTCCATGGGGTGGGCCTTGCCGCCCTTTACTTGCTGCTCGAGCTGCGTGATCTCGGCGGGCGTGCGGTCTGTAAGCAGCTCGAAGTAATCCCACATCAGCTCGTCGGAGATGGACATCAGCTTGCCGAACATTTCGCCGGGCGGCTCGGTGATGCCGACGTAGTTGCCCAAACTTTTCGACATTTTGCGTTCGCCGTCGGTGCCCACCAGGATGGGCAGGGTGAAGGCCACCTGCGAGGGTTGTCCGTATTCGCGCTGGATGTCGCGTCCGATCAGCAGATTGAATTTCTGTTCGGTGGCGCCCAGCTCGACGTCAGCCTGGAGCGCGACCGAGTCGTAGGCCTGCAGCAGCGGATAGAGCAGCTCGTGGATGGCGATGGGCTGGTTGCCCGCCAGGCGCGAGCGGAAATCCTCGCGTTCGAGCATCCGCGCCAAGCGATAGTGCGCGCAGAGCTTGATCATGTCGTGCCCGGAGAGTTTCCCGAGCCACTCGCTGTTGTAGCGCACCTCGGTTTTCTTCTCGTCGAGGATCCTATAGACCTGCTCGAGGTAAGTCTTGGCATTGGCTTTCACCTGCTCGCGCGAAAGCGGTGGGCGCGTCTCGGACTGGCCGGTGGGGTCGCCGACCATAGCCGTGAAGTCGCCGATCAGGAAGATGGCCGTGTGACCGAGGTCCTGAAAATGTTTGAGCTTGCGCAGCACGACGGTGTGGCCCAGGTGCAGGTCGGGCGCGGTGGGGTCCACGCCCAGCTTCGCGCGCAGGGGCGTGCCCGTGGCGAAGGATTTCTCGAGCTTGGCGCGCAACTCTTCTTCGCGAATGATTTCCGCAGCGCCCTTCTGCAGATACGCGAGCTGCTCCTCGACGGGCTTGAATTTTGCGTGCTGCATCTTCGTGTCAGGCGGCATGTGTCTTGGAATTTCCCTGTGGCTGGATGATGACGCGGCGGGCCTCGATGCGGTACCGGCCTTCGAGCACAATGCGCACGGCCTCGGAGTAGATGCGATGCTCTTCCTTCAGGATGCGGGCGGCCAGCGTCTCCGGCGTGTCGGTGTCCAGCACTTCGACCGGCGCCTGCACGATGATCGGCCCGGCGTCGAGGTTTTCATCCACGAAGTGCACCGAGCACCCGCTCCATTTCACGCCGTGCTCGAGCGCCTGCCGCTGCGCCTCCAGGCCGGGAAACGCCGGCAGCAGTGAAGGATGAATGTTCAAAATGCGCTGGGGAAACGCAGCCACAAAGTACGGCGAGAGGAGGCGCATGAACCCGGCCAGGCAAACCAGATCCACCTGCTTTTCCCGCAGCACGGCGACCACTTGGCGGTCGTAGGGCTCGCGCTCGAGGCCCTTCGACGGGATCACGCGCGTCTCCATGCCGCGCGCGCGGGCGCGCTCGATGCCCGGTGCCCCTTCGCGGTTGCTGATGACGATGGCAATCTCAGCGTTGGGGATGCGTCCGGCCGCGACGCTTTCGGTCAGGGCCGCGCAATTCGAGCCCCGCCCCGACAGCAGCACTCCGATACGCTTCGTCATAAGCGCAGCACGTTAGCACAACTTTCGCACGCGGCGAAAGGCTACGCCGCGAGCCACCGTGTCCCGCTTTTTCTTGTACCGCGGGCATCCTGCCGGCACATTTGCGCGGCTGGGTACCGGGAAGGATATCGCCGGCTGGAAGCCGGCTCTACATCCTGTGTCAGCGCTGGAATTCGGCGAAGGTGACGTGGTTGCCGCCGGGCTCGCGCACGCCGATTTCCCGCGCGCCATAGAAGGTCTTACGCTCCGGTATCTCGACTTGAGCGCCTCTCAGCTTCTCGATGACGGGGTCGAGCTTCTCCACCTCGATGTAGAGAAACGTCGAAGGCGTGAGCTTGAGGTTGCCAAATGCCGGCACGTCGTTGGCCAGGCTCGCGCGCGACTGGTACATGACCTGGACGCTATCCTTCGCTAGGATCACAAAGCCGAGCTTGTTGCCCTCGGGCACTTCGGCGGTTTTCTGGAAGCCGAGGCGATCCACCCAGAAGGGCAGGCACGGCTCAATCTCTTCGACAATCAGCACAGGCGTTAGTTTCTTCAGCATGATTCGCTCCTGCAGTTTCTCTTGGCCCGCGGCCGGCCGATCGCCAATCGCGATGGCGGTTCCGAGCAGCAGCGCCAGCGTGAGAGCTGAAATCCTCGCGAGGTTCATCTTCCTTTCGCTCCGGGTGTCCGGCGGGCATGGACAGTGGCGCAGGAATTGTGTAAGATCCTAAGGCGAAAGTAAAGCGAAAACAAAAAGGAGCCCGCCCGAATGAGAAAGCCACGCTCCCTGGTGGATTTAATCTCCGTAGGCCCGGCCATGCTGCGCGACTTCGAGCTTTTGGGGGTGCGCAGCGTCGCACAGCTCGCCCGCGCCAACCCGGAAAGACTTTACGAGAGGCTGTGCCGAGTCACTGGCCAGACGCACGACATCTGTTGCCTGGATGTCTTCTCGGCGGCCGTAGCGCAGGCCCGCAACCCCCGACTTCCCGCCGAGCAGTGCAACTGGTGGTACTGGAGCCGCCGTCGCAAAGGCCGCGACTCCGCCCGCCGCGCGAAAACCAGCCCCAAGAAGTGACAGCCGTGACACGATGGGTCCCTGCCGTGGCTTGTGTAGCGGCGCACTTCAGTGCGCCAGCGGTGGCGGGCTGAAGCCCGCCGCTATATCTACCGACATGGTGCTTCGCCCACAGGTGGTGTGCGTGCTCCGGATGTCAAAGGGGGAGGGCGCCGGTGTAGGTGACGCGGGGCTTGCGGGGCTCAGCGGTGGCCACGTGGCCGATGCGGTAGAACTTCTCGCGGCGGCGCTTCAACTCGCTCTCGACCTTGCGCAGATTCTTCGGCGGCACGACCAGGATCATCCCGGCGCCCAGGTTGAAGGTTTGCAACAGTTCCTCGCGCTCGATTTCTCCCAGGCTGGCGAGGTAGCGAAAGATCGGCGGCACGGGCCACGCACCCAACTCGACCACCGCCTGGGTTCCACGGGGCAGCACGCGCGGCAGGTTGCCGGGGATACCGCCACCGGTGATGTGCGCCATGGCCGCGACCCAGCCGCGCGCCACGATGTTTTTCAGCATCGGCCAGTAACAGCGGTGCGGCTTCAGCAATTCCGCGCCGATCTTGTTATTCACCGCGGCGACGTAGGTCTCCGGCTTGAGCCTTGCAACCTCGAACACCAGCTTGCGCGCCAGCGAATAACCGTTGGTGTGCAGCCCCGCTGAAGGCAGCGCCAGCAGGACGTCGCCCGCGCGCACGTGCTGCTCGCCGAGTATCCTGCTGCGCTCGGCCACGCCGACGATGAACCCGGCCAGGTCATATTCCCCCGGCGGGTAGAAGCCGGGCATCTCCGCCGTCTCCCCGCCGATCAGCGCGCAGCCCGCCTGGCGGCAGGCGCGGCTCATGCCCTCGACCACCTGCTCGGCCACATTTGGGTCCAGGCGGCCCATGGCCAGGTAGTCGAGGAAGAAGAGCGGCTCGGCGCCGGTGGTGAGGATGTCGTTGACGCAGTGGTTGACCAGGTCGGCGCCGACCGTCGAGTGCACGCCCGCGGCGAAGGCCACCTTGAGTTTCGTGCCCACGCCGTCGGCGCTCGAGACCAGCACCGGCTCCCGCCAGCGCTTGCGATCGAGCTGGAACAGCGCGCCGAATCCGCCGATCCCGCCCAGCACCCCGCGCGTAAACGTGCGCCCGGCCAGGTGCCGGATGCGCTGCTTGGCCTGGTCGGCGACGGAGATATGGACGCCCGCGTCGGCGTATCGCATAGCGGAAGAGCTCTTTCTGCTGGGCGAAGGGGGAGTCGGACCCTGCGTTAACGGGTTACGTCACTCCGGTGAACCTGACGGGCCACTAAGAGTGACCTAAAACGTCGTGAACAGTCGCTTCCAGCGCACCAGGCTCGGGTGGACCAGAGCGTTCAGATAGGCATAGACGCGCTCGCGAATCTGCCCCGGCTCCCAGGCCGACTCTGGCGCATCAACCGACATATAAATCACCACCGGCGTTCCCACGATTGCGGAGGTCGGCACAAAGCCCCAGTAACGGCTGTCGTAGGAGTTCTCGCGGTTGTCGCCCAGCACGAAATAGCTGGCGGGCGGCACCGTGACCGGCCCGAAGTTCTCGTTCGGATTTAGCGGTACACCCAGGTAAGGTTCCGCAAGCGGCGCGCCGTTCACCCAGACCACGCCGCGGCGGATCTCCAGCTTGTCGCCGGGGAGGCCGATCACGCGCTTCACGTAGTCGGGCGAGCCGGCCAGCGGCGCCCGGAAGATCACCACCTGCTGGCGGTGTGGCTCGCGCCACAGGCGGACGTGCCAGCCGGTGAAGGGCACCCCGGCGTCGTAGCCGAAACGGCTCATCAGCAGATGGTCGCCGATCAGCAGCGTCCGCTCCATCGAGCCCGAGGGAATCACGCGCGCCTGCATCAGCGTGCCGTGGATCAGCAGGAACGCCGCAGCCACCCACATCCAGGAGAGCGCTTCGCGCAGGACGGGGCGGCCCAGCGCTGTTTGGGGCTCACTCTTCACGCGGCACCGTCACTTTGGCTCCGCTTTCGCGATGCGCCACTTCGAGCTGCACCAGCTCGGTCGGATAAACCCCCGTATAACACGAGGTGCAGAATTTTCCGTCCGCATCGCCCACGGCGCGGCGCATATTGGCGAGCGAGAGGTAGCCCAGCGAATCGGCGGCCAGGAACTCGCGGATTTCCTCGATCGAGTTGGCGGAGGCGATCAGCTCCTCGCGCGTGGGCGTGTCGATGCCGTAGTAGCACGGCGAGAGCGTGGGGGGACAACTGATGCGCATGTGCACTTCGGTGGCGCCGGCCTCGCGCACCATGCGCACAATTTTCCGGCCGGTGGTGCCGCGCACGATCGAATCGTCCACCAGCACCACGCGTCTGCCCTCGAGCAGCCCGCGCACCGGATTGAGCTTCAGCTTGACGCCGAAATCGCGGATGGCCTGGGACGGCTCAATGAACGTGCGGCCGATGTAATGGTTTCGGATAAGCCCCATGCGGAATGGGACGCCGGATTCGAACGCGAAGCCGATCGCCGCGGGCACGCCCGAGTCCGGAACGGGCACGACCACGTCGGCCGCCGCCGGATGCTCCTGCGCCAGAAGGCGGCCCAGCATCTCGCGGCTCTGGTTCACCGGGCGGCCGAAGATCAGGCTGTCGGGCCGCGCGAAATAGACATGCTCGAAGATGCAGTACTGGTGCGGCTTCTCGGGCGCGAAGCGAATGGACTCCACGCCCGAGCGCGAGATGCGCACCATCTCGCCCGGCTCGATCTCGCGCACGTACTCGGCGCCGAGCAGGTCGAACGCGCAGGTCTCCGAGGCCACCAGCCAGGCATTGTCGAGCCGCCCGAGGTTGAGCGGGCGGAAGCCGCGCGGGTCGCGGATGGCGTAGAGCTCTTCGCGCGTGAGCAGCAACAGCGAGTAGGCGCCTTCGACCTGGTTGAGCGCGTCGCCGATGGCACCGGAAAGGTTGCGCGCTGCGCTGCGCGCAATCATATGCACGATGACCTCGGTGTCGCTCGTTGTTTGGAAGATCGAGCCGCGATGCTCGAGCCTGCGGCGCCACTCCACGGCGTTGGTCAGGTTGCCGTTGTGGCCCAGCGCCAACTTGCCCTTGTTGCAGTCAATCACGATAGGTTGCGCGTTGCTGAGCGAGGTATCGCCCGCGGTGGAGTAACGCGTGTGGCCGATGGCCACGTCCCCGGCCAGCCGCGCGATGACGCCCGGCTGAAAGATCTCTTCGACCAGGCCCATGCCCTTGTGCAGGTAAAGGTCGGCGCCGTCGCTCGAAGCAATCCCCGCGGACTCCTGCCCGCGATGCTGCAACGCGTAGAGACCCAGGTAGGTCAGCTTAGCGGCTTCGGCGTGGCCGAACACCGCGAACACGCCGCAGTGGTCGTGGAAGTGGTCGTCGGTGAGATAGTCGTGCGTGGTCATCCTTCCCACGGGCCCCGACCGATGAGTGCGTTTTCGAGGGCTCCGGTCCAAACCTCGCGCAGAGACTCCAGCGCCGTGCTCACTGCCATACGGCCATTGTAATCGATGCGGAAGGGTCCGCGGGTAACGGTGCCGATCTCGCGTGCCGCAACCTGATATTGTGCCGCAACTTCACGCAGACGGGCAAGCGACCCGCGGGCAACCGACACCACTACGCGCGCACCGTGCTCGCCAAACAGCGCCCACTCTGCCGGGTCGCTTGTAAGGTCGGTGCTTTCGTCCCGACCCGGCCGAAGGCGGGAGAAAGATGCTGCGCACCCCTCAGGTTGCAGAACTATCTCAGCCCCAAAGCTTTCGGCGGATGCGAAGCAGCACTCGGCCAGCGTCGTGGCCAATCCGCCTTCGCTGACGTCGTGTGCTGACTGCATCGCGCCTTCGGCCGCCAGTGCCACCAAGCACTCGATCAGGCGCTTTTCGGCGTTGAGGTCGATCGCCGGCGGCGCGCCGGCCACCACGCCGCGAATCGTCTTCGCGTATTCGGACGACGAAAACTCCCATGCGCCGTCATTCCGAGTCCCTGCCCTGCCGGGACGAGGAATCTCTCTGAGAGATCCCTCGCCTCGCTCGGGATGACCTTCCAGCGTGGATCCTCCAGCCGTCTCACTTCGACCATCGAGAAGCACAATCACGTCGCCTGCGCCGCGGAACGCCATGCCCACGGCGCGCGAGGCGTCTTCGAGCAGCCCCAGCACGCCCAGCACCGGCGTGGGGTAGATCGATTTGCCCAGGGTCTCATTGTAGAAGCTTACGTTTCCGCCGGTGATGGGGAAGCCCAACAGGCAGCAGGCTTCGGCGATGCCGTCCACGACCTCGCTGAACTGCCACATCACTTCCGGCTTTTCCGGGTTGCCGAAGTTGAGGCAGTTCGTAGCAGCCCAGGGGCGCGCGCCCACACAAGCGACGTTGCGCGCGGCCTCGGCGACGGCGTGCATCGCGCCCGCGCGAGGTTCGAGCCGGCACCAGCGGCCGTTGCCATCCACGCTCAAGGCCAGCGCGCGTTTTGTTTCTTTGACGCGGACCACGGCTGCGTCGCCGGCCCCCGGCCCCACCAGCGTATTGGTGCGCACCATGTAGTCGTACTGCTCGAAGATCCAGCGCTTTGAGGCAATCGCGGGCGAGGCTAGCAGGCGGAGAAAATCCTCGGTGAGGTTGGTGCCTTCCGCGGCGAACTCAATCAACTTTTCCATGCGCGACGCGGGTGGTGCCAGCGGCCGCTGATACACCGGGCCTTCTTCGGCCAGCGCGTGCGCAGGAATTTCGGCCGCCAGATTGCCGTGGTCGCGGACGCGCAGCAGGCCGTCGTCGGTGACGCGGCCGATCTCCACGGCGTCAAGGCCCCACTTGGCGAACACGTTGAGCACTTCCTGCTCGCGGCCGCGCTCGGCCACCAGCAGCATGCGCTCCTGAGATTCGCTCAGCATGATCTCGTAGGGCGTCATGCGGGTTTCGCGCTGCGGCACGTGGGCCAGGTCAATTTCGATCCCCGTGCCGCCGCGCGAGGCCATCTCGCATGTCGAGCAGGTCAGCCCCGCGGCGCCCATGTCCTGGATGGCCACGACCGCGCCGGTCTGCATGGCCTCGAGACACGCCTCGAGCAGCAGCTTTTCCAGGAACGGGTCGCCCACCTGCACGTTCGGCCGCTTCTGCTGCGATTCTTCGGTGAACTCGGCCGAAGCCAGCAGCGAGGCGCCGTGAATGCCGTCGCGGCCGGTCTTTGCGCCGGCGTAGATCACCGGATTGCCCACGCCGCGCGCGCGGGCCAGGAACAACTCGTCTCTTCGGGCGATGCCGAGCGCGAGCACGTTGACCAGGGGATTTCCGCTGTAGCAGGGCTCGATACTGACCTCGCCGCCGACGGTGGGGACGCCGAAGCAGTTGCCGTAAAACGCGATCCCGCCGACCACGCCGCCGAGGATGCGGCGGTTGCGCGCGACCTCTTCGCGCGAGACGTCCTTCTCCGGAGTAATGGAGCCGAAGTGCAGCGAGTCGAGCACGGCGATGGGCCGCGCACCCATGGTGAAGATGTCGCGCAGGATGCCGCCCACGCCGGTGGCCGCGCCCTGGAAGGGCTCGACGTAACTCGGGTGGTTGTGCGATTCGATCTTGAAGGCGGCGCAAAGGCCGTCGCCGATGTCCACCACGCCGGCGTTTTCCCCGGGCCCCTGCAGCACCTGCGGGCCGCCGGTGGGCATGCGCTTCAGATGGACCTTGCTCGATTTGTAGGAGCAGTGCTCGCTCCACATCACGCTGAAGATGCCCAGCTCGGTGATGTTGGGCTCGCGCCCCAGGATGGCGACCAGCCGCGCGTATTCTTCGGCCGACAGGCCGTGCTCAGCGGCCAGCTCCGGTGTGACTCTGACGTCGGTCTCAATCATTGCGGTCTGATCTCACAGGTGGGGCGCGCGCCGGCACGCCGCTCCTGGCACTGCATTGTACCGCCAGCGGGGCGCCGGCGTTGCCACGCTTCATTGCACCCGGCAGAAAGCCTGGACGAACTCCCACTCCAGCCGCACGCCATCGGTGAAAGCCTTCACCGGGAGGTGTTCGTCGTTCCCGTGCACCCCGGTGACGTCGCCCTCCCGCAGCGCGAAGGGCACAAAGCCGTAGCTCACGATGCCCTTCTCGCGGAAGAAGTGCGAATCGTTGAAGCCGGTTGAAGGAGATTCGGCCAAGCCCGTGCCGGGATAAAGATTCATCACCGCCTTTTCGATGGCCACGCGCAGCGGCGTGTCGAGTGCCGACTCGGTTTCCTTCTGCGTCTGCACCACCTCGATCTTGATGTTGTCGTCGCTGGCGATCCTCCGCACCTCGGCGACCCAGCGGTCAATGGTCCAGCCGGGCAGCAGCCGGCAATCGATCTGCGCGCTGGCCGCCGGAGGGATCACGTTAATCTTGTTCGAGCCTTCGAGCACGGTGATCGAAATCGTGTTGGTCAGAAGCGCCAGCAAGCTGCGCCGCTTGGCCAGCTCGGCGCGCGCCTCGGGTTGCTTCACGTATTCGCGGATGTTGGCCAGGCGCGAGCGCCAGGGTTCCGGCTCATAAAGCGCCTGGGAGGCGAAGGCCCGCTCGATGGGCGGCGTGACCTCGAGCGGCGCCTGGTAGGCGCGCAGGCGCTCGAGGGCCGCGAGCAGGCGGTTCACCGCCGAATCGGCAATCGGCACCGAGCCGTGACCCGGACGCCCCGTGGCCGTCAGCTTCAGCCAGCCCGGCGTCTTGTTGAACACGCCGATGCCGAAGTAGCGGGCTTTCCCGGACTCGTCGGCATAGCCCCGCCCGCCTTCGTTGACCAGGAACCCCGCGCCGGCAATCCACTGCGGGCGGTTCGCGGCCACCCAGCCGGCGCCGAAATCGCCGCCGGCCTCCTCGTCGGCCGTGGCGAGATAGATGACGTCGCGGCGCAGCGGCGTTCGGGTGCGATGCAGCAGCAGGAAGGCCATCAGTTGAGCGATGCTTTGGCCTTTCATGTCTGTTGCGCCGCGGCCCCAGATGGCGCCGTCGCGCATCGTCCCGGCAAATGGGTCCACGGACCAGTATTCACGGCTGACGGGTACCACGTCCATGTGCTGCAGGAGGACCAGCGCGGGCTCTTTCTGAGCCTGGGGGACGGTGGCCACAAGCCGCGCGACGATGTTCCCGCGGCCCGGCGCTGACTCGCCGGTTTCGTACGGAATGCCTTCGGCCTCGAATACGCGCGCCAGCCAGGCCGCCGTGCGCATTTCATTGCCCGGCGGGTTCGAAGTGTCCACGCGCAGGTATTTAGTGAGCTTAGAAAGGGCCTCGGCGTTGACCTGCGCCCAGTCCACAACGGGCGCGTTGACCACCCGCGGCGTGGGTTGCTGTGCGCTGAGTTGCGCGGCCAGTAACAGGGCGGCGCCCGCCAGGCTGATCGCTGTAAGACACCACCGCATCTTTGACTGCATTGTGCCTCCGGCTGGATTTCCTCTGGGGTACAGGTCCGCGCTTCCGGAAGACGCGTTACGCGGGCACGCGCGCTCCGGCGCTCTGCGGATGCAAGCCGGCAAGTTCGGGGTCGGCGCTGCGGGCCAGGCTCTCCACCATTGAGCGGAAGATGACCAGTCCATCGGCCGAGCCCAACGCCGCTTCGACGGCGCGCTCCGGATGCGGCATCAGGCCCACGACATTGCCCTCGCGGTTGGAGATGCCGGCGATATTGGCGAGCGAGCCGTTGGGGTTGGCGGCGGCCTCTTCACGGCCTTCGGCGGTCGAATAGCGGAAGACGATCTGCCCGGCGCGCTCGAGTTCGGCAAGCGTGGCCGCGTCGCAGAAGTAGTTTCCTTCGGAATGCGCGATGGGCATCTTCAGCACCTGGCCGGGCCGCGCCGCCGAGGTGAAGGGTGTACGTACGTTTTCCACGCGAATGTGCACCTGGCGGCAGATGAAGCGCAGGCCGCTATTGCGCAGCATGGCGCCGGGCAGCAGGCCCGCTTCGAGCAGAATTTGGAAACCGTTGCAGATGCCCAGCACCAGCCCGCCGCGGTTGGCAAACTGCGCCACCGCGCGCATCACTGGCGAAAACCGCGCGATCGCGCCCGTACGCAGGTAATCCCCATAAGCGAACCCGCCCGGCAGGATCACCGCGTCAAAGTTTTCCAGTTGCTCCGATTGGTGCCAGATGAATTCAACCGGCTGGCCGAGCACGGTTCCGATGGCGTGGTAAGCGTCGTGGTCGCAGTTCGACCCGGGAAAAACGACCACTCCAAATTTCATTCTCAGCTCCCCAGCGCGATTCTAACACAGGCCTAACCATCGGACGGGTGTCATGCTGAACCGCGGCCCTGCCGTGGCGAAGCATTTCAA
>JBGPZW010000202.1:0-4706 GCA_041493955.1 Terriglobia bacterium
GCCGACGGCGGAGAGTTTCTCCTCGATCCGGGCGTAGCCGCGGTCGATGTGATACACGCGGTCCACGATGGTTTCGCCCTGGGCCACGAGGCCCGCCAGCACCAGCGAGGCACTGGCGCGCAGGTCCGAGGCGATCACGGTCGTGCCGGTTATTGGCGCCGGGCCGCGCACGACAGCCTGCCGCCCTTCAATCGAAATATGGGCGCCCATCCGCAGCATCTCGCTGGCGTGCATGAAGCGGTTCTCAAAGATGGTCTCGGTGATCACCGAGGCGCCATGGGCCTGGGTGGCCAGGGCCATGTACTGCGCCTGCATGTCGGTGGCGAAGCCGGGGTACTCCTCGGTGGTGACGTCGGCGGCGACGAGTTCCCGCGCGGCGCGCACGCGCAGACGGTCCGGTGCCTCCTGGCCGATTTCGACGCCCGCCTCGGTGAGCTTGGCGATCACGGCGCAAAGGTGCTGCGGCGCGCAGCCCTCGAGCAGCAGTTCCCCGCCGGTGATAGCGCCGGCGACCAGAAAGGTGCCCGTCTCGATGCGGTCGGGGATGATGGTGTGGCTTGCGCCGTGAAGCGCGTTGACACCGTGGATGCGCAGCGTGGCCGTGCCGGCACCCTCGATCTTTGCTCCCATTTTCGCCAGCAGCTCGGCCAGGTCGGTCACTTCAGGCTCGCGCGCGGCGTTTTCGATCCAGGTCTCACCGTCGGCGAGCGCCGCGGCCATCATCACATTTTCCGTTCCGGTGACGGTGATCTTGTCGAAGACGATGTGCCCGCCGCGCAGGCGCCCCTTCGCCGGAACCCGTGCCTCGATGTAGCCGTGTTCCGTGGAGATTTCCACGCCCATCTGTTCGAGTGCTTTCAGGTGCAAGTCAATCGGGCGGGCGCCGATGGCGCAGCCTCCCGGCAGTGAGATCCGCGCGTAGCCCAGGCGTCCCACCAGCGGGCCCAGCGTCAGAATCGAAGCGCGCATCGTGCGCACCAGCTCGTACGGCGCTTCGGCGTCGGAGACCTTGCGGGCCTCGATGGTCAAATCGCTGGGGGGAAAGTCGGGGGCCTCCACTCGCGCGTGCATGTGCGCCAGCAACTGGCCCATGGTGATGATGTCGCGCACGCGTGGGATGTTGTACAGGTGCACCGGCTCGCTGGTCAGCAGCGCTGCGGCCATCGCGGGCAGCGCCGCGTTTTTGGCGCCGCTGATGAGCACCGTTCCTTCCAGTCGGTGACCGCCCTCCATGAGGAAACTATCCATTCGCTTTGCCTGACCTGCTCATTCTCCGAGCGCCCTGCGCAGATTGCCCCCGGCCTGACGGAGCCGCCGGCGCGCTGCGTCGGCGTCGGCGCCGGTCTTCAGCATCACCAGCGCGAGGCGCAAATTGTGGTTCGACTGACGCAGCGCGCGTGCCGCTTCCGACACGCTCGCGCCGGTGGCTTGCTCGAGAATCCGCAGGCCGCGCCGGCGTAATTTCCGGTTGGTCAGCGCCGCGTCAATCATCCAGTTGTCATAGACGTGGCCGAGCCGCACCATCGCCGCAGTAGAGAGCATGTTGAGGACCAGCTTTTGCGCCGTACCCGCTTTCATCCGGGTGGACCCGGCAACCACCTCCGGGCCAACCTGCGGCGCGATGGTGATGGTCGCAAGCCGCGCCACAGGTGACTTCCGGTTCGACGTGACGCCGACGGTGACCGCGCGGCGTCGCCGGGCGCAGGCGAGCGCCCCGAGAACGTACGGGGTCGAGCCGCTGGCGGTCAGTCCGACAACGACGTCGGTTGGTTTGACGTTCTTTGCAGCCAGGTCCCGCGCGCCCTGGGAGGCGGAATCCTCCGCGCCTTCGACGGCCCGGACCAAGGCGCGCTGCCCGCCGGCTACCACGGCCTGCACCAGCCGCGGCACCAGACCAAACGTCGGCAAGCACTCGGCGGCGTCCAGAGTGGCCAGTCGGCCGCTGGTGCCCGCTCCGACGTAGATCAGCCGGCCGCCGCGCGCCAAAGCGCGCACAATCGCATCCACAGCGCGGGCGATCTGCGGCAACTCGCGGCCGACGGCGGCCGCCACGCGCCCATCCTCGCGGTTGATGACGCGCAGGATCCCGCGCGTGGGCAGCAGGTCGAGACCTCGCGAGCGGGGATTCCTCTGCTCGGTGGAGTTTGGTTTGGCGGGTTTGGCCCGGGGACGCTTCACCGCTCGTGATTATAACTGCGGAAGCCCGCGGGGAGGGCCAGGGAAGCGAACTCGGCAACAGAACTGTACCGGCGCAAGCGGCCTACGGGCGGGCGGCGCGCCGCTCGGGCACCAGTCCCAGCGCCTCGACGATAGCATCGTGCAGGGCGGGGCGGACCTGCTGGATTTTGTCGTTCTCGCGCGTGGGATAGACGCGGTTGGTCAGCAGGATGACGAACAACTCCTTTTCCGGGTCGAGCCAGAGGGAGGTGCCGGTGAAGCCGGTGTGGCCATAGCTGCGCGCGCTGAAGTACCGCCCGCTCGAGGAGCCTTCGGTGGGCACCGTCCAGCCCAGCGTGCGGGTGCCCCCCGAGAGGGACTGCCGCGCGGTGAACTGCTCGACGATGCCGCGGCGCAGCAGCCGTTCGTGCGCGTAGATCCCGCCGTTGAGGAGCATCTGGCAGAAAGCGGCCAGGTCGGCCGCCGTGGAGAACAGCCCGGCATGCCCGGCCACGCCGCCCATGGCCCAGGCATTGTCGTCGTGAACTTCTCCATGCAGAAGGCGTTTGCGAAACGCCGTATCGTCTTCCGTCGGCGCGATCCGCGCGCGCAGTGCTCGGGGCGGGTTGTACGTCGAATCTTTCATTCCGAGCGGCGCGAAAACCCGCTCCCGCGCCAACCGGTCGAGCGGTTCGCCCGTCATGCGCTCGACAATTTCCCCGAGCAGGATGAAGCCGATGTCGGAGTACTCTGATTTCGTCCCCGGTTCATACGCCAGCGGTGTGGCGAAAACCTGCGAGAGGACGGTGCGCTTGTCCTTCGCCTTCTTGTAGAAGTCTTCAAATGGGGGCAGCCCCGCAGTATGCGTGAGCAAGTGGCGGAGGGTGGCCTTGCCGCGCCATTCGGGGTTCGGCCCCGCGGCCCATTCGGGAAGGTAAACGCCGACCGGCGTGTCCAATTGCAGGCGCCCGGCGGCGGTAAGCATGGCGACGAGAGTCGTGGTCACCACACCTTTGGAGAGTGATGCCGCGTCGTAAATCGTGTCGGGCTGGACCGCTGTGGCCTTGGATTCGTAGGTTTGCTTCCCGAAGGCGTGCAGGGTCAGCTCCCCGCGATAGCCCACCGCCAGCACCCCGCCGGGGAAGGCGCGGTCAGCGACCGCGCGGTCCAGTAGGCCGAAGGCAGGGGCCAATCGGGCGCTCGCATCCGTCCCCGCTGCGCGCAACTTCATTGGGTTGGCAGGAACGGAGAGGCCTTCGCCCAGTCTTGCGACGCCCGGCACGCTCACGGGCAGCCGCCCGCCGATGGGGACCTGGCCGAACAGGGCTCTGGCCGCCGCGCGCTGGACAACGTCAAACGTGCTGAATGCAGCAAGCCAGGTCCGGGCGTTGGGAAAACCTTCAATCAGGTAGGGGCTGCCGAATCCCGCCACCACCACGGGTTTGCCCGTAGCGAGCAGCTGATTGACCAGCCCCGCCTCCGCTTCGGGCAGCCCCACGGTGCCCTTGCGATCCGAGACGCGCACAAACAGCGCAGCGACGGCCACGTCGTAGTTTTCCGGCGGGGGGAGCTTCACCATTTCGACCCGGACAAATCGCGTATCGACGCGCACGACTTCGAGCGAATCCACGCGCCACCGAAGCTCGCGCTCGAAGTCCTCGGCGGGAAAAGGATCTGGATCGCCGGAGATGGCCAGCAAAAGCAGCCGCAGGGGCTTGGTGGCATCGAGGGGCAGAAGATGAGACGCATCGCGCAGCAGCGTCACGCCTCGGTCGGCGATGTCCTGCGCCTGGCGGGCGAACTCGGGCCGGCCGAAATTTTCGCCCAGGGTGTTCAGGTCCACGAGCTTTTGCTTATGCAGGCCGACCAGCGCCTTGGCGCGAAGCACGCGCGTTACTGCTTCGTCGATCCGCGACATGGGGATGCGCCCGGAGTTCACCGCGTCCTTCAGCGCCTCGAGCGCCGCGTCGGCTACGGGCGGCACGAGCAGGACGTCCGCGCCGGCCAGGATGGCGCGAACCGCGACTTCCGCGGGCGGATAGCGCACTGTCACGCCCCCCATGTCCAGCGCGTCGGTGACCACCAGACCCTCGAAGCCGAGTTCCTTGCGCAGCAGGCCGGTGAGGATCTTCGGCGAAAGCGTGGCCGGCACGTCGGCGTCGGGTTCGATCGCGGGCACGGCGAGATGACCGGTCATGATCGTGCTGACGCCCGCAGCAATGGCCGCGCGGAAGGGCAGTAACTCGACCCGGTCGAGCCGCGCGCGATCGCCGCGCACGGTGGGCAGATCGAGGTGCGAATCGGTGTTCACGTCGCCGTGGCCGGGGAAGTGTTTGGCGGTGGCCAGGGCGCCGTTCTCTTCCACGCCGCGCACGAACGCTGCGGCAAACTCCGCCACTTTTTCGGGGTCTTCGCCGAACGAGCGCGTGTTGATGATGGGGTTTTCCGGGTTGCTGTTCACATCGCAAACCGGCGCGAAGACCCACTGCACGCCGGCGGCGCGCGCCTCGAGCGCGGTGATCTTGCCCATCGTGTAGGCGTCCTGCGGC
>JBGPZW010000104.1:0-12105 GCA_041493955.1 Terriglobia bacterium
ACCCGCACTTCCCTACTCGAGCGATGCGCTCGAACCCTACATCGACAAAATGACCATGGAAATCCATCACGGCAAGCACCATGCCGCCTACGTCAACAACCTGAACAAAGCGCTCGAGGGTCACGCCGACCTGCAGGCCCTCTCCATCGATGCCCTGCTCGCCACGCTGGACCGCGTGCCCGAGAACATCCGCACGGCCGTGCGCAACAACGGGGGCGGCCACTGGAACCACTCGATGTTCTGGAAGATCATGAGGAAGGGTGGCGGCGGCGAGCCCACCGGCGAGCTGGCGGCGGCGATCAAGTCCGCGTTCGGCTCTTTCGCTGATTTCAAGACCAGGTTCTCGCAGGCCGGGATCACGCGCTTCGGCTCGGGCTGGTCCTGGCTTTTCATCAAGGACGGCAAGCTGGTGGTGGAGTCCACGCCGAATCAGGACAACCCGGTGATGAACGGCGGCAAGCCGGTCATGGGTCTCGACGTCTGGGAGCACGCCTACTACCTGAAATATCAGAACCGCCGGCCCGAATACGTCGAGGCTTGGTGGAATGTAGTGAACTGGGAGGCCGTGGCGCAGTACTACACCACAGCGAAGAAGTAGCCGGCTGGCGGAATCCGGCTGCGGGTTTCGCTGGGGCGTCCGGGAAACGGTGGGCGGGACGCTAGCGACACAGTTTCAAGGGAAAGAACGGCCTGTGCCGAACTTTCGGGGCGGGCCGTTGCTTTTTTTGAAGCCCCGCGGATCCGGGGCGCGTCGCGCGTCAAGCCGGAAGCTGCTTGCGGGGCATGCGAAGCACGCTTGCCTCCCTCTTAGGAGGCTGGCTTTCATCGGCCCGCGGCAAGAGAGCAATCAGCGCCCGCTGAGCCAAGGCCGGAACCTCGAGATGCGCGGCGGCTCCGAACGCTCCCCAGGGCGGAAGCGCGTTGGCGGCCGCCCGCATCAGCTCCCACCGGCCGCGCACCCCGAACTTGGCCAACAGCGCCGAGACGTGAAATTTCACCGTGCGCTCGGAAATGAACAGCCGCGCCGCAATCTCCTTGTTGGCCAGGTTCTGCAGCACACCGCCCAAAACCTCCTGCTCACGGCGGGTCAGTTGGGCGGGCGCGGCGATGGACTGCCCTGCCTCCACGAGCTTTTCTGCACGCGCGGCCACGCCGTCGAGCAGGCCATCGCGCGCCGCGACCAGCACCACGTAGTCCTTCGGAGATTCGCCACGCACCAGGCAGTGAATGGCCAGCAAGCTGGCCGCCTTATCCAACGGCATCTTTCCATCGGCAGCCGCTTCGACCTTGAACCGCGCCGCGCCCGTCTTTTTCTCGCAGAAGACGAAGAACTCCGGCCGGGCCGTGGTGGCTCTCCCGTTGGGGCGGCTTGACCTGGAAGGCTTGACGTTGTTCATCACAGCAGACTCTCCATCAGGGTAGTTGGCTCGAGTTCGTTGGGTCACTTGAGCGCGGCCGGCAAAACGTTCCGGGACCCGGGCACGCTGCCCGGGAATGTCCAGGTTGACGAAATCGCGATGGAGAAGGAGAAAACTAGAATCTCAATCCAGAAGGGCGTCTGCGGTGTCGCGGCGTGTTGTCTTGATTCATGAAGCTGTCGCAGCACGTCCGAGCCTTTTCGATCCCGAAACATTACACCTAGCCGCCCCATGCATGAGCAAACGGACTTCCACAACGACTTGTTTTTAAATTGCACGAAATCTGGATCTTAGAAATTGAAAACGAACCCGCCTGGTCAGAGAGCGGGCAGTGATTTCCTGCTCCGAGAAGAAATTCCACTCCGCGGGGCAGGCTGGCGCGTCCAGGGCGCCGACTCTTTCGCAAACGCGCAAGGATTGACATACAATGGCCCCGCGTCGGTGCTCTATCTCTCATCCAGCAAGGAGGAGCGATGATCGCAGGCTTTTTTTTCGCCACGTGGCTGATTCTGCTGAAGCTCAATGTTGAGTTCCCCGCCGGCGCGGGCGACATCGAACAAATCGTGCTCCGCTGGGTGCATCTCGCGGCGGGGATCACCTGGGTCGGGCTCTTGTACTTCTTCAACCTAGTCAACGTGCCGGTGATGAAAGCCCTCGACGGGCCAACCAAGGGCAAGCTGATACCGATACTGATGCCCAAGGCGCTGTGGTGGTTCCGCTGGGCTTCGGTGCTGACCTGGTTCGCAGGTTTCCGTTACTTCATGATTCTGGCGAAGACAGACGCGGCCAATGCCGGGCACCCCGGGTTGATGTGGCGTTGGCTGGGAATCTGGCTGGTGGCCTGGCTGCTGGCTTTTGTCATCCTGTACGGACTCACCTGGCCTGCGCAGGGCCTGTTCAATAACGGCTGGGTGCTGGCCGTGCTGGTGGCCTTCGTGGTCGTGACAACTTCGTGGCTGGTGCTCTCCCTGTTGGCGCATCCGAAATTGGGTAACCGGACGCTTTCGATCAGCGTGGGTGGCGGGCTCGGCACGATCATGTTCCTGAACGTCTGGGGTGTGATCTGGCGCTGCCAGAAGAAACTCATCGCCTGGACCAAGGCCAACGCGGAGAAGGGCACTCCGATGCCGCCCGAAGCAGCCAGGTTGGCGCGGATAGCCTTCCTGTCCTCGCGCATGAATTTCTGGCTCTCGTTCCCGATGTTGTTCTTCATGGCCGCATCGGCTCACTTCCCGTTCCTGTCGGGCATCTGAGGCCTAGCGGGACAAGATGCGAGTCTGGCTCGGGGAGACCAGTAGGTAGCGGACGCCGCGCCACGCGATGCGCCGGGTGAAGGCCGCGACGAGCGCGTTCCATAGGTAAAGCAGCGGCACCACGGCCGCCAGCAGGGTCCACGCCCAGCCGTACGCCAGCAGTTTTCGCCTCCAGTCGGGGAGCAGATCGAGGATCGCGGCCAGCCGCAGATAGCCCTTCGCCGCCGCGAGCAGCGGCACCGCCAGCGTCAGAAGAAAAACGTGCAGCGCGGTCTGTCCGCCAAGTATCCCCCCGAGCACCTCGACAAGACCCAAGGCTAATGTCCCGGAGTAAAGCAGATGCGCCAGGCCCGCCAGGGCCCAGAGCCGCGGCGCATAGACCCTGGTGATGACAATCTGCCGGTTCGTGAACTCCAGCAGGCTACGGAAATCGGTGTCGTGGGGCGTGGGCACCAAGCACTCCGGCACGAAATGGATGCGGCGGCCGACCGCACGCAAGGCGCGGGTGAGCGAGTAGTCATCGCTAACCGAACCGCGCCAGTACTCGAGCACTTGGGCCTGGTCAAAAATCTGCCGGCGGATGGCCGTGCCGCCGCCCCAGCAGAAGTTGCTGCCGTGCTCGCCAAGATAGGTGGCGATGGGGGCGTTCCAGGCCGCGGCCAGTGCACTCCAGAAACCGCCCCGGTCGGGCAGATACCAGCGCATCGTCGTGGCCGCGCCCAGCCGCGCGTCAGCCAGCGGCGCGACGAGGTGCCGCAGCCAGTGATGCCCGGGCCGGCCGTCGGAATCGGCGAAGACCAGCACCTCAAGCTCTGCGGGAAGCTGTTCAACAACCGCGCGCAGATTGTTCACCTTCTCGCCGCAGCCCTCGGGTGGCCCGGCGACGATGATGTGGACGGGGCGCTTGCTCCGCTCCGCGACACGCCGCAGCACGGTGTAGGCCGGGTCGCCGGTACTCACCAGTGCGAAGAACACTACGTAGCCGGGATAGTCGAAATCGGTCAGCGCAGCGAGATTCTGCTCCAGGCCGGGCTCCACTCCTTTGCACGGGCAGATCAGCGCAACCTGCGGCGCGTAGAAGCCGGGATGAGAGGCCAGACGCCGTCGAACCATCTGCAGCCAGCGCACGCCCTCCCACAAGCTGTACAGCCCCAGCAGAATCTGCAGGGCGACGAGGATGTAAAACGTATCTCGCACTGGCGCGCGAGGATAGCAGAACCGCGCCGCGCGCTGCTACGGTTCGAGGCTCTGACTGACTATGGGCACGTCCCAGTGGGCCAGGAGAATTTCAAACCGGCGCTGCTCTTCGCGGCGGAAGGTCTCCTGATCCGGAAAGAGCTGTTGGAGGATGGCGGCTTCGCCGCCGGTATCGTGCGCCGCGGCCAGGTTTTTCCAGACAATGGTGATGCGGTAGTCCCAGCGGCCGTCTTCGGTGGCGTGGTAA
This sequence comes from Terriglobia bacterium, assembly GCA_041493955.1. Lineage (GTDB taxonomy): Bacteria > Acidobacteriota > Terriglobia > Acidiferrales > UBA7541 > QHYU01. The sequence goes on from JBGPZW010000104.1 coordinate 4,116, forward strand.
CGCGGCCGTGCGGCCGTGACCTGCAGGATGCGGCCGGTTTCTTGGAGCTTTTTCAGGACCGGGTAGTGGTTTTTCTTGAACAGGCGCAGGAATTCATCGGCATAGCCCCAGCGCGCCTTGTAGTAATACTCCACGACGTAAGGCTGCTCCTGGGGCGCGGCTTGCGCGCGGGCCGCGGACGGCGCGAGCGGGATGACGGCAAGGAGCGACAGGAGCGCGGCGCACAGGATTAAACCGTGTTTTCTCATCTCCACTGATCTCATCACGGATCCTCCTTTCATTATCGCGACCTTGAAGGCTCCGCCGCATCCGCCGCTCCCCGCCCGGAGGAGCGGCGCTCCGCAGAAGCCGAAGCTTCGGAGATCGGCTCGAGCCATCAGAGATCGATGATGGCCAATTCCATGCCTTCCTCGGGCACCATGCGCAGCCGGAAGCCCAGCCGGCGGGCGACTGTCTGCATCTCGATGTTTTCGGAAAGAATGTGCGCGGTGATGCGAACGAGTTTCTCGTCGCGGCCGACCTGGACAAGCCGGCGAAGCAGCTCAGTGCCCAAACCGCGGCGCTGGTATTGATCGCCGACCAGGATAGCGAACTCGCCTTCGTTCTTGACGTGCAGTTTGCTGAGCCGGCCCACAGCAATGATTTCCTGGGCGCCGGAGTCCGGGTCGTGGCGCACGACGACCAGGGCCATCTCGCGGTCGTAGTCGATAAAGCAGATGCGCACCAGGCGCTGGTGGGCTGTGCGCGATGTCAGGTTGGCCATGTGGAAGTAGCGGAGATAGACGCTGCGCTCGGAGAGAGTGGCGTGGAACCCGGCCATCAGCGGTTCGTCTTCCGGCCGGATGGGACGGATGGTCACCTCGGTGCCATCCTTCATGCGCCAGGTGGAAACGTATTGGACCGGGTAGGGCCGGATGGCGGGACGCGGCAGGGAGTCCTCCGCGATTCCCGGCGGATGCAGGACGATGCGCGCGTCGAGAGCGAGCAGGCGCTCCGGAGTGGCCAGCAACGGATTGATGTCGATCTCTTTGATCCAGCGCTGCTCGATCACCAGGCGGCTGAAGCGAACCAGGAGGCGCTCGAGTTCCGCGACGTCCACCGGTTTTCTTCCGCGGACGCCCAGCAGCGCCGCCCAGATGCGCGTCTGCTCCATTAGGCGGCGCGCCAGGGTGGTGTTGAGCGGGGGAAGCGCCAGGGCGTGGTCATGGAGCACTTCGACGAGTTGCCCGCCGGCGCCGAACAGGATTACGGGGCCGAACTGCGGGTCGAGGCTGCTGCCCAGGATCAACTCGTAGCCCTCGTGCGCAACCATGAGCTGCACAGTCACGCCCAGGAAATGTTTGTCGCCGACCGCGGCACCAACCGAGGTTTCGATGGCGCGATAGGCGTCACGCACGGCGGCAGCGTCCCGGAGATTGAGCCGCACTCCACCGACCTCGGTCTTGTGAGTAATCGTCTCAGAGAGCACCTTGAGGACAACCGGATAGCCGATCTCTTCAGCCTGGCGCGTCGCTTCGTCCTCGCTGCGGGCCAAGCGCGTCTCCACGGCGGGGATTCCGTATTCCGCGAGGATCTGCTTGGATTCGCTCTCGGTGAGGATTACCCGGCCGCTGCTTCGCGCAGCCTGAATCATGTCCTCGACCCCGCAGCGCGCCGCGGCGGCCGGCGCGACGTCTTCAGCCACCGTGGGCGTCTCATACAGGCCACGCAGGTTGTAGGTGTAGCGCCACATGTAATCGAAGGCGCGAGCGGCCGTATCCGGATAACTGAAGGTGGGGATGCCGGCGCGGTTGAAGAGAGATTCCGCGGCAGCCAGCGCACCGCCGCCCATGCAACTGGCCAGCAACGGTTTGCCGTGTCCTTTGGCCAGGGGGATCAGCCGTTCGGCGAACTGCTCGGGTGCGGTCATACCCTGGGGCGCCAGGATTATCAACAGGCCGTCGCTGTTCGGATCGGCTGCGGCGATTTCCAGCGCGCGGGCATAGCGCTCGGGGTCGGCGTCGCCCAGCAGGTCGATGGGATTGGCGTGACTCCAGTGCGCGGGAAGGAACTCGTCGAGCGCGCGCAGGGTTTCCGGGGCCAGCGGGGCCAGCTCGCCGCCATTGGCAATCAGCGCATCGGTGGCGAGCACGCCCGGGCCGCCAGCGTGGGTCAGAATTGTGAGCCGCGGCCCGCGGGGACGCGGTTGCTTGCCGAGCACTTCAGCCATGTAGAACAGGTCGGCGATACTGTTGACGCGCAGCACGCCACAGCGGCGGAAGGCCGCGTCGAGCACGTCATCGCTCCCGGTGAGCGCGCCGGTGTGGGACGCGGCGGCGCGGGAGGCGGCCTCGGTGCGTCCAGCTTTGATGACGATGATGGGCTTGGTCAGCGCGACTTCCCGCGCGGCCGAGAGGAAGGAACTGGCGTCGCCGATCGACTCCATGTACAGCAGGATGCTCTGCGTCAGGGGATCATCGCCCAGGTAGTAGAGCAAGTCGCCCCAGTTGACGTCGAGCATCGAGCCGGTGGAAACGATGGCGCTGAAGCCCACCAGCTCGCGGAAACTCCAGTCGAGGATGGCCGCCAGCAGAGCGCCGCTCTGGCTGATGAAAGCGACATTGCCCGGCCGGGCCATGTCACGCGCAAACGTCGCATTGAGTCCAACGAACGGATTCATCACGCCCAAGCAATTCGGGCCGATCAAGCGCATCGTGCCGCGGTGGAGTTGCTGCCGAATCTGCCGTTCGAGTTCCATGCCCTCGGGGCCGCGCTCCTTGAAGCCGGCGGAAATCACCACGGCGGCCCGTGCCCCCGCATCGACGCACTCCCCGATCACCTGCGGCACGCCGGGCGCGGGCGTGACGACGATGGCCAGGTCCACCTTTCCGGGCACCGCGGCGATGTTCGGGTACGACGGAGTCCCCAATAGGCTGGAGTGATTCGGGTTGACGGCATACACGCTGCCCGTGAAGGAGTTTTTCAACAAGTTCGAGAGCACGGTCCGGCCGACAGTGCCTTCCCGGTCGGTGGCGCCGATGACTGCGACGCTTTTGGGCTTGAAGAAAGCGTCGAGGGGGCGCGCCTCCGCGCGCAGGAAGTCGTGCGACGGATCGCTGGGTTTCTGGGCCGGGCTGGTTGTTTCCGTCAGATCCATACGTCAATATCCACTACTGAGCAGCCCATTTCAAGACCGCTCGGAGCCAGTCAACCGAAATGAGGAGGCCTACCAGCCACGGCAGGGCGGTCAGCCTTCAGCGGCGGCGCGCTCGACGACTAACGCCGCGGCACGACCCGGTGGTCAAACTCTGCGGCGAGGGCGGAAAATACTGTCGAGACCCTTCTCCGTGACGCGCTCGAGTTCAGCGAGAAATTTCCCGGCGGCGCGGCGCGCCTTGTCCAGCATCGAGGGGTCCAGCAGCAGCGCGCAGCGATCCACGAACGGCCCTTCGGGCGGGTCGGTGGGCTTGCGGTGTTTCTTGACGATCGCCGTGCGCGCGGCGAGCTGCGCGTAAAGATCCAGGTCGCGGCGGAACTCCTCGGCATCGGCCGGTGTCCAGCGTAGAGCCCGGCCCAGCGAAGCCAGAATCTCTTGGCGAAAAGCTTCGGCCAGTTCCAACTCCGCCCCGCGCAACATCGACGGCCGGCGGCGGGTCAGGTAGCGCGGCAGCTCGGCGTTCACTTGCGCGACCATGGCCAACCAGGCTTCGCGGCCAAGCGTGGCGAGCAGTTCGCGGTAGCGCAGTGGATGCGCCTTCAACCCGCGGCGGTCGTACTCGGCCACGTAGGAGTCTACAAAGTGCTCGACAATGTGCTCGCCTTCGAGCGTGCCCAGGAGCTTGTGAGCCAGCTCCCCACCGTGCGACGCGAAGATTTTGCGGGTGCGCGGCATCTGACCGATTCTAGCAGCAGGGGCGGCCGGAACCGGCCGCAAAAAGAGTTTCCCACAGCCCCGATGTGAAACTTTCCCCCGGACCGAGCGTCTGAGTAACTAGGTAGGGTGGGTGTGTCATCTGCCTGCCCGGTATTCCGGGGTAAGGGATATTCGTCTGGAAAAACGGGGGGCCGCGTGATTTACTACCGCGCCCTCGCAGGGCGAGCTGCCTTGAGGCCCGGTGACCGATGGCGTCTCAGGAAACACTCTCAGATTTTGTTCTCGGACGGGTCCGGTGCTGCAGCGCTTCCGCTGCGTGGCGTGGCCAGAACCAATTCCAGACACAACGAAGGGAGAAGCGCATGAACGGGAAAACAAGGATGGGGTGGGTCGCGCTGGCCCTGGTGGTCATTGCCGGCTTGGCCCTGACAGGAACCGCATTCGCACAGCAGCCGCCTGCGCCGCCGGCTAAGAAGGACGCCGCGCCGCAGGCGGCAGCCAAGTCCGAGGAAACCAAGAAGCCCGAAGGTCCTAAGCCGAGCGAAGACAAGGCCTTTGACGAAGTCATTAAGGACATGGAAGTGAAGAAAGGCCTGTTCACGTTCTACTACAAGGCCGACGAGAACAAGGTCTTGATGGAGATCCTGCCCGACCAGCTCGACAAGATCTTCCTGTTTGCCGGAACGCTTGAGCAGGCCACTGGTGAGCGCGGGCTCTACGCCGCACAGGTGGGCGACGACTTCCCGTTCGTGTTCCGCCGGGTGGGCAAATCGGTGCAGTGGGTGCAGAAGAACACGCGTTTCACCGCGGCGCCCGGCACGCCGGCGGCGCGCTACGTCGCGCGGTCATTTGCCGACGCTATCCTGGGCTCGGCCAAAATCCAGTCCAAGCCCCATCCGGAGCGGAAGAGCATCCTGCTGGACGTTGCCGAGATGTTTGTGAGCGACCTGCCGGGAATTGCGCCGTTTCTGAATCAGATCTATCAGCCGAGCACCTACCGGTTCGACAAGACCAACAGCGCCATCGGCCCGGTGAAGACTTTCCCGGAAAATGCGCTGGTGGACGTCTGGCTGCACTACGCCACCGACAACCCGCGCAGCCTGTCGATCACCCTGGCGGACGACCGCAGCATCCCTCTTCTTTTCAAGTACGAACTCTCCTCGCTGCGCGAGACCGGCTATAAGCCGCGCCTGGGGGATGATCGCGTGGGTCAATTCCTCACCGTGCACCAGGACTTCACCTCCGACCGTCCCACCTCGCCCTACACGCGCTATATCCACCGTTGGCAGTTGGAGAAGGCCGACCCTTCCGCGAAACTTTCGCCGCCCAAGCAGCCCATCGTTTTCTGGCTGGAGAACACGGTTCCCGCCGAATACCGCGAGTGGTTCACAGAAGGCGTGCTGCTGTGGAACAAGGCCTTCGAGCGCATCGGGTTTAAAGACGCGATCGTGGTCAAGCAGCAGCCGGATAACGCCGATTGGGATCCGGCCGATACACACTACAGCACGATCCGGTGGTTTGCGGGTGTGGACGCGACCTTTGCCATTGGCCCTTCGCGCGCCAATCCCTTCACCGGCCAAATCTACGACGCCGATATCGGCTTTGCGGAGGGCATCGTCCGCTTCACCCGCCGGGACGCCGAGGAGTTCGTCACACCAGCGCTACCGACCGGGCTGGAGACGCCGGTGCCGGCCAGCCGGTGGTTCCGCAACGCGCAGCTCCAGTGCACCTACGCGGACGGGCTGGCGCAACAGGCTGCCTTCGGCATGAGCGTGCTCGACGCCCGCCGCGAGATGACGCCGGAAGTGGTCCAAAAGGTCATGCGCGAGTTCATCATCGAGGTGACCGCGCATGAGGTGGGGCATACGCTCGGCCTGCGGCACAACTTCCGCGCCAGCACCATCCTGAAGCTGAACGAACTGAACGACGTGGCCAAGACAGAAGAAATCGGCCAGACCGGCTCCGTCATGGACTACAACCCCTTGGTCATCGCGGCCAAGGGCGAAAAGCAGGGGCATTTCCTGACGCCCACGCTCGGCCCCTATGACTACTGGGCCATCGAGTACGCTTACAAACCGATAGAAGGCGACGAGAAGGCCGAGCTTGCCAAGATCGCCTCGCGCGTGGCCGACCCTATGCTGCCCTACTCCACCGACGAGGACGTGCTGGGTACGGTCTCGCCGCTGGCCATCGATCCGCTGGTCAACCAGTTCGACCAGTCCAGCGACCCGCTCGCCTACTTCGCCAAAAACATCGGGATCATCCACGAGCTATGGAACTCCATGGAGGCCAAGCTGACCAGGCCGGGCGAGGGTTACCAGGTGCTGCGGCGCAGCCTGGGCCGCGGGATGGGCGAGTACAACCGCGCCTTGCTCACTACCTCGAAGTATATCGGCGGAATCTACCACGTCCGCGACCACGTCGGCGACCCCAACGGCCGGCCGCCCTATACGCCGGTGCCTGCGGCCAAGCAGCGCGAGGCGCTGGAATTCCTTCGCAACAACGCTTTCAGCGAGAAGGCCTTTCAGCTTCCGCCCGGCCTGCTCAACAAGCTGGCCATCGAGCGCCAGCAGGGGCTGGACTTCCTCTCCTACTTCCTCGTCCAGCGCATTGACTACCCCTACCACGACGTGGTGCTCAACTTGCAACGCAATGTCCTGAACCGGCTCTACCACCCCGTCCTGCTCAATCGCGTGCTCGACAACGAGCTGCGGTTTGCGCCGAACGAAAAGCCCTTCACCATGGCCGACCTGTTCAAGGGTCTGGACAGCGCGATCTGGTCGGAGCTCGATTCGGGCACGGCAAGAATCAGCAGCCTGCGGCGCAACCTGCAACGCGAACACCTGAAGCAGTTGATTCGCCTCACGATGCGGCCCGCGCCGCCGCCACCGGGCGGGGCTCCCGTTGGAATCGTGCTCCCGATTCCCCCCACACCGCGGCCCCCGGAGGACGCCACGACGCTGGCCCGCGCCAACCTGGTGAACCTTCAGGCGAAGATCAAGCAGGCCCTGACGAGGGGGAAACTGACCGACCCGACGACTAAGGCGCATCTGGAAGAAACGCAGGCGCGGATCACCTCGTCGCTTCAGGCGCAGTTACAGAAGCCGCTCGAGTAACTTCAAGCGCATAAGAACGGAAATGGCCAGGCGGGGAGTCGCCAGGCCATTTTTGTTTTCCCAGGGCGGGCTTTGCTGCCCGCTTCAACTTCAGTGCACCGGCCGGATGCCGATGGGCTCAGGATGCGTCGGCACACGGGGCGCGGGAGCCACCAGATGGGTCGTTTCCTGCGCAGGCTCCAGCGCGAATTCGAGCGCCTGGTCCACCGAGCGCACGTAGTGGATCTCCATCCCTTCGAGCATGTGCGGCAGCAGGTCTTCTTTCACATTGGCTTCGTTGTCGGCCGGCAGAATCACTTCGCGGATGCCCGCGCGCTTGGCGCCCAGGACCTTTTCCTTGATTCCGCCGACCGGCAGGACCACGCCGGAAAGCGAGATCTCGCCGGTCATCGCCTCCCGCGGACGGACGGACCGACCGCTCAACAGGCTGACCAGCGCCGTCACCATGGCCACGCCCGCTGAGGGGCCGTCCTTGGGCACCGCGCCGGAGGGCACATGGATGTGGATGTCCTGCTCTTTGAAAAAGTCGGGGTCGATCCCGTAGCGCTCGGCGTTGGCCCGCACCCAGGTGAGCGCCGCGGTCATGGACTCCTGCATCACCTCACCCAGGTGACCGGTCATGGTGAACTGTTTGCCGCCGCGCATGCGGCTGGCTTCGATGAACACGATATCGCCACCCGCCGGCGTCCACACCAAGCCCACCGAGACGCCCGGGCGCTTGACGCGCTCTTCAACCTCTCTTTCGGCGCGGAACTTCGGCACGCCGAGCACCTCGCGAACCACCTCCGGGGTGACCACGAGCTTGTCGGTCTTGCCCTCGGCCAGGCGCCGCGCCTGCTTGCGAGTGAGCGTGGCGATCTCGCGTTCGAGGTTTCGCACGCCCGCCTCGCGCGTGTAGCTGTGGATGATCTCGCGCAGGCCGTCGTCGGTGAACTCCAGTTGCTCGCCCACCTTGAGCCCATGCTCAGCGGCCTGCTTGCTGATCAGGTACTTGTTGGCGATGTGGATCTTCTCTTCCTCG
>JBGPZW010000172.1:0-6724 GCA_041493955.1 Terriglobia bacterium
CGCGGCAGGGGTGCCGGGCAACCGTAGCAGAGTTAACCCTTCCTTCCGCGCGAAGTCAAGAGAAGCTCGAGGCAAGCCCTGTGCCGGGCGGGGAAATTACTTCCGCGCGAACCGCGTGTAGTAGAGGATGCCGGCGATGGACTTGGCGTCCCGCAGCCGCCCGCGGCGGATCATCGTTTCGAGCTCGCGAAGCGAGAATCGCCGCGCCAAGAGTTTTTCATCAGCCTCGGGGCGAGCGTCCCCCGCGGTCAGCCCGGTCGCCGCGAAGGTCAGCATCCGCTCGCTGACGTAGCCCGGGGTGGAGAAGAAGTCGAGCATCTTGCGATAACGCCGCGCGGTGTAGCCGGTCTCTTCGAGTAGCTCGCGCCGCGCCGCCTCGAGCGGCGGCTCGCCCGGCTCGATGCGCCCCGCCACCAGCTCCCACAGAAAACCGCCGACGGCGTGGCGATACTGTCGCACCAGAAGAATCTGCCCGCCGGGGAAAACCGGCAGCAGCACCACCGACCCGGTGTGCGTGACGACGTCTCGTGTGGCAGTGATCCCGCCCGGCTCGATCACGTGGTCCTGTCGCACGCCGAAGACCCGTCCGGCATACATCGTCTTCGATTTGAGCACCCGCGCTCGCTTCCTCGGCAATGCATCCTCCCGGCGGTCCCACGTAACGCCATCATTTTGCTGGTGAGGTTTCTGGCGCCGCCCGCTTGGCGGCGGGCTTACGCACAACGGAAAGCGAGAACCGCCGACACGATGCTGGTGGTGCGCGGCATTATTTCGCCTTCAACTCGTCGGCGGCCCAGATGCGCTCGAGCTCGTAGTAGTGCTCCGGATACTGCGGCGTGAAGCGCAGGAACGATGGGATCGGGTAGCGGATGCCTCCCTTGTGCGTTCCCGCCAGCCCCTCGACGAGTTCATCCATTCTTGTGCCCGGCAGCGAGAAGGCCATCTCCCCGTCCTCGGTGTGGGCGAAGACGCGGTCGCCGTAGCAGGGCAAGATGACTTGGTAATCGTTCGTCAGCATCGTGCGGATGATTTCGTCGGAGCAATCCACGCGCCCCGTGAAAGAGCTGGTGATCGCGCCGCCGCGCTTCCAGAGCGCGCCCGTCAGCAGGCGCATCACCTGCGCCGCGTTGCCGTAGATGACCACGGCGTCGGGGAGGAAATCGGCTCGCGCCGCCGGCGCCACCAGCAGGTGCTTGTACTTGCCTTCGGGCAGGCGATGCGTGGCCGCTTCGGTGCGCGCCCCAGCCTCGGCGGTTTCCGTGTACATGCCGCACGCCAGTTGCCCCGACGTGTAGTGCTCCATCAAAGGAGCCAGGCCAAAGGCGGTTTTCGTCAGCACACAGTTGACGTCCTCGGCGCCCACCGCAATCGTCCAGCCGTAGCGCCGCGCCATGGCGACCGCCTGGCAAATGGCGATCTGAATCTTCATGTCGCGGAAGGGCCGCTTGGCCTTCTCCGGCACAGGGTCGTTCGGGCCGAGCAGCTTAGCAGCCACGGGAAAGCTGGCCGGGCGGATGTGCGTGTCAATCTCGCGGGCAAATGTTTTGGCGTCCATGCGTGCCTCCGCGGTCCATCATAAGTCCGGAGGCATGCAGAGAGGAAGAGCGACACCAGCAAATCTAAGATCTCAAATCTGCGCACTGAAAACTGAGAGCTGCTCGTCGCTACGGGTGATGGTGCATCTCGTGTCCCATCTCCGCGTGCTTCTTCTCGAAGTGGGGCCAGGTCGCAGCCATCACCGGCCATAGCTTTTCCGCCGCGGCGGCGCGCTCGCCGGCGGACAAGTGAAAGAAGGCGATCTGCTCTTCGGCGGAACCCATGACCATCATGGCCATGTGCTCGAGGTGACTCAACTGGTTCAGCAGCCGCAGATCCGCGCGCGACAACTTTTCCGGCAACGGGTGCATCGGCGCGGTCTCGAGCGCCCGGTTCGCGTCGAGAAAGGCGTCGAGCTGCCCGTAGACCTCGGCCTGCTTATCGGCGATCTTCGGGTGGGCCAGAATGTCGTTGTAGATGTCGTGGAAGCTGTGCAGATTGTCGAAGCACAGCGCGATGCTGGGGTACTCGGCCAGAAACCGCGGGGCGATTTCGTGCCCCATGGGCATATGCTGCGGAAGCAGTTCCGGGTTCTCAAACATGGCGCGGAACTCCGCCGTGGCTTCAGCCACTGCGGCGTCGCGCGCGGGTTTCTCCGGCTCGAGCAGGAGTTCATTCAGCCGCAACTGATACCAGTGATAGGCCCAGATCGCGCCGTTGAAGCGGGGATACTTCTGCCGCCAGTATTGCGAGAACCATTGATGCTCCATGAGGTCGTGCGTCTTGAGGCGGGGAGGAAAGACGCGCCGTGGCTCGGAACCATACCAGCGGTAGGCCGCCCCGATGTACTCCTTCCTGCGCGCGGCCGGGAAATCGGCCGCCAGGATGTCGTAGATCTGCCGGTGCAGGATGTGCGTCCAGCCAAAAGCCTGGCTCAGCCGCCAGGCCACCTTGGTGCTTTCCGGTGCGACGGTCTCCTCCGGCAGCGCCAGCCGAGGGGCCTTGCGCGGGTCGAGAAACATTTCCTTCACGAAGTTCCAGGCGTCGTGCTCGATGCGGTGAATGGCGCGTTCTTCATCGCCTCGCGCGGTCAGCAGCACTTCGGCAAGTTGCGCGTGCCCGGCGTCCACGGCGTTCAGATAGCGATACACCGTCGGATAGTTTTTCCGCAGCGCGTAATTGTAGGGACCCACCAGCGGGTAGATCTCGCCGCGGCGTTCGACCTGCGCCCAGGCCTCGAGCCCGTCCTGCCGCAGCGCGCCCAGCGCAACAGGTGTGGCCGCGAGCAAGCCCAGAAAAGAGCGCCGATTCATTGGTGCTCCTTCGTGGGGTAAAGCCACCGGAGGGAAAACGAGTGGCTCAGGCCGAAGGTGATGCCGATTTGCGGCCCCACCGACGGCCGCAGCGCGCCGCTCGACAGCCCCGCGTCAAGCACCCAGGTCGGCGTGAGTTGCAGGCGGGCCCCGAGGTCAAAGACGACCTCGGTGCGCGAGTTGTCAATCGGCTTGCGTGCATAGACGTCGGCCAGCAGCACGAGAAACTGTAGCGGCAGCGTGCGCTCGTAGGCCGCGCCGTAAAAATAGCGGCTTACAAGTTCTCCGCCGCGGCCCGGCCGCGCCGTCGGGCCCACGGCGTAGGAGCCGTTCAGGTGCACGCGGTTCTCGCCGAAGGTTTTCGAGACAATCCCCTTCAGCGCGCCGTGCTCGTGCTGGCTGCCCAGGCCACCGCTGCGAATGGTCAGCTCCGAGCGGACGGCGAAGGCAGGCAGCGTGCGCGTCTCCTGGTTGAAGTTGTAGAGCAGGTGGACTTGTTGATCACGCTGTGTGATGACGGTGTGGCCGGCCTCGTGCGCCGCGACGTATTCGCTGCTGAAGCCGAGCTGCGTGTCCTTGAAGATGCCCCACTTGAATTCTGGCTCGAGACTGAAGATCCACTGGCCGCGGCTCGCGCGCGTAAACCGCGGGATGCCGTACTGCGATTCCATGGCGCGGTATTCGATCGGCTGCGCGTCCTCGACGGCGATGGGGCGCCCGGGGTCGAGGTTGCGATAGTCGGCCTGCGCCTGCGCGCGCCCCGCGCCCGCCGCAATTGCGAGGCCCACCGCCGCAAAGGTGATCCCGCGCACCCACAGGCGCTCTCTCAGTTGTCTTGGCACGGCGAGCAATCTTACCCTCTCAGTTTGAGCAGAGCAAAGAATGGTCGGCCGCATTGTGCCTGGCAGGAGAGTCGCGCCGCCGCACACCACGTTAGGATGCAAACGACGCGCCAAGGGTCACCAAAGGGCGCGAGCACTGCCAGGTGGAGCGGTCGGGCGGTGATTTGTTGAATCGCGGCGGAGGCTTGCATATACTGATGGCGCGGATTTCTTGCGGCCGCTGCCATGCTCATCAGCACCCTCATTGTGGACGACGAAAAGCCCGCGCGCGACGAGCTCGCCTACCTGCTGAAGGCTTTTCCGGAAATCAGCCTGGTGGGGCAGGGCAAGAACGGCGTCGAGGCGCTGGCCCTGATCAAGGAGCACACCCCCGATCTGGTCTTCCTCGACGTGCAGATGCCCGGGCTGAACGGTTTCGGCGTGCTCAAAAAGCTGATGGACCGTAAGGTGAAGGTGCCGCACATCGTCTTCGCCACCGCGTTCGACAACTACGCCGTGCAGGCCTTTGAGGTCAACGCGGTGGACTACGTCTTGAAACCCTTCGACAAGGGCAGGATCGCCAAGGCCATCGCGCGCGCAAAGAAAATGCTGGAGGCCAAGTCCTCGCCCGCCGAGCGCCTGGAAACGCTGGTCAGCCAGATCGGCGCGGGGAAACCCTCGCAGCCGGTCAAGCTGCTGGTCAAGGCGCAGCAGCGGCTGCTGCTGGTGGACGCCGAAGACGTGGTCCTGGCCTCGATCGAAGACGGCCTGATCACCGTGGTCACCAGGGAGTTCGAGGGCTCCTCGAACTACCGCACGCTTGAGGAGCTGCAATCCTCGCTCGATGCGGACATCTTCTGGCGCGCGCACCGCTCGTACCTGGTGAACATCAACCACATCAAGGAAGTGGTGCCGTGGTTCAAGTCCAGCTACATGCTGAAAATGAACGACCGCAAGCAGTCTGAGGTGCCCGTCAGCCGCGCGCAGACCAAGCGCCTCCGCGAACTGCTCAAGATGTAGCAGAGAAGTGGAGGAGGTAAAGGAGGCAAAGGAAATAGAGGAAGTAGAAGTAGAGGAAGCTAGAGAAGGCAAGGTTGCATGCGGCGCCTGCTCCGCGCGTCTTTTTCTCATGTGCTTCCTTATGGCCTTCGATTGCCTTCCTTTTTTCTTCCGCTGCCTGTGCGTTCCTCTGCGTGCTCAACCTCCTCAACTTCCTCTACCTCCTTTACTTCCTTCGGTACTTGGTCAGTTTCCGAGTAGCGCGTTTATCGTCCAGTGACCTGGGGTGACTTCACTCTTGGCGTTCCGTTCAATTGTGATGCTATCGAAGGTCCGCGAAGCGATGGTCAAATGAGGATTTGTCAACCACAATCAGGTACTGTATTGCTTGTCTCTATGTCAATCAAGCTACGCACTAAGCCTAGGTCAAGACACCTTTCCGGGTTCTCATCGCTGAGGTGGCTAGTGGTCACTGTTGGATTCCTGCTTGCTCCTCCGATACTCGGGCAGACCGAGTCGCCCATTAGCGGCACCGTGACAACGAAGGACGGCCAGCCTATCGCCGGAGTGATGGTGTACGGCAGTATGGCGAAGACCTGTTGCCCGTTTAAGCGCGAACAGACGACCACAAACAAGGAAGGTCAGTTCCGCCTGGAGCATCCGGGGGCTGTTATCCACTTCTCTAAAGACAACCTTCAGCCTCAAGCCTTCGTTGTTCAGCCCGGAACCTCGGGACTTCGCATCGCCCTGGAACCCTCCACCGGGAGTGTAGTAGTGCCTGTTTGTGGAAAGCCTGGACCCGGTCAGAAGCAGATTGGTTGGGGCAAGTATGGACTCCAGTTTAACGTCCCCGAGCGCGCCGGGAAAATACTGGGCGGAAAGCCGGATGTGGACTATGTCCGTTATGTAATCAAGCCGAAGACGGGTGAAGCTTATTTGGAACTCTGGTTCGGGCCTTGCGCGATGGACACGGACCCCGGCGACGACCAGTTCATTAATTCTGTCGACTTCGCGCAGAGGAATGTTGACGCTGCTAATGGTGGCGTGGCTGGTATGGATAGTTGGGGGCACCTGCGCAGCGGCACAAGTTGGCGCCAGACAGCTGTTGTAGGGCAAGGAGGCTCCAGATATCGAAACGCACGTCCGCAAGACGCCAGCCTCTTTGACCAGGTCGTCAATTCAATTTGTGAGGTTCCTTACCCCAGTCGGTAGTTCCTTGCAATTCAATGTGGCACACAGAGTATTACACCACCTTCCCAGATTGCGTCTCTCCGAACCCCACCCGCGTCCAAGTGGGCGGTTAGTCGGCTATCCGGAAAGTGACCCACTACCCTTCCTTCTGCTCGTTTTGGTATTCTCGCGTCGCTGTGCTAGCATCGCCTTTACGCCTTTCACGATGGATTTTTCCCTTACCGACGATCAGCGACTGATACGCGACACCGTGCGCCAGTTCATGGAGGCCGAGGTGCGTCCGGTGATCCGCCAGTACGACCGCCAGGAGAAATTCCCGGAAGCCGAGCTGCGCAAGCTGGGCGAGCTGGGCTGCTGCGGCATGCTGGTGCCCGAAGAATGGGGCGGCGCGGGCATGGACACCATCTCTTACGTTGTGATGCTCGAAGAGGTGGCACGCGTGGACGCCGCTATGGCCGTCGCGCTCAGCCTGACGAACTTCGTGGCGTGTGTGCCGCTGTGGAAGCACGGCAACGAGGCGCAAAAGAAAAAATATCTGCCACGGCTCGCCCGCGGCGAAATGATCGGTGCGTTTTGCCTCACCGAGCCGCAGGCCGGCTCCGACTCCGCAGCCATCCAAATGCGCGCCACGCGCCACGGCGACCTCTATCGCCTGAACGGCACGAAGAGCTGGGTCAGCAACGGGGGCGTCTCCGGCCTCTATCTCGTCTTCGCCAAGACCGATCCGGTCGCCGGTGCCCGAGGAGTAACCGCTTTTCTGGTTGAGCCCACCTTTCCGGGTTTCCAGGTGAGCCGGTACGAGGATAAAATGGGCATTCGGACCTCACGCTCGGCGGAAATCGTCTTCACCGAGTGCGAAGTCCC
>JBGPZW010000049.1:0-20294 GCA_041493955.1 Terriglobia bacterium
GAATACACCCTGTGCGCGCTGCCGGAGGCCTCCTCATCAATTCTTGCCTCGGTCGAGACCGCACCCTCCTCGGGGTACGATGGAGACTCCGCGCAGGCCGCGGAAAACTCTGGCGCGCCAGTGGTTTGGCTGGCCGACCTGGAGCACGATGACCTCGTCGCGTTGCGCAGCCAACTACCCCAGCAACCCGAAACGCGCCTGGTCGGCATCCTTCCCGACGCCGAGACGGCTGACGAACTCCCCCCTGACGCCCGCGCCGGCACGCACGTCTTTGCCTGTTTGCCGCGGAACGCCTCACGGGCGTTGGTGGGAAAGACCCTTGAGGCGGCCTTTGCCAACATCGCACTGGCGCAGCGCGAGCGCGCCGCGCGCGAGGAGTTGGAACGCACCCAGCGCGAGATGGAGGAGTTGAACCGCATCGGCGTGGCGCTCTCGGCCACCCGCGATGTGCACGCCCTCTTCGACTTGATTCTCGCTCAATCCCGGGAGATCACCGGCGCCGACGCCGGCTCGCTCTACTTGGTGGAGGAGGCTCGCCCCGACGGAGCAGCTTCAGGCTCCGTCGAGCGGCGGCTCCGCTTCAAGCTGACGCAAAACGATAGCCTGCAATTCCCGTTCACGGAGTTCACCCTACCGGTCACTGAGGGTTCGATGGCCGGTTACGTCGCCCTGCACGGCGAAGCGCTCAACGTGGCCGATGCCTATGCGCTGCTTCCGGCGACGCATTCAGCCGGCTGCCCGTATCGTTTTAATCCGCAGTACGACTTGGAGACCGGTTACTGCACGCGCTCGGTGCTCACCCTGCCCATGAGGAATGGGAAAGGGGAAGTGCTCGGTGTGCTGCAACTGATCAACTGCAAGCGCAGGCGCGCGGCTCGTCTCGACAGCGTCGAGGCCGTCGCGCGCGAGGTCCAAGCCTTCCCGGAGCGCGCGGTGCGGTTGGCGCTTTCGCTGGCCTCGCAGGCTGCGGTGGCCTACGAGAACAACCGGCTCTACCAGGACATTGAGACGCTGTTTGAAGGTTTTGTGCAGGCCGCGGTCACCGCCATCGAGCAGCGCGACCCGACCACCTCGGGCCATTCGCAGCGCGTCTCTACCATGACTGTGGGCCTGGCGGAAATCGTGGATCGCGTGGAGACCGGGGCGTACGCGGACGTCCACTTCACGCGCGAGCAGATGAAAGAGATCCGCTACGCCGCGCTGCTGCACGATTTCGGCAAGGTCGGCGTGAGTGAGGAGGTGCTGGTCAAGTCGAAGAAGCTCTATCCGGCACAGCTGGTCGTCGTGCAGTCCCGCTTTGACTACGTCCGCAAAGAAATCGAGGCGGACGCCGAGCGGCAGAAGCGGGAGGCCCTGCTCGACTTCGGCCGCCAGGAGGCGCTCGCGCAGATCGCCGTGATCGAGCAGGAGTACCGGCGGCGTCTAGCGGAGCTCGACGAGTATCTCCAGGTCATTCTGCATGTCAATGAGCCTACCGTGCTGCCGGCGGGCAAGTTTGACCGCCTCATCGAGATCGCGCAGCAGACCTATCGTGACCCGCGAGGAGCGGAGCACCCTCTGCTCTCCCCGGAAGAGGTGCGTTTTCTCTCCATCCCCAAAGGCAGCCTCGACGCCAATGAGCGCCAGCAGATCGAATCGCACGTCGTGCACAGCTTCAATTTCCTGATGCAGATTCCCTGGACCAAAGAGATCAAGGGGATCCCCACGATCGCTCGGGCGCACCACGAGAAGCTCAACGGTTCGGGCTACCCCTACAAGCTGAAAGGCGAGGAGATCCCACCGCAGGCCAAAGTCATGACTGTCTGCGATATCTTCGACGCGCTCTCGGCCGCCGACCGCCCCTACAAGAAAGCCGTGTCGCCCGAGCGCGCGCTGGAAATCCTGGCCATGTCTGTCCGCGACAACGAACTCGACCCCGTGCTCTTTCAACTCTTCGTGGACGCCAAGATCTATCAGCTCACCCTGAAGCGTTCCTAGCCCGCGAACCCCCCTGCCGCCGCGCGTCTGTGGCACAGCGCCGGGCCGGCGTTGTGAATTCCTCGAGTCGGAGTAGAATCGCAACCGCCACGGGCCGGAGGAGGTGTGGAGATGAGAGTGCATAGACTGTCGACGCTGTTGCAGCGCGCGGCGCAGGTCGCATGTTTATTCACTGCCGTCGCTTGTTTGGCCGCGACCGCTTGGGCCCAGCAGGACTACCAGAAGCCGCCCCAGGAAATTCTCAACGTGCTCAACGCGCCGGTGACGCCGCAGGCCAGTGTGAGCCCTTCGCGCGACGTTGTCCTGCTCTTCACCCCCGTGCCCTATCCGCCGATCGCCGACCTCGCCCAGCCCATGCTGCGCCTGGCCGGACTGCGCATCAACCCGGCGACCAACGGCCCGCACAATGCTCCGCGCCACACCAACCTCGTGGTCAAGCGCGTTGCGGATGGTGGGGAGCGTAGAATCGGCCTCGCGGCGGACTTCTATTTCAGCCCGCCGGTGTGGGCGCCCGACGGCCGGCACTTTGCCTTCACGCACGCCACTCGTGGCGCTGTTGAGCTGTGGATCGGCGACGCCCAGACGGGCAATGCCACCGCCATGCCCGGCGTGGCCCTAAACTCCGTCCTGGGGACGCCGTGCGAATGGATGCCGGACAGCCGCTCCCTGCTGTGCCGCAGCGTGCCAGGTGGCCGCGGCCGGCCGCCGGAGAGGCCCGCCGTGCCCACGGGCCCGAGGATTGAAGAGAGTTTCGGGAAGGCGGCGCCGGTGCCGACTTACGAAGACCTGTTGGAAAGCGCTTACGACGAAGCCCTTTTCGATTACTACGCGGCCTCGCAGCTCGTTGTGGTGGACTCGGCGTCCGGCAATTCCTCCTCCGTGGGCCAGCCCGCGATTTTTGGTTCTGTGGAACCCGCGCCGGGTGGCCAGCACCTCCTGGTGGCGCGCATCCATCAGCCATATTCCTACCTGGTTCCCGCGTTCGCCTTCCCGGGCGAAGTGGAAGTTTGGGATCGGACCGGCCTGCTCGTCTATAAGGTCGCGAGCCTGCCGCTGGAGGAAAATGTGCCCATTGGCGGCGTGCCTACCGGCCCGCGCAACGTACACTGGATCCCCACTGATCCGGCAGAGCTGGCGTGGGTCGAGGCGCTCGACGATGGCAACCCGAAGAAGAAGGTGCCACAGCGCGACAAAGTGATGTGGTTAAGGGCGCCCTTCACCGCTGCGCCGGCAGAACTCGCCCGGACCGAACAGCGTTTCGCCGGCCTGGCTTGGGGCGAGAAGGGCGACTTCGCCATCCTGCGCGACTTCGATCGCGACAAGCTGCGCGGCCGCGCATGGTTTTTCAATCCGGGCAATCCCGCCGAGGCGTCGCGCCTGGTCTGGGACCTGAGCACGATGGACCGCTATCACAATCCTGGCACACCGGTCACGCGGACCCTGCCCTCTGGGCACAGCGCGGTGTTGCAGGACGGCGATTTCATCTATCTTACTGGCACCGGCGCATCGCCGGAGGGCGACCGGCCGTTTCTCGATCGCTTCGACACGAAGGCGCTCAAAGCCGAGCGAGTTTTTCGCTGCGATGAGAAGAGCTATGAGAGCGTGGTCGCCTTACTCTCGGGCAACGCGGCGAGCTTCCTGACGCGCCGCGAGAGTCCCACCGAGCCGCCCAACTATTTCATCCACGCGGCCGGTGGTGCCGCGCGCCAATTCACCAGCTTTCCCGACCCGGTGCCCCAGTTGCGCAGCATCAAGAAACAACTGGTCACCTACAAGCGCGCCGACGGCGTTGGACTCTCCTTCACGCTGTACCTCCCCCCCGATTACAAGGTAGGTGAGCGGCGGCCGGGAGTGGTCTGGGCTTATCCACTGGAATTCACCGACCCCGGTGTGGCCGGCCAGGTCTCGGGATCGCCGAATCGGTTCACAACGATCGCCGGGCCTTCGCATCTTTTCTTCCTGCTCGAGGGTTACGTCGTGCTTGACGGCGCTTCGATGCCGGTGGTCGGCGATCCGGAGACGGTGAACAATACCTATGTCGAGCAGATTACCGCCAGCGCGAAGGCCGCCATCGACAAGGCCGTGGAGATGGGCGTGCTCGATCCGAACCGGGTCGGCGTGGGCGGCCACAGCTACGGCGCGTTCATGACCGCCAACCTGCTAGCGCACACGGACCTGTTCCGCGCGGGAATCGCGCGCAGCGGAGCCTACAACCGCACCCTGACGCCCTTCGGCTTCCAGAGTGAGCGGCGGACGCTCTGGGAAGCGTTGGAGATGTACGTCAAAGTGTCGCCCTTCATGCACGCGAACAAGATCAAGGTCCCCATACTGCTGATCCATGGCGAGGCGGACAACAACTCGGGCACCTTCCCGATCCAGTCCGAACGGCTGTACCGCGCCATCAAGGGCAACGGGGGCTCGGTGCGCTACGTCACGCTGCCGCATGAGGCTCATGGCTATGCGGGGCGCGAATCGATCGAGCATGTCTTGTGGGAGATGATCACCTGGTTCGACAAGTTCGTGAAGAACGCACCTCCCCGTCCCGCAGTGGCCAGCTCGACCGAAAACGTGAAAACTCAGCCGTAAACCGGTTCCCGGCCGGGCGCCCAAAAGCGATACAATCGCGCATATGATTCGTGCGCGGGTCGTGAATCCGCCGCGGCTTGCGGCCGTGGCACTTGTGGCTACGCTGGTGGCGGCGGGCGCTGCTGCGCAGCAAGAGCCACCGAAACCCTCCGCCAGCACAGCGGGGATGAGCATCGTGCTGCCCTCCAAGCTCGTGGCCGGGGAGCGTGCCACGCTCGCGGTTCTGGACGCTTCGGGCCGTCTGGCCGCGCACGCCGTGGTGGCCTTCACCGGCGGCGAACATATGGTCACCGACGTCAGCGGCCGGGTCGGCTTTACCGCGCCCCGCGAGGCCGGTGTGTTGCTGGCGCGGATGCCGGCCGGAGGAGCGAGCGCCTCAACCACGGTGGTCGCGCCCTGGCCAAATTCTCCCGACGGTGTGCAGGTGATCGATTACGCCCGCTTTGTGGCCATGTCCGATCGCATCGTCGTGGACGGAGTCGGTTTCCGTGGTGAAGCCGACGCCAACCATGTGACGCTGAATGGGCAGCCCGTGCTCGTGCTCGCCGCTTCGCCCATCGCCCTGGTGCTCCTGCCGGGACCTAGCGCGACCCAGGGCCCAGCGCAGCTCGTGATCGAAGTGGGCGGACGCAGTGCCGCGCCGGTGCCGGTGACGCTCGTGTCCTGGGAGCTCATGGGCCCGAACAAGCAGCTGACGCCGGGCGAGAAAGGGAAGCTGACCGTGCGCGTCCGCGGCACCGACCAGCGGCTTACGCTCGAAGCGCGCAACCTCTCCCCGGAGGCGGTGGAGATGCCGCGAGGTAACGTGCAGCGAGTGACCTCGAGCGGCGGCAGCAACAATTACGCCGAAATTGAGTTGCAGGGCGTGCGCGCGGGTGAGTTTTCCGTGGGCGTGCGGATCGTGCCCGGTGCCCTCGGCTTGCCGGACGTCGACGCGGCGCGGCGGCAACTCGTGACGGCCCGGCAATTCGCGCCCCGGGAATGGCAGGAGCGCCTGGAGCGCTTGATTCGCCGCATGGAGAGCGACCCGCAGGACGTCCCGCGCTTCCGCGAGGAGCTGGAAAAGCTACTGGCGGAAAAACCAGCGGGCGAATTCGCCCGCCTGATCGAAGCGGCATGGCTTGAGCTGCTCAAGCGTTGATGGCAGGAAGTTTGCGGGCGCTCACCCGCAACTGTGGTCCCTCTAGTTTCCTTCTTTTCCGGCAGCTTCCAAGGCCTTGGCCGGGACCTCGGCGGGCAGAGCGCCCTGGGCCATTTGGTCGAGCGCGGTGCGCGCTCGCTCGATCCGGCGTTCGGCCTCGGTGTAACTCTGCTGGGCGTTGTTCAGGTGCGTGCCCAGCTTCCGGTAAACGTCGTCGAAGGTATCGAACTGTTTCTTAAGTCCCGCGAGTCCCGCCAGCAGCCTGCGGGCATTCTCCTCGATCTGCATTCCGCGGAGGCCCATCATGATCACGCTGAGGTGCGCATGCAGCGTGTTGGGCGAGACGGGGATCACGTTCTTGCTGCGGCAGTAGGCATCAAGCGCCATGCCTTTGGCGTCCTCGGTCATCAGCAACTCGTAATAGACGCCTTCGGAAGGGACAAACATCAGGGCGATATCGAGCGTGTTTTCATCGGGCAGGATGTATTTCTTGGCGAGGGCGTCGGCGTGGCCTTTGACCGCCTGCGCGAAACTCCGCCGCGCATCCGGCACCTGCTCGCCGATCTTCCGATAATCGTCGAGGGGAAACTTGGAGTCGATGGGCAGGAGTTTGTCACGGAATTGAACGACTGCGTCCACGGCTTCTCCGCTTGAAAAGCGATACTGCGTTTCGTAGGCAGCCTGCGGCAGGGAATCCGAGAGCAGGCGCTCGAGCGCGATTTCACCGAGGGTTCCTCGCGTCTTGGCCCCGCCCAGCACGGATTGGAGTGCCTGTGAGGCGAGCGAAAGCTCACGTCCCGCTTGCTGCACTTCCCCGAGCTGCTGGTTGACCTTGCCGAGCATCTCACGCGAGTTTTTCAGCTCCGCGGCCACCGCCTCCTGCGCCTTCGCCACCAGCAGACCGGAGTCGGCCACCCCCGCCTGCAAAGACTGCGTCACCTGGCCGAGCTGTTGCGTCACCATCTGCGAGAGCTGGCCGAAATGCGAGGCCACGGTCTGGGCTTGCGTGGCCAGCAGCGACTGCATCTCCTGGCGTAGTGCCGCTGCTTCCGCATCGCCACGCCGACGCAGCGACGCGGCCATCGCCCACACGACCAGGGCGACCACGATCGCGACAATGGTGAATTGTGTCCAGCCCAGCATCCCGTCATCCGTGCTCAGCGTGCGCTGCGCCCACTCTAGCGCGAATCCCTGGTCGCGCGAAACTATCTTCGATAGGAAATAGCTTGGGGGTCAGATTCCTGCCGAAGCTGCCGGGAGAGCTGCGCCGCAAACTTTCGCGCCAAGATGCAAAGGGCCCCGCCGGAGCGGGGCCCTTCGCCGTTTGCGGGAATTGGCCTACCAGTTGAACTTCAAACCGAACTGGAACTGCCGTGTGTCGAGCGACGCCGTGGGCTGCCCGGCGCCGCACTTCGATCCGGGGCCACCGCTCAAGTCGCACAGCGGGTTCACGTCGGCGATGTTGTTGCGGTTGAACAAATTGAACATGTCGGCGATCACCTCCAGGTTTACCCGCTCGGTGAACCAGAACTTGCGTGCGACCCGCAGATCCCACTGGAAGAAGCCCGGCCGCACAAAGGTGTTGCGGCCCAAGTTTCCGGTGCATCCCACCGGCGGTGAAACCTGCGACGCGGGCGGAACCGGGACCGGCGCCGGAGGAATCTGCACTGCGCCGTCGCAGATCGTGGGCAGGCTGAACGAGCCGGGGATAAACGGTGAAGTCACTCCTCCTGAGCTGACCAGTGACGGCCGGCCCGTGTTTGCGCCCAAGTTCAACCGGAAGTCTGTGCCGGTCAGCACGGTGAAGGGCCGGCCGGAGGAAATCTCGAAGAGCGGCGCAACGGTGAAATCCGCCAGGAACTTGCGCCACCATTCGCTGTCATTGCGCGAGTACGGGGTCTGGAGCACCGCGCTGGTAACCCAGCGATGCCGCTGATCGAAGCTGGAATTGCTGCGCTCGAGGTCGGGCCGGCGTTCCTCCTGCGGTTCGAGAAGCGTCTGCAGGTCAGTCGAATCGTCAATCGCGTGCGACCAGGTGTAGCTGGTGAGGAACTCAAAGTGTCTCGCGAAGCGCTTGGAGAAGTTCACCGTCAGACCGTGATAGATCGAGCTGCCGGTCGATTCCTGGTTGTCCACGCCGCCGAGCGGCACCTGGACACCAGCGAAGCCAGTCGGGAAGCCGGCCAACGTGGCTAGGCCAACTTGGTTGGCGTAACCGCCCGCAAGACCTGCGAATGACGGGTTAGGTCCCGATGGCCGGAAAAAATTGAAGAAGGCCGCGGTGGCCAGGAACTGGCCATTCAGGCCGGCGAAGGCTCCCGGACAGCCCGAGAGCACGCCCAGCGCGTTGGGCGCAACGACCGTCACGCTGCAGGGCCCGACAGGGGTGCACGCCGGGGGGGCGACCACAGTCAGCGGGCTTGCAGGATTGCAACCCACCGCCAGGGCGTTGCGGTAATTGTTCGCCAGGCGGAGCGGGTCGGTGGCATTGATATCGCGCGGCCGGTTCAGGTGGCTGCCATGCGTGTAGGTGTAGGACACGCTGAACTTGTAGTCGTGCCCGAGTTGCTGCTCGATGGTCAGGTTGCCCTGTTGCGCGTAGCCGTACACGAAGTTCTTGTTCACGGCTAGCGTGAACGGCAAGATGGCGACGGGTACCCCCAGGGTCAGGAACTTCTGGTTGGCGAAGACCGAGTTCGGGTTCTTGGGATCGAAGCGCTGCTGGCTGGGCAGGAAAGCCGTAAGCCCCAGGGGATCATTCAACACTCCCTGGAAGATGGAGGAGCCGTTCAGGGCCCCGGGGTTCGACGGAAAAATCGCCCGGGTGGGCGTGCCGCCGCCGGAGATCAACTGCACGGACTTTGCGCCTTCTGCCGTGAACGAGTTGAAGGCCACGGCGAGCAGCGGGTGATCGTAGAACAGGCCGTAGCCTGCCCTCACCACCGTCTTTCCGTTTCCGACCATGTCCCAGGCCAGGGCAGCGCGCGGCGCGAAGTTGTTGAAGTCGCGCGGTATGCCTTCCACCACGCCCAGCGCCGCTTCGGCGGCGGTGTTGATCGCGGTTGCCGCCGGGAACAGCGGGGTCAGCTCGACGTCGTACCGTACGCCATAGTTCAGTGTAACGCGTGGGTGAATCCTCCAGCTATCCTGGATGAAGCCGGCGAAGGCCTTGTTGGAGAACGGCCGGTCGGACGTGCCGATGCCCTGGATGAAGCTGGTGGGCAAACCGAGTCCGTAGCTCTGCACGGCAGCGAACCCCGGAACGGTAACGCCGCCGACGGTGCTGGGCAATCCGAAGGTCGAGGCGGAGAGCACGCCGAAGTTGGCCACGCCGCCGAAGTTCAACTCGAAAATCTGCGCCTTGCTCGAGCGGAGCTGGATGAGGTTGATGTCGACGCCAAACTTGAAGGCGTGGTTCCCCTTAATCCAGGTCATATTGTCGGTCCATTGGAAGCGGCGCTCGATGCGGTCCACCGTCGAGAAAGGCTCGCGACCGAAGAAGGCAAATCCCGTGATGTTTACACCCAGCCCGCCACCGCCCGGGAGTTGCGAGAAGCCGTAATGCAGACCGCGCCGGGCAAACTGGAAGCGGGCCTCGTTAAACAGGGAGTTGCTGAAGGAGGTGACGTGCTGGCCGACCACGGCCAAATCGCGCGTCTGCTGCAGCGAGGTGCGCGAACCGGCGTTCTGCCCGAAATTCTGATTCTGCGCGTTGACCTGGATGCCGGTGACCAGCGAAGGGGCAACACTCACGCGGACGAAGGAGTTGTTGCGCGCGTTCCATTGATGGTCCAGGCGTGCCGACCAGAGGCTGGTGCCTTCTTTCACCGGGAAGTTGCCGCGCAACGAGTTCAGAGCCACATAGGACGCCGGGAGCGGCACTAGATTGGCCGCCGAACAAGGGATCGCCGGCGGAGAACAATCGATCGGCAGGGGAAAGCGCGCCCCGGGGGCACTGGGCACACCGCGCGCAGTGGCGATGGCGCCCGGGTCGATGCCGGCCAGCGCCACGCTCGAAGCCGACCCGCCCAGAAGAAAGACGTTGGCCGCTACCATGCCTCCGCCAGGAGCCGTGAGCACGGCCGGGTTGTTTACAAATGCAGATTGCTGTGGGGTGAGCAGCAGGGTCAGCCCGGGAACCGCCGGGGTAGTCGTCGGGACTAGCCCGAAGTTGTTGGCGCCGATACTCGTAAAGCCGGTCTCCTGACGGCGTGTGGTTTCATAGGAGAAAAAGTAGAACGTTTTGTCCTTCACGATCGGCCCGCCGATGGTGGCGCCGGCCTGCGCGCGGGTGAATGCCTGCTTGACGGGGGTGACGTTGCCGGCCGAATCCACCGCCACCGAGAAAGGGTTGCGCGCTTGCAGGGATTTGTGGCGCAGGAAGCCAAAAACGTTTCCGTGCAGGTCGTTCCCGCCGCCCTTGGTGACAATGTTGATCACGCCGCCGGTGGCCCGGCCAAATTCCGGCATGTAGTTGCTGATGATCAGTTGGAACTCCTGCACGGCCTCCTGAGAGACGGTGGCGCGGATGCCGTTGACCGAGTTGTCTCCCGCGTCGGCGCCGTCCACCGAGACCTGGTTCGAGCGCGCGCGCTGGCCGCCAAAGTTGATGCCGCTGGTGGGGGCCGCGCCGATCGAGGGTGCACTGTCGCGCTGGGCCTGCGAGGTGGTCAGAGTGAAATTGATGTAGTTGCGGCCGTTGATGGGCAGGTTATCGATCCGTTGCCGGCTGACAGTCTCCGTTACGGCCGTGCGCCGCGTTTCGATCAGCTCGGTGGCTTCGGTGACCGTGACCGTTTCGCTGCCGGTCTGGATCTGCAGGTGCGCGTCAAATTCGGCGGCCTGGCCGATCGTAAGCACAATCTCCGGGTTCACGATTCGCGCGAGCCCTTTGCCGCCCTCGACGGTCAGCTCGTAGCGCCCCGGGGGCAGCCCGACCAGACGATACCGCCCAGAGTCATCCGTTGTGGCGTTGCGGGTGGCGCCGGTGGCCAGATTCTTCACCGTGACTTTCGCCCCGGGCACGGCCAGGCCCTGCGGGTCGGTCACGTCTCCGGACAGATCAGCGGTGTTCACCTGGGCCAGGGCCGCACCCTCGGCGAACAGCACCAGGCCGATTGCGAAAACGAACAGACACACCCACTTGTTAGGACGCATCCTTGCCTCCGCTTTGCGATCTTGCACCGCACCGTGTATCGGTCGGCATTCCTTTCGGGAAGTGAAAGGCTGTGCGAGCGTTACTCCACCCCTAAGTGAGAATATGGACGGCTTGTACCCCAAGGCCACCCCCAATTCAACAGGAATCTTTGCCGCCCGGGTCGCGGAGGGATTCCAGGGCGATCCTGGGAGTCCCTTGCGCCACCGCCTTCCCTAAGCCCTCTGCACGGCGATGGAGGCCTCGCCAGAAATCTCTCCGCGCAACTTGACGCGAAAGCATAAGTGCGGGGATCTGGAGAGGGCAAGCGGCAGAGTACGACAGCGCCAAATTGCGGCCGGATGTGGCTCTTTGCCGTGGGAGTTAGCTGCTTTGGAGTCGGCGGACCAGTTTGCGGAGTTTTTCTCGGTCTTCCTGCTTCATGTGCACGAATTCCACGCCGCCGCCGCGCGGGGAAACGTTGCGGACTACCGCGAGCGAGTGGATGCGGCGGAAACCGGCACGGATCTCTACGCGGATCGAATCACCCACCGCCAGCCGCCGGTTGGATTCGAGATACGCCCCGCCCAGGCTGATGGTGCGCACGGTTGCTGCGCCGGAATGCGGGCCTGCGATCTGCGCCGTGAACGGTGGGGAAAGGGGAATCCGCAAGTAGCGCCGCGGGCGCGTGAACGCCAGAGTGGTCCTCTCCAGCGCTTCCTGTGCGGCGCGCACGCGGGCCGACGACGGGCGGTGTTCGATCAGCGCCAGGGCCTCCTCGGCAGCGGCGCGCAAACCGGCCGGCTCGGCATGCGTGAGACCATTGCGCTGGCGCAGGATGGTGCGCAACAGATTGGCTGCTTGAGGCGCGCGCATCCGCCCGAGTGCTTCCACGGCCTTGATGCGGATGAAGACGTCGCGCAGGCGCTCAAGTTCGCCCGCGGCGATGGTCAGCAGCAGGGGCACTGCGGCAAATTCTCCCGCCAGCCCGATTCGGTCCAGCATCATCGGCACCACCAGCGGGTGTGCCTCGGCCACCGTGTCCAGAAACCCTCCGGCCAGGCCGGGGATATCCGTGCGCGCGAGCTCGGTCACGGCCAGATCCTGCAGGTTCCATTCCCAGCTCGGCAGAGCGCGCGGCAAGACTGCGAGCAGGCGTTCCGGGTCGGTGGCAGCGAGCAGCTTGATCGCTGCCGTGGCGCGCTGGCGCCGCGGCTCAAACAGGCGTGTCTCCAGCGCGCCCAGGGCCGGTTCGCCCACCGCGCGCAGCAAGCGCGCCATGGCCGGCAGCGCATCGAGCCCCTCCGCCGCGGTGAGGAGCAGGCCCAGGCGATCGAGCAAGCGTTCCGGGTCGCGCCGGAGCAGGCGTGGGAGAACGGGATCGAGTGCTTTGTTGGCCAGGGCTGCGTCCACCAGCAGAAGCCAGCGCTCGTCAGCGACTAGGCGGTCGGCCAGAGCGGCCAGGTGAGCGTGTTCCGCGTCGCGCGGGCCGTGCTCTAAACCCGCCAGGATCCGTTCAAACTCCTCGTAGTCGCCTTTGGCCACCGCGAGCCGCGCCAGGTTTTCGGTCACCGCGGAGAGCAGGCCGGCGATACCCGGCGAGGTTTCCCGTTCGAGTGCGCCAACCACCACGCGGCCCAGTTCTTCAGGCAATTGATGCGGCCAGATGCGCTCGAGCAGGGGATGGAGTTCGACCAACCCGGTGGCGACGGCGCGCCGCGTCTTGCCTTCCTCGGACTCCAGGCAGCGCACGTAGTTGAGTAGCACCAGGCGCGCCTCGCGGGGAGAGGCTCCCAGGGAGACATCGGGATCCGCGTCGGCCAGTTGGTCGAGGTAGCAGCGAAGCGTACCGGCCGGCACACACCAGGCGTCGCGGCTGCGCAGCACGCGGGACATCTCCCGCGCCGGCAGCTCGGCCCAGAAACGCTCCGAGAGGCGTGCCGCATAGGCTTCGCCGGCCCACTCGGCGAAGAGCGAGGCCACCGCGGGCCTTGCAGAGGGCTGCCCGGCGCCTGTGGCTGCTCTGCGAATCTCCGAGAGTGGACCGCCGGCAGCGGCCAGCTCGCCACTCAGACGATCCACCACCTTGCGCAAGTCGGTCGGCGCTAAGCGCCCAGCGCAGAACTCTTCGGTCGCAAACTCCAGCAGTAGAGAATCAACCAAACGTGCCACATAGGATTCCGGCGTGTCTCCCTCGCGTGGCGCTTGGCTCACCACAGCTCGGACGACCAGGTTTACGGCGGGGCGATCGGCCTCCGCCAGCACGTCGTGAAATGTGCGCTCTACCTCCTGCGGCGAATTCTGCTGGGCCCGGTCGAGTGGTGGGAGCATCTTCACGAGCAGCCGAAGCGCCGAGGTCAACTCGTTCAAGCTGACCGGTTCGCCGGTCCGAAACGATCCCGTCGGGGTTTTCGAGGGGTCAGTGACCTCGGATTCGGAGTTGTCGCCACAAGCCAGAAGCGCCGCCACCAGGCTAGCGAGAACCTTATCCACCTTGTGTTCCAGCGGGGCGTTGATTGCAATGCCGAGGAGATGGTGCGTCTGGAGCCGCTTGACCCAGGACTGGCGGTTTGGCTGCCCAGCCACCCGCGTGCCGGCGCTTCGCGAGGCCGCCGCGCCCGGTTTCTGCAGCGTGCTGTTGAGCAAGCCCGCCAGCGTGTCGAGCTCGCCCAGGTTGGTTTGCGCCCGAAAGATCAGCGAGGTGACGCCGCATCGGGACAGTGTATCCGCCAGGGCGCTCAATTCGCCGCGCCGGTCATCGAGCGGGCGTGCCGAGGCCTCCGGGCCAGTGAGCGGAACCGCCAGCCGCCCGCGCTCCACGGCCACTGCCACCGAGGGCACCAGCTCGAGCGCTGCGCGCAGATTTCGTTCCGTGGCTTCGAGGCTCTCCATGACTCGCGGGTGATTCTTCTGATAGAGCCGCGAAGAGCGCAGCAGCACCTGGAAGGAGCGCAGGAAGCGGCCGACAGCGAGTTCGGTGGCGGAAGTTGCGCCGACATCTGGTGCCGGGTGCGGGGTTCGCCCCGGGTCACTGGTAGCGAGTTGGCGTGTCATCTTTTCTGCCGGGGCGCGTGCATTCACTGTGATCTCCCAACTCTTGCGGCGTGGCGCGTCTGACTAAGCGCATTGCATCAGCCCTTGGTCACCATCTGGCGAACCGCTCAGCTTCGACCTGATCTAGGATCGGATTCCGGGTTTGCACTAGCCCCTGCCCCACGTACGGCCGCACACCCAAAAGACCCACCTTGGGGGAGCACGCTGCCTGCCGCGAAGCTTGCCTGCGCAGGCACCGTGTTTACAAGGGAATGCAGTGAACCTAGCTGCCTATCGGTAACCACGCGGGGCAGAAAAGTATCAATTCGGGCAGGCCGCTGCCGGGAAAGAGAGAAGGCTCGGTGACCAAGGGAGAGGAGACGCCTCACTGGCGATGGAGGCTAGTGCAGGGTTACATCAATCCGCGTGCTCTGGTTGGCTTCCACGAGGATAGTTCTGCGCGCCAGACCGTAACTCTTGATGGCAAACGTCAGGGTATGCTCGCCGGGGGGTAATTGGAGTAGCGCCGGAGTGCGTTTCCGGGCGGGGAAACCATCCACAAGAATCGCTGCTCCGCTGGGATCGCTCGTGACAAACACGCCGCCGGCGTTTCCAGCACCTTCATTGCTTGTGCCCGCGCCGCGCCCCGGTACCAGTTCAATCTCCACGTGTGCGGGCTCACCACCCTTCACCTGCACCTGCCCGAAATAAGGCTCGAAGCCGGGCTTGCGAACGACGAGGTTGTAGCTGCCGGGTGCCAGGCGGATGGTCGTGGGCGTAGTCTCAGGCTGGTGTTCGCCGTTGATGAACAGGTGCGCCTGGGGCGGCTGGCTGTTGAGTGTCACCGCAACCGGAAGGGCCTCGAGCTCGATCCGTTCATCCACGACGCCGCCGGCGGTCACCTGGAGTCGGCGCTCCACCGGCCGGTAGCCCTCCTGGTTGATCTCGAGCTTGTAGCTGGCCGGCTGGAGGTCGTGGAAACGGCAAGGCGTGCGGCATTCGGAGACGACCCGGCCGCGCATGCCACGCAGAACCGCTGGCGCGCCTAGCACGTCGGTCACGACCTCAATCTCCCCGCGGCCCGAGGCGGCCTGGTGCCGCGGCTCGCTTACCAGTGAGTCGTCGCCGCCGCCGGGGCTGGCGTATTCGATGTGATCAATCACCCGGGCCGAGGGCGGCGCGTTGCGCAGGTGCTCGAGGAGTTGACGGTGTTCGCGCGGCGTCAGCCGGCCCGAGAGCGTGACCGTGTTGCCCGCTGCGTGGACGCGCACCTTTCCGGCGAGCCCCGCGTCCGCCACGGCCTGCTCGATGCGCGACTTCAAGGCTGTGTCAGCACGGCTGGCTTCGCCCGCTGCCGGCTCTCCGCGCGATTTCTGCGGCGTCGAAGTGGCTTTGGTCGCGGGCGCTGCTTCCCGCTCGGGCGTGACGCCGGCCCCTCCGGAAGCCCCGGAAGTTGCGGCGGCATCGGTCGGCGCTTGGCCGGGCAGTGCGGATTGACTCGCGCGCGCAGTGCGGCTGCGCTCCCACACCTCGCGAAGGGTGGGCCAGATTCGGTAGCTGGCGCCGCCGATGATGGCCAGCAGCACAAGCGCCAATAGGAAGCTGCCGCGCCGGCGCGGCTCGGGCGGGGACAAGGCACCCAAGGTGCGCGCCGGTTCGACCGGAGGTCGCGCGGCTGCGGGTGCGACGGGACGCGATGCGGCGGCGGGCCGCGTCGCCGCGGGCGCTGATGTTGGCCGCGGCAGCGCGACGGTAGCTTCCGGGCTGGCCTCGATTTCACGGTAGTTCCGCAGCGCCTCCATCAATTCACGGCAGCTCTGGTAGCGCGCAGCGGGATCCTTGGCTAGCGCGCGCGTGATCACGTAGGAAAGGCCCGGGTGAACCGAGGAGTCCAGCTCGCGCGGGGGGATGGGATCCTCGTTGATGATCTTGTAGATGACCGTGGTTATGTTCTGGCCCGGGAAGGGCTTTTCACCGGTCACCAACTCGTAGAGGATCACCCCGACCGAAAAGAGGTCTGAGCGGCCGTCCACTGACTTGCCCTTGACCTGTTCGGGCGACATGTAGCTGGGCGTGCCAATCACATGCGCCGTCTGGGCTGTGCCGAACTGCAGGATCTTGGCTGTGCCGAAGTCGGTGATCTTGACTGTGTCGTCGGGAGTCAGCATCAGGTTGGCGGGCTTGATGTCGCGGTGCACGATGCTCCGCTGATGGGCAAACTCGAGCGCCGAGCAGATCTGCTCCATCAAGCGGAGAACGCGCGGCAGCGGGAAGGACTGCTTCTCGTCGAGCAGTGCCTGCAAGCTGCGCCCTTCGACCAGCTCCATGGTGATGTAGAACAGGCCGTCCTCCTCACCGGCGTCGTATACCACCACGATGTTGGGATGACTCAGCCGTCCAGCGGCCTGCGCTTCGGTCTGGAAGCGGGCGATCAGCTCCTCGCGGGTCAACCCGGTGCCCTGTTCGCTCAGGCGCATGGTTTTGACCGCGACCGTGCGGCCGATCACCGGATCCTGCGCGCGGTACACCACACCCATGGCGCCGCGCCCGAGCTCTTCGAGCAGTTCGTAACGTCCTGCTTTCGCGAGTGTGGTCACGTGTTGTCGTACGGGCGGACTTCCCCGTGGAAGTCCGGGGGAGGCGGAACAGGGACGGCATCGGGGGAAACTGGCGCGCAACCCCGCGATGCCCCTGAATCAAGGGCCCGCCAGCAGCCGATTCCAGCGCCGGCGAGAGCCGACCTCTTGGGGGCCATCTTCGACCTTAACGGTCGCGGACCTGGGCGTCAATGTTGCCGAGGTACAGGGTTCCGCAGTGGCAACCGGGAGGAAGTACAGGAAAACAAAAGGCAAAGGGGGAGGGGATCAACTTTTCTCGGGAGCGCCGGCTTCGCTGAGCTGCACCAGCCGCTCCGCTGGCGTCTCGGGAGGCACTGCGACCGGCTTCAAAGTCTGCGGCGAGCGCCAGTTATCGATCATGGCGATCTGCTGCACGCAGGAGACCGTGCAGTGTGGAGCGCAAGGCTTGCGCGTCGAGAACTCCCGGCGGAGGTCCTCGGTCGTGTACTGCTCGAGTGGGATGCCCGGGTAGCCGCGCTGCTGCGAACACCAGTGCACCAGGCCGTTCTCGCAGATATAGAGATAGCGCGAGCCGGAGCGGCAGCGCCAATCGTTTGGTTTGCCCCGGGCGATGTTGTGCTGGAACCGGTTGAAGCGCGAAAACGATCGTTTCCCGAGCTTCATAATCTCTTCAAAGATCTCTGTTTCGCGCGTGCCCAGGGGCTTGAGCTGGCCGTTGCCGTCGTGCAGGATGCCGACCGTGCTGGTAAAGCCCAGCTCAATGGCGCGATGAGCCACTACTAGGGCGCCTTCCGGGTTCTTTATCCCGCTGCCCAGCACCGAATTGATGTTGACCTGGAACACGGCGTGTTCGGCGAGGAGTTCCAACTTCTGGTCGAGTACCTTCAGGCTTTTCTTGGAGACCTCGTCGGGGAGCACGTTGTCGATGCTGATCTGCAGGTGATCGAGGCCGGCGCGGTTCAACTGCCCGATGCGCTCGGCGGTGAGCAGATAGCCGTTCGTGATCAGGCCGGTGATCATGGCGTGGCGGTGGATGCGCGCGATGATCTGGTCGAGTTCGGGGTGCAGCAGCGGCTCTCCCCCGCTGATGGTGATGATGGCCGTGCCCATCGCGGCGAGCCGATCGATGCGCCGGTACATCTCCGTAAGCGGCACCGGCTTCGAGTAGTCGTCGAATTCGTTACAGTAGGTGCAGGAGAGATTGCACCGGCGCATGGGGATGATGTGCGCCAGAAGTGGATGCCGGGTGGAGAGCAGGCCCTTGGCGATCATGCGCCATTCGCGCAATCGCGTCTGTGCAAATCGCAGCGCACGCCGAGTTCTCGTGGCCCTGAGCATGCCTCAACTATACCGAAGGCCTCGGATAAAGTGTAGCTTGCAGGTTTCTCCCAATGCTTCTGGCAACCTATATCAAAGCCCATGGGCGCTTGCAATCGTTTCATTGCTAAGCGTTACTGCTCCGCATGCTGTGCTCCTGCCACGCCTTTTGCGGTAGGATAAAGCTTGGCAGTGGGGCCTGTAGCTCAGATGGATAGAGCAGCGGTTTCCTAAACCGCGTGTCGGGAGTTCGAGTCTCCCCAGGCCCACCACTTATCTTGTTGCTGCGACGCATATTGCGCTCTTTAGTTGACTAGACGTTTTCCGCCCGTTGTAAGATCGTTGCAAGTTAGGCTGTTTTGCAGTTCCGTGCCGGAAACGTCCATCGCGCTGACTTGCGATTCGGGCACGCTCTTGACGTAAACGTTTATGGTGAGGCCCACATTGCTGTGCCGAAGAATCGTTTGAATGGTCTTGTGGTCCACGCCCAATTGATGCAGCGTGGTTGCGAGCCCGCGCCGGAATCCGTGCCACTGCGGGAGAGACTTGTCCAACCGGAACTCATGCCCATTACTCTCGTGCGCAGACTTCGATTGTCGGCACACCGCACACCTTTCGAGGGCGGGGATAATCACGCGCCGCGCAAGGTTGTCCAGGTTGAGCGGCTTTCCCTTTCCCGCCTGGAAGATCGGGCCGACAGCCAGCTTGCCCCTGCGCTGCTTGTGCGCTTCGGGGGCGTCGGCAAACCCAAATCGCGGGTGAACTCGGACCCGAAACCGTAGCTTAACTTCGACTCACCAAGCTCTCAAAGGTTCTGAAGACGAAGAATCCCGCCGTGATAAGGCCCCGCCCTTTCTCTGGTGGTGCTCCAAACGAAGCAGGAGGGCTTTGTTCCCTTACTTTCCGGCGAAGCTCTCGGCAAGATCGCCCGCGAACGGCACCTTGAACCGCTGGCCCTGGTAGGCTTTCACCATCAGTACGATCCAGAGGATCAGGGCAACCATACCGATCAGCCAGAACAACAGCCACCCGAGCGAAAAGCCGGTCCACCCCATTCCTGCGCCGAACATCATGCTCACTCCGAACAACATGGCGAGCACGATGCGCAGGATGTGCAGCCCGCCGAAAACTACCATGGACTGCGCCGCGTGGAAGCGCACGTAGGGCCGCTTGTCAATCAGGAAAAAGATCAAACCTGTGACCCAGCCCAGCACGTAACAGAGCAGCCCCGCGACGTTTTCTTTTAACCCGGACGGCGTATCCGGCATCTCACGCCTCCTTGCTGTTTTCCCGTTCCAGGAAGAACTAACTCGACTGTAGAATCCGGGCCGAGTGCACTCCTAGCTGACGCAAGCCGCCCCCTCGTACTAAGCCCCGAACTTGCGGTTAAACTAACGCGCGAAGTATCAACATGGCCCCTAACTCGATCCGCTAGCGCGGCACTGCCCGCATCTCACGGACGGCCGGAATTTGGATTGTTCTGCGATATGCCTGGAGCGCCTCCGCCTTCCGTGGCGCTTCCAATCACTTCGCCGGATACGACGAGTTCCACGCGGCGATTCTGTTGTCGTCCTGCCGCAGTGTCGTTCGACGCCACAGGTTTCGTCTTCCCAAAACCGCGCGAAGTCATGGACGCCGTGGGAATTCTTTGCTGCACGAGGTAGTCTCGCACCGCGTTGGCACGGTTTTCCGAGAGCTTCTGATTGTAATCTTCACCGCCTACGCTATCGGTGTTGCCTTCGATGGCCAGCCGGAGCGTGGGATAGGCGAGCACGATGCCGGATATCTTTGCCAGCTTCTCCCGCGCCAGCGGGCGAAGTGTGTACTTGCCCGTGTCGAAGAGAACGTCCGACATGTTGACGACAAGGCCGCGCGCTGTATCGCGCGTCTCGAGGATGGCGTTGAATTGGAGCAGCAGACGGGCGCGGAGCTCTTCGCGTTCACGCACGGCTTGCTGAAGCTGCTGATCCGCAGCGGCTGCGGCAGCGCGATTCCGGTCGGATTCCGCCTGTGCGGCCTGTTGCTGTTGCTGCGCCGCGGCGCCGGCTTGTTCGGCCTGGGCCTGAGCAAGAGCGGCTTTATGGGCGGCCTCTTGGGCTTCGCGAGTCTGGCGTTCGGCCTCCATACGCGCGCGGACTGCATCGGCTGTATCGGCTTCCGCGTTCACACGGCGCTGTGCATCTTCTCTTGACCGCGCTTTGGCGTTGGCTTCGCGAGCCGCTGCCGCCCTGCTATTGGCCTCCAGCCGGTCCGCTTCAATGCGCTTCACCGAAATCTCGCGGGCGTCTTCCGCCGTCTGAACAACTTCGCGCGAGACGGAAATGAGCGCTTTCTTGTCGCCCCTGTTTCTTATGGCTTGATCATCTGCCTGCCTCATCAAGCGAACAGCGTTCGCATAACTCGTTGTGGCGTACTCCTCGGCCCCCTCCGATTGAGCGATGCGCAGGGCATTGCGCGCTTCAAAGAATTCCAGCGGCAAATGGGGATTCAGGACCACCGGGTCGAAATTATAGCCCGTGGGGATGTA
>JBGPZW010000107.1:0-11844 GCA_041493955.1 Terriglobia bacterium
CGCAACGAAAAAATCAAGATGGAATACGTCGTGGTGAAGCCCGACGAGCTCGAAGCGAAAGTAGCAGTGGGCGACCCGGATCTGGCCTCCTACTTCGAAAAGAACAAGGCGCGCTACGTCGTGCCGGAGCGGCGCGTGGTGCGCTTTGCGCGGATGGACCTGGACCAGCTCCGCCAGCGCCTCACCGTGCCCGACCAGGACCTGCGCGCTTACTACGACGAGCACATCCAGCAGTACCGCCTCCCGAACCGGGTACACGCCAGCCACATCCTGTTCAAGACCATCGGCAAGACCGACGCCGAGGTCGATGAGATCCGCAAGAAGGCCGAAGACGTTTTGAAGAAGGCCAAGCACGGCGGCAAGTTTGAAGAGCTCGCCAAACAGTATTCCGAGGACACCACCAAGGACAAGGGCGGCGACCTGGGCTGGATCCTGCAAGGGCAGACCGTGCCGGAGTTCGAGAAGGCGGCCTTCAGCCTGGCGCCGGGCAGTATCTCAGACTTGGTGCACACGCAGTATGGCTTGCACATCATCAAGGTGATCGAGCACGAAAACGCGCGCACGCAGAGCTTCGAGGAGGTGCGCGCCTCCGTCCTTCCGACTCTCACCGACGAGAAGACCGAGCGGCTGGCGACCGAGCAGGCCAACGAAATTGCCGCCGAAGTCCGCAAATCGAGCCGCGGCTCGCTCGACGAGCTGGCCAAGAAGTTCCACTTGAGCCTGGGAGAGACCCGCCAGGTGGCGGCCAACGACCTGGTGCCGGAGCTGGGCAACGCACCGGAACTCAAGGACGCGATCTTCCGCCAGCGCCAGGGCGAACTCGGCGCGCCCCTCCGCACCGACCGCGGGTACGTGGTCCTATCGGTGAAGGAGATCCAGGCTGCACATCCGGGGACGTTCACCGAGGTGCGCGACAACGTCACTGCCGATTACCGTCGGGAAAAAGCGGTAGAGCTGGCCAAGGCTCGAGCCGAAGAGCTCTCCAAGCGCGGGCAGTCGGGAGAAGGTTTGGCCGCCGCGGCCAAGGCTCTGGGCTTCGAGATCAAGACCAGCGAGCCCTTCGCACGGACCGGTACGGTGCCCGAGGTGGGAAGCGCGCGCCAGTTGTCTGCGGTGTTCGCCACGCCTGCCGGGCAGACCGGCTCGCCCGCGTTGCTGGGCGCCAACTGGGTCGTTTACCACGTCGTGGAGCGGCAAGAGATCAAGGAGGAGGATTTCCTCAAGCAGCGCAAAGAGTTTGAGCGGCAGGTCCTGCAGAGCAAACGCGAACTGGCCTACGAATCCTTCAGGTCAGCGCTCGAGGAGCGCCTGAAGCGGGAGGGCAAGCTCCAACTGATGCCGGACAACATCAAGCGGCTGACCCGGCCGATATAGACTCGTAACAATCAGATAATAAAGCACTTATTCTTAGACCTTTTCCATTTGCCTTTCAGGGTCGCTTTCGGCTAGCATAATGCGGTCCGCAGTAGTTGCCCCGACGCCAGCGGGGCGTTGCGCGAGGTGTTGGCCTTCCCCCAGCCGTGAAGTCTTCCAGAGTTTAGCAAGATTCTCCCAGGCGGAGCAGTCCATGTTGGAGAAGCGTCGGAAGCGGAAACGGGCGTCACTCGGTCTCTCTTCTGACTTGTGTTCCAACTCGGAACGACAGCGGCCCAGGCAGCCGGATAGGTTCCCCTATTGTTGAGGTGCTCCATGTCCACCAGAGCGAGCCAGCAGCGTAATGAGTATCGTTGCAGCATCGAAGTCAATCAGAACGGCAAATACTGCGTGCGGATCCGGGCTGCCTTCTCGCGGCATTCCTGGGTGCTTTCGGTCTATTTCCTGGCGTCCTCGTTTGACCGCGCCATGAAGAAGCTCGAACAGTCGCTACAGTTCCTGCAGCGGCAGGAGGACCGGCTGTGGTTCTGGGGTGTTGACCGCTCGGATGACCCCAACCTTGCCGCAGAGATGCTGCGCGAGGCGGGGCT
Source organism: Terriglobia bacterium (assembly GCA_041493955.1). GTDB lineage: Bacteria > Acidobacteriota > Terriglobia > Acidiferrales > UBA7541 > QHYU01. The sequence continues at coordinate 1,965 of JBGPZW010000107.1, forward strand.
GCGCCCGGACCGTCGTACGGAGTTCCCACGGAAGTCGGCCAGCATGTCGCTACCGCCGGAGCGGCCGGTACCGGCTTTTGCGCTGGCCCCAGTGCGGCGCGGCCTGGCGGAGTCTATCGAAGGTGCACGCGCTGCCGCTGCCACCGGCGACTAAGCCTCGGCCGCATCCCTCGCCCTTCAAGGAACCCAGGACGCAGTTCAGAGTTTCGTAGCGGCGTATAGCAGTACGCCACTACGATTCTGTCCCGCATCAATTTCCGGGAAAATTCAGACGCCGGGCGTTATTTCTCGCGGAGGATGATCTCGCCGCCGCCGATCATCTGCTCATTCAGCCAGAGGCGGTACCTGAAGGAGCCGGGCTTGGTGCCCGGGCGCGGCGTGCCGCTCGACAGGCGCATGCCCGGCGGCGCTTGGAAGACGTTGGAAGAGAAGGGGCAGCGGTTGGGGTCGAACTCAATCTTCAGTTGGCCCGCGTTGGAAAGCCACACCACTTGCTCGTGCGGGTCAATCACCATCGCCTCGGGAAGAAGGCCCACCAGTACCATTTTTTCAGCCATGGTCGAGAAGTCGAAAGTCCAAAGTCGAAAGTTTAGAGTCGAAAGCCGACCCGCGTTCATCCGAGCCGAGAAGATAACACACAACAGGGCGGCTTACACCGCAAGGGCGTTTTCGGCAGACCTTCCGTACGCGGCGCCGAGCTCGAGGTCTCCACGATTCAGGCCGATGCCTCTTCATTATTCCTGTTCGGTGGTCAGGCCTGCGAGCGCTTCTTCCAGGCTTTCCAGGGTGAACGGCTTGCGCAGCACGGGTACCCCGGCCAGTTCGTCCCCGCTCACGTGTTGCTCGGCGTCGGACAAGTTGCCGGTGATCAGCAGAAAACGCCGGGCCAGCTCCGGCCGGCGCACCTGCAACAGGCGCAGAACCTCCAGCCCGTTTCTCCCCGGCATTTTCAGGTCGCAAATCACCAGGTCGAATTGTCGCCCTTGGAGGCAAGCGTCGAGCCCGGAAACGTCGTTCAGGACGGTGCAGCGCCAGCCGCGGTCCGCCAGGAAGCGATCGAGGAGCTGAGTGATGGCGGGTTCGTCGTCAATGATCAGGGTGTTCCGGCTGGACGCGCCGCCGGGCCGTGTGGCCGGCCTTTTTGCTGGCGTGTTGAAGGGTGGCTTGGACGGGGGCTGGGCCAAAGGTATGGAGATGCGTATGGTAGTGCCCTGGCCCTCGGCGCTTTCCACGGCAATCGAGCCGTGGTGCTGCTGGATGATCCCGTGGGAGATGCTCAACCCGAGGCCGGCGCCCTGGCCCACGGGCTTGGTGGTGAAGAAGGGATCAAAGATGCAGGACTTAACGGCAGGGGACATCCCGCAGCCGTTGTCGCGGACTGTGGCCCAGACGCGGCCGTGGTCCTCGCCGCAGGCGAGCCAGATGTCTCCCTTAGTGCGGCAGACCTGAATGGCCTGCTCGGCATTGAGCACCAGATTGAAGAAGACTTGTAGCAGGCGGTCCAGGTCTCCCTCGACCCAGACGGGCGCGTCGGGGCGATCGAGGTGCAACACGATGTTGCTGGCGCTGAGCTGATAGCCGCGGAGGGCCGCGATCCGATCGAGCACGCCGCGCAAGTCGAACTGGGTGGTGCGCTGAGGCCCGCGCCGCGCATAGGCGCTGAGGTTGGTGACCAAAGTCCTCAGTCTCAGCGCTTCCTCGCGGATGGTCTGGACCTGGAGTTTGAGCCGGAGATCGAGTTCGGGCCGCGACAGAATCAGCTCGCTGAAGCCCAGGATGGAAGTCAGCGGGTTATTGATCTCGTGGGCCACGCCCGAGATGAGCTGCCCGAGGGCGGAGAGCTTGGCGGCCTGTACCAGATCGTCCTGAACGGTCTTCAGCGCGGTGGTGCGCTCGTGGACTTTCTGCTCGAGGCCGTCCCGCATCTCGCGCAGGTCCCCGGCCATGTCCAGAAAGCCTTGCACCAGAGGCCCGAACTCGATGCTGCGAGGCGCTGTCCCAGTGAGATCGAGATTCCCGGAGCGGACCTGCATGACCATTCGGCGCAGGTCTTCGAGTGGTTGCCAGATCTCTTCCCGATGAACGCGGCGGAACTGCAAGAGAGCTAGAATCGTGAACAGGCCGAAGCCCGCCAGCAGCAGATAGAGCGCCCGTGTATATTCGCCGAGCCGCACCGTGGTCGTCTCCAGTTGCTGGAGATGGGCCTGGGCAATGCTGTGCAGGAGGAGCTCGATGGCCACGTTCATCCGCAACAACTCCTGGACCTGAGCGATGACTTCCGAGAGCTGAGGGACGCTTTTGAGGTCTTGGCAGGCGTTCGCGATCAGGCGGGATTGCAGTTCCCGGATGGTTTCAAGGACGCGGCGTTCCTGCTGACTGACCGGCAGGGTCAGATAACGGGCCGCGAGTTCCGGCAACCGTCGGGCCGCAGCCTGGAATTCCTGGCTGTTCTGTTCGCCGGGGTGGAGATGCGCGGTGGCGGCGGCCATCATCACCTGCTCCTGGCTGGCCTCGATCTCGAAGTTCAGCGCCAGCGCGGCGCGCAGGTCCTGTAGCGGCTCTTCCATCTCGTGCCGAATTTTCAGGTTGAGGTAGATCGCACCGGCCAGAAACCATAGCGCCAGTGCAAAGCTGCTGGCCTGCAACAGAATGAAGCGGTGCTGGACAGAAAGGGGCTTTGGCTTCATGGCGGAGGACCGTCAGTAATCCTCAGTCTGCGGACGAGAGAGGGTGGCCCAGGAGGATTCCCCGCAGCTTTGCACCCAAAACCCAGGTCAGTGCCCCCTAGAAAACAAACGAGTTGACGGGATGAGGTGCAGAGCTGGCCAGGGAGGGATTCCCAGGATGGGACAGCGGTTTCAAACTTGATTCGATCCGAGTGCCGCGCGCTGGGCTTCGTGCGGCACCAAACGGAATGGCAACGCGGCGACGACGTACCATTGACGCGTGGGTGCCCGTGGCCTTATTCTGGGTTGCTTATTCGTGGCGCGCCCGTGCGGCTGTGTTTCCTGAGCGCTCGCGGAGAGCTGTAACCTTTCCTTGGATTCTTCGGAGCGGAGGAAACTAGCTGTATGGCGTCGCTGGCAATCCCCCTGCGCAATGGCGCGCGTCTCCCCCTGGTCAAGGCGTTTCCCTTTTTTGCCGCGCATCTGGCCTGCATCGCCGTGATTTTTGTCGGGTTCCGTTGGTCCTACCTGGTGGTGTGCCTGGCGCTCTACTACACGCGGATGTTTTTCGTGACCGCCGGCTACCATCGCTATTTTTCGCATCGTGCGTTCAAAACCAGCCGCGTCTTCCAATTCATCCTGGCGGTGATGGCCACGAGCTCGTCGCAGAAGGGCGTGCTGTGGTGGGCGGCGAACCACCGGCACCACCACCGCTACTCGGATACGGAACTCGACCTGCACTCTCCGACGCTGTTCGGTTTCTGGTGGTCGCACGTGGGCTGGATACTTTCCGACAAGTATACCGACACGCAGGTGGACTTGATCCGCGATTTCTACCGGTTCCCGGAGCTGCGCTGGCTGAACAAGTATTACCTGGTGCCGCCGGTGGCGCTGGCCGTCGTGCTGTTTCTGGCCGGCGGATGGGGCATGCTGGTGTGGGGCTTTTTCGTGAGCACCGTGCTGCTGTGGCACTCTTCGTTCACTATCAATTCGCTCTCCCACATTTTCGGCCGCCGGCGTTACCCGACCAGCGACACCAGCCGGAACAACGTGCTGCTGGCCCTGCTCACCATGGGCGAGGGCTGGCACAACAACCACCACCAGTACATGGCCTCGGCGCGCCAGGGATTTTTCTGGTGGGAAGTGGACCTGACCTACTACACCCTCAAGATTCTCTCGTGGTGCCGTATCGTGTGGGACCTGCGCAAGCCGCCGGCCGCGCTGCTGGCTGCAAACCAGGCCCGTTCCTAGACCGACCTTCCCTCTTCACGGCGCGGCAACTCGGACGTTTGCCAGGGCACCATTCACTTGCTACGCCTCAGGGATTTTTTCCGCTTGTCTGCGGAGCTGCTCGACGGCGGCAACGATGTGGCGTGCGGAGATCCCGAAGGCATCGATGAGCTCTTCGGGCTTGCCCGAGTGGGGCAGGCGGTCCACAGCCAGTTGCCGCGCGCCACTGAGGGCGGTTCCGTTTGTGGCCAAGGCGCTGAGCACCGCCTCTCCTAGCCCGCCCTCAGCGTAATGATCTTCGACGGTCACTACGCGGCCGCCGCTGGCGCGGACGTGCTGCCCCAGGGCTGCCGCATCAAGCGGCTTGACGCAGTAGAGGTCGATGACGCGCAGAGCAATCCCCCGGGCCTTCAGTTGTTCGTACGCCTTGAGAGCTTCGTGCACGGTGATCCCCGCGCCAACAACGGTGGCGCGGTCATTTGTGCTCTGGCGGAGGACCTTTAAGCCGGGGATGGGGAATCTCTCGTCGTAAGAGTAAAGAATCGGCGTCTTGGGCCGCGAGGTCCGCAGGTAGCAGATGCCCGGGCGTCGCGCCGCAGCCTCGGTCAGCCGCTCTGCCGAGACTCCGTCGGAGGGATAGAGCACGGTGCTGGTGGGGATGGCGCGGAACATGGCCAGGTCTTCCAGGCCCATCTGCGAGGGACCGTCCTCCCCGATGGAGACGCCGCAATGCGAGCCGCACAGGCGCAGGTTGCTGCGGCCGATTGCCGCCATGCGCACCTGGTCGTAGGCTCGTGACAGGAAGCAGGCGAAGGTGGCCACAAAGGGCACCAGGCCCTGCGCCGCCAGCCCCACGGCCGCGCTCACGATGTTCTGCTCGGCGATGTACCCCTGGAAGAGCCGATCGGGGTAGGCCTTCTGCAAGACATCTGCAAAGGTGGAATTCTTCACGTCACCGTCCAGGGCCACGATCTTCGGGAGAACGGCGGCGAGTTTGCGGAGCGCGGTGCCGTAGGCCTCGCGCGTTGCCACCAACTGCCCCGGCTGGTAGTCCGGGGCGGCCGGCGCCGGGAAGTCCGGCGGGGCCGGGAGCGACTGGCGCACCCAGGAGCGGCCGTCGTCGGAAGGCATCTCCGGGACGGGTCCGACCTCCGCCAGGGCTTTGGCCAGTTCGTCCTTCGAGAGAGGCTTGCCGTGCCAGCCTTCTTTGTCAGCCAGGAAACTGACGCCGTGGCCCTTTTCGGTGCGCGCGATAATGGCCTGCGGGCGGCCGCTGACAGAGCGCGCGCGATCGAGCGCGCCGACGACCGCGGCGAGGTCGTGGCCGTCCACGACTTCCGCCTGCCAGCCCTGCGCTTCAAACTTGCGGCGATAGATCTCGGTGTCGTGGCGGTACATCGTGCGCTCGCTCTGGCCCAGGGCGTTGACGTCCACCAGCGCGGTCAGGTTGTTGATGCCGTGGTGCGCGGCAAAGGCCGCCGCTTCCCAGACGTTGCCCTCGGCCAGTTCGCCGTCGCCGAGCAACACGTATACGCGCGCGCGCGACATTTCCAGACGGGCGCCCAGCGCCAGCCCGGCGCCGACCGACAACCCTTGTCCGAGCGAGCCGGTGGCGGCGTCCACGCCCGGGATCAGCGGCGTGGGGTGGCCTTCGAGCTCGCTGGAGAATTGCCGCAGCGTCATCAGGCGCGACACCGGGAAGACGCCCGCCTCGGCCAGCGCGGCATAGAGAACCGGCGCGGCATGGCCTTTGGAAAGCACGAAGCGATCGCCGGCCACCGAGTTGGGGCTGGCCGGGTCGAACTTCATGGCGTGAAAAAAAGTTGCCGCCATCAGCTCGGCCGCGGAGAGACATGAGGTGGGATGGCCCGAGCCGGCGGCCGTTGTCGCCCGCAGCGAATGAATGCGAAGTAGCCGGGCCTTCTCGCGGAGCTGCTCGAGCGTAGCGGACATAGAAACTCCCTGTGGCGTGGAGGTCATCACGGCTCCTGTTGTTCAAGCTGAAGCGGTCTGATTGTACTGGACGAGTCCGGCATTTGTTAAGCGAGGTTTCACAGGCCGGGTTTGCGGGCGAGGAGCGCGCGGCGAGCCGAGGGAGCGCCGGGCCGCGCCGGACGGACTAGGTGCGGGAAGGTTGGCGCACCAGCCCAGGAAGAGCGTTTTCCAGGCGGCGGAGGTCGAGCAGCGACTGCAGGAGCAATTCCAATTCCCAGAGATCGCTGGGGTGGTCACACCGCCGCAGGAACCAGGCCTCTTGCTCGGGCGAGGGGAGATTGATCCCGCCCGCGGCGTCGAAGATGTAAGGGTAGGTGGCCCGCGCCAGCTCGATGGCGGGCGCTGACATGTTCACGGGCATGCCCCAGGGAAAAGAGAAAAACTTCACTGGCGCTCCGAGGTGCGTCTCGAGATCGGTCTTGGACCCGACGATCTCCTCCCGCAGCGCGGCCAGATCGGTCGAGCCACAATCGAAGTGTGTGCGCGTGTGGGCCCCGAACTCGTATCCGGCGCGGCTGAGGAACTTGATCTCTTCCCAGGTCAAGGGCCGGAAGCCGTGTTGCTTTTCTCTCAAGTCGTGGCCGAAGGGCTTCTGGGTGGTGATGTGCGCGGTGCTGACGAACAGCGTCACCGGAGTGCCGCGCGCCTCGGTCACCGCGCGGAGATTGATGAAATTCTCGGCGTAGCCGTCGTCGAAGGTGAGCACCGCAGTGGGCGCCTCGACCTTCCTGCGCTTCAACATTTCCACCGCTTCGCCGAGACTGGCCAGCCGGTAATGCTTGCTCAGGAACTCGGCCTGGCGATCGAAGTAATCGGTGGGGGTGCCGAGGTGATGCGGCCGGTCAGTGATCACGTGGTGGTAGAGAATGACCACGGGGAACGCTTTGCGGAACCGGTACACCCAATTCCGGGCGACCGCCAGGGGAGCGAAAAACACGGACCGGAAGAGCAGCTTCCAGACGGGCCGGCCGCGCCGGGGGCGATAGGCGGGCCGGCGCGCTGCAATCTGCTTTTCGTATGCAGCCAACTGGTGGGGCTCCGGGGCCTTGAACTGCCGCGCGGGTCCAACCTGGGGCTTCGGATCGGCCACTCCTCGGGCGAGATCGTCGATCGAAACGACCAGCAGATCGTCACCCACCACGGCCGCTTTCAGGGCCAGGCTCTTGAGGTTGTCGTAGGGTTCGATAGGGATGGAGGTCGCGTGGATGACCGGGCCAGCATCGGCTTCGGTTTCGACGCGGTGCACGGTTACGCCGATCTCCTTCTGGTCCTCAAGCAGCTCCCAGAGTCCCACCGGCCCAGCGCCGCGGTAGTCGGGCACCTTGTGCTCCTGCAGAGTGATGGAGCCGAGCCGCGGGATCGCGTAGAGCTCCGGCTTCAGGATGCGCGTGCCGTAGAGGATGCCGAGGTCTGCGCGCAACCCGCGAACAAATTCGAGGGACTCGCACGTATGCATGTCCGTGGTGATGAACAGCGAGCAATCGGCCTTCTCGGAGAATCGTGCCAGATCTTCCAAGTCGAATCTCAGCGGTCCATTCGGATGCGGCGGGCAGGCATGCGCCAAACGCAGCAGGAATTCGCCCAGCCTGAGGAAGGGCTGGCCGAGCATTCGCAGGGCTCGCCGCAGCGCGTAGGCGAGATAGCCCGGCTCGGGCAAACTGCGCCAGAAGTGGCGCAGGCGCTCGGAGACAGGCCTCGGGACGTGGCGTTCGTACAGGATCCCACGCACGCGCGCCCCCGGGACGTCCCGTTGGATGCGGGTCACGAGCCGAGCAGGATCCCGGGGAGGCTTGGTGGAAAGAATGATGACGCCAAAATCAGCCAAGGCTGACCGTCCTACTCTGCCGAATTGAGCTCCCAGTCTCGCGAGGTCCGATGAGCGGGCTGCCGCGAGCTGCGGCTTGAACCAGTGCGAAAAAACTTTCCACTGCAGGATAGTCACGCCGGCGGCGAAAAGCCAAGCTGATTGCCAACCCCGGGTGACGTATCGGTTGGCCGCGCGGATTCCGGGCGCTGAGCGCGCCGGGCAGTGCGGACCGCGGCGAAGCCGCCGAGCCAGACCAAGGCCATTTTGGTCGTTGCGCAGGAAGCCCGATTTGGAGAAACTATGATCCCGCGCCGACTGCACGTGTAGTCAACCGCGAGGCTGCACAGAAATCGAGGCATCGAAACCATGAGCGAGTATATCGGAGAGCTTCTTCCCCCGACCCGCCTGATGCTTACCCCCGGCCCGTCCTGCATGGACCCGCGCGTCTATCGTGCCCTGGCCACGCCGCTGGTGGGTCACCTGGATCCGTGGTTTACGGTCATGATGGACGATGTGCAGGTTCTGTTGAGGCGCGTGTTCCGCACCGAGAACCGCCTGACTTTCCCCATCTCCGCGTCCGGCTCGGGCGGCATCGAGGCGGCGGTGGTGAATCCGCTCGAGGAAGGCGACGAGGCCATCGTTTGCGTCAACGGCTGGTTCTCCGAACGCATGGCCATCATCGCCGAGCGCACCCCGGCCAAGGTTCATCGCATCGAGGCGCCCTACGGGCGGCCCGTGGACCCGGAAGAAGTCCGCCGCGTGGGCAAGGGCAGGAAGATCAAGTTTGTCGGCCTGGCCCACGGCGAAACCTCCACCGGAGTGGTGCAGGCGCTCGATGACTACCGCAAGGTGGCGGATGAGCTGGGCGCGCTGCTCGTGGTAGACGCGGTGGCCACGCTGGCCGGCGTGCCGCTCGATGTCGGCCGTCAGCGCATCGACATCTGCTTCAGCGGCTCGCAGAAGGCCATCAGCGCGCCGCCGGGCATGGCGCCGATCACGGTGAACTCGCGCGCGGAGGATTTGCTGCGCGCGCGCAAGTCGAAGGTGCAGAGCTGGTACTTCGACCTGACCACGACGATGAACTATTGGGGCAAGGAGCGCACTTACCACCATACGCCGCCCATCTCCCTGATCTATGGGTTGCGCGAAGCGCTGCGGCTGGTGCTGGAAGAAGGCTTGGAGGCACGCTGGGCGCGTCACCGGCAGAATCAGCAGGCGCTGGTCGCCGGCCTGGAAGCGATGGGCCTGGAATTTTTCGTTCCCAATCCGGCGGATCGCCTGATCACCGTGACCGCCGTGCGCGTGCCCGAGGGGATCGAGGACCTCAAGGTGCGTGGCCAGTTGCTCGACGACTTCAACATCGAAATCGCCGGCGGCTTCGGGCCGATCAAGGGCCGGATCTGGCGCGTCGGGTTGATGGGTTACTCCAGCCAGTTCAACAATGTATTGCTGTTCCTGGCCGCGTTCGAGAAGGTTCTGCTCGAACAGGGCTTCCCTGTGCCCGCCGGGGCCGGTGTGGGCGCGGCGGTGCGGGCCGCGATGAAACCCCACACGGTGGCCGCCGGAGACCGCAAATAACCGGGCCGGTCAGCCCAGTCACGATGAGAAGGGACGCCACACCATCCATCCCCAACGTCGGGGCCATGAGCAATTTTGTGGGCGCGTTTGACGTGCCCTCGCGGCTCACTGACCAGGCCTACCACTGCCGCTTCTCCCATATGTGGAACGCTATCGCGACGCGCCATAGCGACACCATTGATTGTAAGTTTTTCGTGGACGGCCGTGGCGTGGTGGTGGGCCTGGCGCATCCCGCGTTTGTGGACTTTCGCGCCCGCGCCCGCCGTGACCTCACCGACCGCGAGGCCAGCTACCTTGCTGCCGAATACCTCCGCGAACGGCTTGAGCAGGAGGAGGAGCACACGGTCTACGACGTCTCGCGTGAGGAAGTCCTCCGTCTGATCGAGAAACTGGGCATCCGTTGAGATCGTCTTCAGCGATCAAATCTCAGCAATCGGTCTCCGCCTTCAAGAAACTGTCCTCCCGAGCGCAGGGATGATTCCCTCTGAACGCGTGCTTCAGACCGACTACATCCTGCCGCCGGTACGGCAGGCGATGACTAGGCGTCGGAGAGGGATTCATCGAAGCCGGGGGACTCGTTCAGTTCATTGGCTTCGAGGATGGC
>JBGPZW010000019.1:0-32428 GCA_041493955.1 Terriglobia bacterium
CTGGAGGAAGAAGCGGGCTACCGCGGGGTCAAGCACCAGAAGTTTGTGGGCACCGGCTACTTCGACGAGATTGCGCATACGATTGCCGGCGGGAAGTCCTCCACTGCCGCCTTGGCCGGATCCACCGAAGCGGCGCAGTTCACGAGCACGCCGGGGGAATCGGCTGCCGCGCCGGCTCCGGAGAAGCAGGAGAAGAAGGATCCTCGCCCTGTGCCGCCGCCTTCCCGCAGCTTCGGCACGCGCCGGCCCGCGGCCCCCAGCGCTACTTAGGCCCTGCCCCGCGAGTGATCGAACCGCCGGTGCGGCGGGACCCTCCGCCGCGCCGGCCTTGACTCATCGTCTCAGCTCTCTCACCACCAGCTAAACCCACTTGGCCCATCTGCTCGCGCTTCGGTTGAGATGCCTCGCCGCGCCCAGCATCACACCGCCTTTCTATGGTTGGCTCCAGTGATCGAGCAATCTCTGACGATTCCGTTCGCCGCTTGACCGCGACTCTTCCCTCGGCATAGAGTACAGTTCCCATCCGGGCCATGAACGAAAACCGTCCCCCTGCGGCATCCCCGCGTCATGTGTTCGTCACCGGCGGCACCGGCTTCATGGGCCGGCGCCTGATCGCGGAGCTGCTGCGCCGCGGCCACACGGTGCGCGCGCTGGTGCGCGCGGGTTCAGAGGGAAAGCTTCCGCCGGGCTGCACACCGGTGACCGGCGATCCGCTGGAAAAGGATTCCTTTGCGGGCCAGGTGCGGCCGGCGGACACCTTTGTGCAACTGGTCGGCGTCTCCCACCCGAATCCGTTCAGGCCGGAACAGTTCCGCCAGATCGATTACACCTCCGCGCGCGCTTCGATTTCAGCTGCCGCGGACGCGCGCATCCGACACTTCATCTACGTCAGCGTGGCCCAGCCCGCCCCGGTGATGAAGGCGTACATCCAGGTGCGCTCTGAATGCGAGGAGATGATCCGCTGGAGCGGGCTGAATGCGACCATCTTGCGCCCGTGGTACGTGCTGGGGCCGGGGCGGCGATGGCCATACCTGCTCTTGCCGATGTACTGGCTGCTCGGGCGCATGCGGACAACGCGCGAGTTGGCTTGGCGCCTGGGGCTGGTCACGGTCACCCAGATGGTCGGCGCACTCGCCGGCGCCGTGGACAACCCCGTGCACGGCATCCGCGTCCTCGAGGTTCACGAAATCCGCCAGGCCTAGAGGCCGGTTTCTTGCCTTCGCGCGAAAGAAGTGGCCTTCCTGCTTGCCAGGATTCCCGCCAGCGCTACTTCAACCCTTCGACGAGGTAGAGATCGGAGAGAATGCGATGGTAGCCATAGACGTAGCCTTTCCCGTCGGGCGTCAGGACGATGGGGCCGATCAGTTCCACGCCGGCGGGATCGGAAGGCATGACCTGCTTCCAGAGCGTGCGCTGCCCGCTGCCGAGATCGAGCCGATAAATCTTGGCGGGAAGCTCTCCCGGCTGGTAAACATAGAGCGCGCGGCCATCCGCGCTCCACACGATGGGCACTTCGCCCACCGCAAGTTTGGGAATCGGCCGCGCCTCGCCACCGGTGATGGAGTAGAGATAGCCCTTCCCATCCGGGCCGATTCCCGCGGCCGCTGCTCCGTCCGGTGAAAGCGCAAACGAGGTCGCATTGACTCCCTCGGGCGAGACCGGCTGCGGCTTTCCGCCCGCGAGATCCTGAACGTAGAAGCGCACGCCGTGTCCCGGCTCGTGCCCGGAGAACAGGATGCGCTGCCCATCGGAAAACCAGCGCGCCCAACTGTGGTTAATCGCGTCGTTGGTCAGGCGCTTCGCCTCGCCCGCCTTGGTCGGCAGGATGGACAGCTGCACGGGCGAATTCTGCGACCCGGAGATGACCCATTTCCCGTCGGGCGAGAGCGCATCGGCCTGGCCCTCGCCGAGTCGAACCGCCGGCGAGCCGTCGGTCTTCCGGAGGTACACCGTGTAGCTCCAGCCGGTGCCCACACCCTCTTCATCGAAGAGCAGGGTCTTGCCGTCGGCGGAGAGGTCGGCGGGATAGGAGTAGTCGAGCCAGGAAAGGTCGCGCTCCTTGGTTTCGCCGGTTACTAGACTGATCTGTTCGCGTCGCCAGCTATCGCGGGCCAACAGCACGCGGCCATCGCGCCAGATGTCGTGCAGCGTGAGCACACCCGGCACGCGTGCCACCAGGCGCTGGCGCCCCGAAAGGGTGGTGGCAAACAGAGAGCGGGCGCTTTCCGTATTCGAGGCCGTGAACCAGATCTCCTCGCCGTTGGGCGACCAGGCCAGCCCCTGCGCGGTGTACCAGTTGGTGGTCAGCGTTTTCTTGTTGCCTCCCAGGTCCACGATGGCCACCGAGCCGCCGTCATCTCCCTGCAGCGAGTGATCGACAAAAGCGATCAGGTCGCCCTTAGGCGAAATGCGTGGGTGGCTGATCCAGCCGGCCGTTTCGTAGAGCACCTTGCCCAGCGGGAATTCCAGGCGGTTTCGCCCCGCGACGTCACGCACCACCGTCAGATTTTTCCCGTCGGGCGCCCAGTCGGCCCACTGAACGCCTTCCAGGATCTCGCGCGGCAACCCGCCCGCCAGCGGCGCCCGAGCCAGCGTGCCCGCGTTGACCCAGGTTCCCGCGGGGCGGCTGCCCAGCGCCACGGCCATCTCCCCCGTGGAGGAGATCGCGAGGATCTGCGCGCGTTCGAGCCCCAACTCGCGCGACTCGGGACCCTCCGGGCGCGAAGTGAACACGTCGACTGGATGTCCCTGCCAGGCGGCACTGTAGAGGATGGTCTGGCCATCCGGGGCAAAGCGCGCCGAGCGGATGGTGCCGCGACGGAAGGTGAGCTGGTGAAACAGCGGCTGCTGGGACGGTTGTCCCCCGCGCCTGCCTGCCAGCACCGCGGCCAGCGCGCCCGACAAGACCAGCAGCGCGGCCAACGCCAGAGCGATGGGCCGGCGCTGCCACCAAGCCTCGTGCGGCGCAGCCTGGAAGCTTCGCGGCGGCGCGGCGGTGCCTGCGCCCGTCCCGGGACCGGCGGCGCCGCCTCGGGCCACGCGCGCAGAATCGGAGTCGCGCTTCAGACGCTTTAAGTCAGCGCGCAACTCGGCGGCCGCCTGGTAGCGCAGCTCGCGATCCTTTTCGAGCGCCTTGACGAGGAGGCGTTCCAGCTCCGGCGGGAGGCTCGGATTCAACTGCAGCGGAGGGGTCGGCGCGCGGTTCAGGATGGCATCAAAGATGACCGCCGAGGTGTTGCCGGAAAACGCCTGGCGTCCCGTGGCCATTTCGTAGAACACCACTCCGAAGGAGAACAGATCGGTGCGGGCGTCCAGCTCTTCGGCGCGCGCCTGCTCGGGCGACATGTACGCCACCGTGCCCAGCGCGGCCCCGGGCGAGGTCAGCATGTCTTCGGTCGCCGACGGCGGGGCAGTGGCGTTCGCCGTCTCGCCGACGCGCCGGGGCACAGGCGTGAGCTTGGCTAGGCCGAAGTCCAGTACCTTGGCCTCGCCGCGATTGGTGATGAAAATGTTTGCGGGCTTGATGTCGCGGTGAATGATGCCTTTGGAGTGGGCTGCGTCCAGAGCATCGGCGATCTGGATGCCGAGGTCGAGCGTTCGCTCCAGCGTGAAGGGCTTGGCGGAAATACGGTGCTTGAGGGTTTGCCCCTCGAGCAACTCCATGGCGATGAAGGACTGTCCTTCGTGCTCGCCGATCTCGTAGATGGTGCAGATGTGCGGGTGGTTCAGCGCTGAGGCGGCACGCGCTTCGCGCCGGAGGCGCTCCACCGCCTGGGGGTCCCGGGAGAGCTCCTCGGGCAGGAACTTCAGGGCGACGGCGCGGCCGAGCCGGGAGTCTTCGGCCTTGTACACCACGCCCATGCCGCCGCCACCCAGCTTCTCCAAGACACGGTAGTGCGAAATGATCTGCCCATTCATGCGCAGGGTTGTGGGTTTGCGGCGGACATGTTAGGTTGCCTCCCCGGGCAAGTCAACGTGCACCTGCGCGGGATGACAACAGTGCAGGTGCACTGCCAGGCGGGGCTGAAAGCCCAACCACCTATCCTACACAAGTGCGGCAATACCGCGCTCCGGAAGGCCAGAAAACTTGCCTCTTGACTTTCGCTTTTTATTCGCCTATACTCTTTCCTGGTAGAGGAAACGGGAAGGCGGGCGAAGAGCCGGCCCCATTGTCCATGTGACTCTCACGGACCGCCCTTCGCCCGCCTGGATTTCCTCCTCTGCCCTTCCCGCTTCCCCGCCGTGGATGTCATTCCGAGCCCCGGCCCTGTCGGGGCGAGGAATCTCTCTGCGGGATTCCTCGCGAACCAGGAAAGGTGCAGGGTGTCCTTTCCACAGGTTGTTTCGATGGCCGACCGCACGCCCAAGATCGTGCACGTGGACGTGGACGCCTTTTTTGCCTCGGTCGAGCAGGTGCTCGACCCGCGGCTGCGCGGCAAACCGGTGCTGGTGGGTCGCGGCGTGGTGGCCTCGGCCAGCTACGAGGCCAAGGCGCGCGGCGTGCGCACGGCGATGAGTTTTCGCGAAGCGCGCCGGCTCTGCCCCGCAGCGATCGTCGTGCCCGGGCAGTACGAGCACTACGCCGACTACGCCGAGCGCGTGCGGCGGCGGCTGGGAAACTTCACGCCCGCGGTTGAGATTGCCGCGCTCGACGATTTCTACCTCGACTTCACCGGCACCGACCGGCTCTACCCGGACTTCACCGCGACGCTGCGGCACATGCAGCAGAGCGTGTTCGACCAGACTGGCCTCGGTGTCTCGGTGGGCGCGGCCACATCGAAGCTGGTGGCGGCGGTAGCGTCGCGGCTGGAGCGCCCGCGCGGCTTCCGCATCGTTCCGCCGGGCGCCGAAGAGGAATTTCTCGCGCCGCTGCCGGTGGCGAAGCTGCACGGCATCGGCCACGTTCATTCGGCCACGCTGGCCGAGCGCGGCATCGAGACCATCGGGCAGTTGCGCCAGGTGCCGCTCACAGCGCTCGAAGCCACCTTCGGCGAGGCCTTCGGCCGGCAATTCTGGGAGCGCTCGCGAGGTCTGGACCCGCGCGCGATCCTCGACCCGTCCGAGCCCAAGTCCATTTCCCGTGAGACCACCATCGAAGGCGGCACCATTGATCTCGAATTCCTCGCCGGCCTGATCGAGTACCTCGCCGAACGCATTGGCAATACCCTGCGCGCCCGCAGCCGCCAGGCGCAAACGCTCGCGCTGCGGCTGCGCTACACCGATTTTTACTCCACGGCGCGCTCGACCCGGCTCGCGCCGCCGACCAACGACGAAAAGCCACTGCTCGCCGCGGCGCTGGAACTGTTCCGCGCGCTGTTCACCCGGCGCGTGGCGCTGCGCTTTGTGGGCGTCAGCGTGGCGAACCTCGAGCCCGAGCGGCGGCAGAACGAATTGTTTGACCGCGAGGCCAACCGCCGCTGGTACCTGAATCGCGGCGTGGACGCGGTCCGCGGGCGCTTCGGCTGGAACGCATTGTTTTATGGCCAGGGCCTGGAGTTGCGCGAGCATTACGCCACCAAGCCCACGGGCCTGGTGCTCTCCACGCCCTGCCTCTCGCGCTGATGGATTGCAGCGCCAGCATCTTGCTGGCGATTTTCTGCGGCGTCGGCGCGGTGTTGAGAAAACGTCGGCAAGATCCTTCGACGTTGCTCAGGACAAGCGTCGGCGCCACCAACAGCTCTGTGTAGCGGCGGGCTTAAGCCCGCCACAGGTTTGCTCTCAACCCTCCCGTTCCCTACCAACGAGCGATGTTCGTTCATTTGCATTGTCACAGCCACTACTCGTTCCTGCGGGCGGTACCGTCGCCAGCGGAATTGGTCGCCGCAGCCGCCGAGCAAAAAATGCCCGCAGTGGCGCTGACCGACACCGGCGGCCTCTACGCCGCCGTGCCGTTTTATCTCGCGGCGCGGGAAGCGCGCGTGAAACCCATCGTGGGCACCGTACTCGAGATCGAGACAGGAGATTCATGCGGAGAGATCCCTCGTCCCGGCAGCGTCGGGACTCGGGATGACAACGAAACGCTCCTGCTGCTGGCCGCCGACCACACCGGCTACAGCAACCTGTGCCGTCTGGTGACTGAGCGGCAGCTTCAAGACCGTCCGGTCTCGCTCGAAGCATTGAACGCGCATCGCGAAGGACTGATTGCGCTCTACGCGCCGGGGGGACAGAGAGAAGAGAGATCCTTCGCTTCGCTCAGGACGACAGGAAAAACAGATGGGACGACAACTGAGTGGTGTCATTCTGAGCGAGCGGAGCGAGCGAAGAATCTCTCTGTGGCGCGGCTCAAGGAGATTTTTGGCGGCGCGCTCTATCTTGAAGTGCAGCACCTCTCGCCCGGCGACGCCCACGCGTTGCGAGACGCCGCGCGATTGTCAAACGAGCTGGGCGTGCCGCTTGTGGCCACGAACAACGTCCACTTCGTGCGCCCCGAAGAGCATCTGCATCATCGCGTACTCAACGCCATTCGCACCGGCGCGCTGCTGACCACCGTCGCGCCGCCGGACATCACCAGCCCTGCGGCTTATTTCAAGTCCGCCGAAGAAATGCGCCGGGCATTTCGCGACAATCCCGAAGCGCTGCGCGCGACGCTCGAGATCGCCGAGCGGTGCAACCTCGAGCTCGAGTTGGGCAAGCTGATCTTCCCCGAGTTTCCCGTGCCCGAGGGCGAGACGCCGTTTTCCTACCTGTGGAAACTCTGCTTCGAGGGCGCGCGGCGGCGTTACCGGCCGCTGCGGCCGGAGGTGCTTGCGCGCCTCACACACGAGCTCGAAGTGATCCATCGGCGGAACCTGGCGCCGTATTTCCTGCTGGTCTGGGACATCGTGGAGGAGGCGCGGCGGCGCGGGATTCCGGCGGTGGCGCGCGGCTCGGCGGCCAGTTCGATCGTCACCTACTGCCTGGGCATCTCGCGCGTCTGCCCGCTGCGCTGGGAGCTTTACTTCGAGCGGTTCCTCAACGAGCAGCGCGGCGATTGCCCCGACATGGATCTCGACATCTGCGGGGCGCGGCGCGACGAACTGCTCGACTACGTGTACAAGCGCTGGGGCGCCGAGCACGTGGCCATGATCGGCAGCTTCATCACCATGCACGCGCGGCTGGCGGTGCGCGAGGTGGCCAAGGTCTTCGGCCTTTCGCCCGGCGAGGTGAACCACTTCACGCGGCGCCTGCCGCACCGGCCGGTGCGCGAAATCCTGGAAGCCATCCGCACCCTGCCTGAATGCCGCGCGCTGCCCGCGCGGGAAGAGCCCTGGCGGACGATCCTCGAGGTCGCGCGGCGCCTGGACGATTTCCCACGGCACCTGGGCATCCACCCGTGCGGCACGGTGATTTCGGCGCAGCCGCTGGCGCAGCGGGTGCCGCTCGAGGTGGCCACCAAGGGCATCGTCGTCACGCAGTACGACATGAACGCGGTCGAGGCGCTGGGCCTGATCAAAATGGACCTGCTCGGCCAGCGCGGCCTGACCACGATGTCGCTGGCGCTCGCGGAAATCGCGCACGCAGGCACGCCGGTGGAATTCGAGGCCATCCCCGAGAACGACCCCGCCACCTGCGCGATGATCTCCCGCGGCCGCACAATGGGGATTTTCCAGATCGAATCGCCGGGGCTGCGCGGCCTGCTGCGCACGATCGAGGCGCGCACGCTGGCGGACCTCTGCCTGGCGCTCGCGCTGATCCGGCCGGGAGCGTCCGAGTACGGCTCGAAGGAAACCTTCCTCAAGCGGCTGCGCGGCCAGGAGCCGGTGCACTATCCGCATCCGTGTCTCGAGGCCATCCTCCGCGACACCCGGGGCGTATGCGTCTATCAGGAGCAGGTGATGCAGATCGCGCAGGCGGTGGGCGCGATGTCGCTCGCCGAAGCCGACCTGGTGCGCCGCGCCACGGCGAAGTTCTCCGACCGGCGCGAGCGCGAACGATTGCGCGCGAAATTCCTGAAGGCTGCCGAGCAAATGGGTCTCGAGGGTGCCGAGCGCGATCAGACCTGGCAGATGGTCGAAAAATTCGCCGGGTTCGGCTTCTGCAAGGCGCACGCGGCCACCTACGCCGACCTTTCCTACCGCATCGCCTACCTGAAGGCGCACTACCCGGCCGAGTTCCTCGCCGCGATGTGCAGCTCGGGCGCGGGCTTCTACCACGTCTCTGCCTATGTCGAAGAGGCCAAACGCTGGGGTATCGAGGTGCGGCTGCCCTCGGTGAACCACTCGCGCCTGGAGTACACCACCGAACCCTGCGCCGATTCGGGGATGAACGGCGCGGAACCTGTGCCCGGCAGCACTCTTCCCGTCATTCCGAGCACAGCGAGGAATCTCTCTGTCCCCAGCGCGGCGAGAGCGCTGCGTATCGGATTGATACAGGTGAAGGGGCTGCGCCTCGCAACAATTCAAAACATTATCGCCTCGCGCGAGCAGCGCGGCCCTTATCGCTCGCTTGAGGATTTCCTCGCGCGCGTGCCGGTCCCGCTCCTGCGGGACGAAATCGAATCGCTCATCAAGTGCGGGGCGTTTGATGAAGTAGGCGACGCCTCGACCCCGGACGCAAGGATGACTCGCCCGGCGCTGCTCTGGCGGCTCAACCTGATGCGCGCGCGCGGCTCGCCGCCGCCCGCGTCAAGCGAAGAGATGCTTTTCCCCGAAGCACGCGAGCCTGCGCCGCCTGCGGGCTTCGCGAATGGCTGGGAAGCAACGCCGGCAGCCGATTACACGCGCGAGCAGCGCCTGGCCTACGAGCAGGAGATTCTGGAGGTGTGCGTGAGCGGCCACCCGCTCGACCGCATCGCGCGCAACGGCGAGGCCTGGAGCGATGAGCTGGGCCGCCTGCGCGGCCGACGGGTGACGCTGCTGGGCTGGGTGGTGACCTACCGCCACGTGGGCACCAAGGGCTACCGCAACATGATGTTCGTCACGCTGGAAGACCAGCGCGGTCTCTACGAGGCGGTGCTGTTCCCCCCGGCCTACGAGCGTTACGGCGGCCTGGTATTTGAGACACGCGCGCTGCGCGTCACCGGCCGGGTCGAGCAGGACGCGCAGATCAACTGTGAAAAGCTCGAAGCAGCGCGCCCGTGAGCAAACACAACGCTGTCATTCCGAGTCCCGGCCTGGCCCGGACGAGGAATCTCTCTGCGGTTACGTCAGAGCCACCGAAAGAGGGATCCCTCGCTTCGCTCGGGATGACAGCTTGTTGCTCCGCGGCTCAAACGGAGCCTTGGTTCCGCTGACGTGATTCGAGAGCAGAGCACAACACGGCAACAAGCGACGGAGCCCGAGGCGGGCCGCCCGGAGGTTTCCGGCGAACAGTGGCTGGGGAGGAACTCGAGCAGCAAGCATCGCCTGTGGGAGCGGCTCAACCCGCGGCATCGCAGGCTATTGCAGCGGCTCGCTCGCGCACTCACATTGCGCCAATCGCCGGCGCACTTGCCTGAGGAGATGCGCACAAGACTGCTGGCGCTGCTCGAGGAACTCGAGCGCCTCGCCGCGCGCATCGAAAAACTGCTCGTCGCGATAGCAACCCGGACACCGCCCGGGGGGTGACGCTTGCCGCGCTTGCGATGTCTTTGCCATACTCGAATCTATGAAAGGTGTCCCCATTTGCGTGCTGGCTCTGCTCTCGCTCGCGGCGCCGGCTGCGGCGGACGAGATTCGCCTGAAAGACGGCACGAAAATCATCGGCACAATCGTCGGCTTCCAGGACGGCAAGTTCACCGTGCAGACCAGCTACGGCTTCGCGCTGGTGCGCAAGGACAGGGTCGAAACGATCATCCCCTCGGATTCGGAGGCGGAGTCGCAGGCTGAGCCGAAGCCCACAGCCAAGACAGACGCCGAAGCCGCAAAATCCGTTGCGCAGCCCGCTGTGGCGACCACAGCAGCGGCGCCAAAAAGACAGAGTCCACCACCGGCAGCCCGCGTTTCTTCGCCTGCCCCGAAGAAAGAGATTCCGCCGCCCGCAGCGCCTGTTGTGATTGCGGCGTCGCAGCCCGTCCCGACGCCGCCTCCCGTCAACCACGAAGAGGTGCACGGCAATCTCTACGTCAACCACACCCACGGTTTCCGCATGTACAAGCCGCCGAGCTGGCATGTGATCGAAGGCGCGCAGAAAACCCTGCCGACGGCCATTGTGGCCATGGGCACCGGCGATGAAACGACGCTGCTGGTGGTCGGCCGCGAGCGGCTGAAGGATTCGCTCGAAGCTCAGGCTGCGGCTACCGAGCGGCAACTGCGCGAGATCTACACGAATTACCGGCGGCTGTCCGAGCACCA
This sequence comes from Terriglobia bacterium, assembly GCA_041493955.1. Taxonomy (GTDB): domain Bacteria; phylum Acidobacteriota; class Terriglobia; order Acidiferrales; family UBA7541; genus QHYU01. Next base: position 10,251 of record JBGPZW010000019.1, read on the forward strand.
CAGCACGATTGCCGGGCAGGCCGCGCTCGAGCGGCGGTACCGTGGCACGGTGGACGGGCACGACTGGTCCGGCGTGGTGATGTCCCTGGCGCGCGGCAACGATGTCTTCACCATTCTGGGGATGACCTACGCCGATTCGGACCTCATCCAGATCCAGGAGAACGTCATCGCCAAGGCCATCGCCAGCCTGGAGTTCACTGCGCGCTAGAAGCAACCCTCCAGATATTCGACGTCCAGGGGAGTCGCCCCTTTCCAAGACGTCATTCCGAGCGCAGCGAGGAATCCCTCTGAGAGATCCCGCCATGGGACCAATTGACGGAAACAAACGAATGCGAAGCTAGAACTTGGTGACCTCAGTGAAGTGGAAGTCGCGGACCTTCATCGCCGGCACGACCATCTCGAAGGCTTCTTCACCGGCCGCGCGCACGGCCGGGCCCAGCAGCTCGACGTGGGACAACATTTCAAGGATGCTCTGATTAAACCGCATGTTGCGGATGCCTGCGGCCACCCGGCCGTCCTCGACCAGAAACGTTCCGTCGCGCGTCATTCCGGTAAGGACCTTTTCGTATGGGTCCACCTCGCGGATGTACCATAGCCGCGTGACGAGAATGCCCCGATCCGTCGAGGCAATCATCTCCTCGAGAGATGAGTTGCCACCTTCAAACACCAGATTCACCGGCGCCTCGCCCCATTCGTTGGGCAGCGCCAGACCGTGGCCGGTGGGCTTGGCTTTCATCTTCTTCGCCGTCGCGCGGGAATACACCAGGTTGCGCGGCACGCCGCGCTCGATGAGCAGCACTTTCTTCCGCGGCAGGCCCTCGCCGTCAAAGGGAGCGCCGAGCTGCAGCGGGTGGCAGGCGTCATCCCACAGCTTGATGTTTTCGCCCATGACCTGCTTGCCAATGCGCTGGTTGAAACACGAGCGCTGGTCGAGCACCGCGGTCCCCGCGAAGTCGTAGAACAGGAATCCGACCAGGTCGAGCACGGCGGGCGGCTCGAGGATGACCGTGTAGCGCCCGGGCGCAAGCTCCCGCGGCATGTGCGACGCCGCAGCCTTCTGCATGGCGCGCTCGGCCAGCGCGTCGGGAACGATGGCGTCAACGTCCGGCGAATTGGCCTTGGCCCAGCCGGAGGAGTCTTCCCTCAGCATGGTGACCGAGAATTCCGCGCGGGTCTGCTGGTAGCCGGCGAAGAGCCCTTTGGAGTTGGCGAGGGCGGACTGCGTCGTGCCCGTGGAAAAAATGCCCGCGGCGGTCAGGGCGTCCTCGGAGGCCATGGTCACCACGCGCTGGACGGCGCGGGCGCGGTCTTCCGGCGTGGTCTCGGTGGTGGACTCGAAGTAACGCTCGACCTGGGCGTACTCCTGCGGGCCGGGCATGGGCAACAGATCGGGATTCGGCGGTTGGCTACGCGCTAGCGCCGAGGACGCAGCCACGACCCGGCGCAGGGATTCTTCGTCCGTCTTGTTCGTGGTCGTGCGGGCGGTACGCCCGTCGAAGACGGTGCGGACGGAGACAGTCAGAATCCGCTCGGCAACGTTCTGGTGAATGGCGTTGTTGGCAAAGCGCGTCAGCGCGTCGGACACCGCCTCCAGGTGCAGTTCGGTTTCGTCAGCCTTGCTGATCTTGAAGATTTGCTCGGTGATGCGACTGATCTCCGCCGGCGAGAGTAGATGACCTCCGATTCCGCGCGGGGCAAGTTTCTCCGCGGCGCGCGGGCCAATCCTCCGCGCCGGCTTCCTGCGGAGTTTCGCCGCCGGACGCGGCTTGCGCTTCAGCTTCGACTTTTTCTTCTTCGGGCTCATCCCTTGGCGAAGGCAACGCCGACTTTGACCTTGCGGAAGCGCGCCGGCGCCGCGCCGTGACCGGTGCCCATGGTCTGCATGGGCTGGCCTTTGCCGCAGTTGGGCGTGCCCCAGAGCGTCCAGTAATCGCGCGAGCAGATGGCGTCGCAACTGTTCCAGAACTCGGTCGTGATGCCGCTGTAGCTGGGGTTCTTCAGCATGCGCGCTTTGCGGCCGTTCTTGATCTCCCAGCCGACCTCGGTCGAGAACTGAAAGTGATAGCGGCGGTCATCAATCGACCAGGAACGATTCGTCTCCATGAGGATGCCGTCGTCGGTGTCGGCGATCAGGTCGTCAAAGCGCCAGGTGCCGGGCAGCAAGCTGACGTTGGTCATGCGGATGATGGGCAGGCGGTTCCAGCTTTCGGCACGCATGGTGCCCCCCGAGCGCGCCTGGCCGATCGTGGCAGCGGTTTCGCGGTTAGAAAGGTAGCCGGTGAATTGACCGTTCTTGATGATGTCGGTGCACTGCGCGGGGACGCCCTCGTCGTCGTAGGCGAACGTGCCGAGGCCCGGGCCGTGCGCGAGCCGCGCGTCGGCCACCACGTTGACGATCTCCGAGCCGTATTGCAGCGCGCCCAGTTTCTCCAGCGTCAGAAAACTCATCCCGGCAAAATTTGCTTCCATGCCCAGCACGCGGTCAAGCTCGATGGGATGGCCGATGGATTCGTGGATCTGCAGGCCGAGCTGCGCGCCTTCCAGGATGATGGTGCCCACGCCCTCGGGACACTGCGCGGCGTGGTGCAGCTCGACGGCTTCTTCCGCCGTGCGCCGAGCGTGGCCTACCAGGTCGAGCGATTCGACCAGCTCGTAGCCAGCCAGCGCGTGCTGGCCGCCGAAACTGTTCGGGTAGGAGCGTTTCTGGATCTCATTTGTGGCGAAGCTGGTGGCCACGATGCCGCAGCCGGACTGCGTCTTGGTCTGCCGGATGATCGAGCCGATGCTCGAGGCAAAGAGCTGCTCGATGCGGCGGAACTGCATCGAGGTCTCGGTGAGGGTGACGCCGGCGACTTTGTGCATCTCTGCGTCGGCGGCGAGCAGTAGGTCGAGTTGTCGTTCCACCGGGATGCGGAACGGGTCCTTGAGGCACGGACCCTGCCAGGTGTCCGCGAAGGCGGCCTCGGGGACCATCACGACGTCATGACGCTTGGCCAGCGCCGAAGCTCGGGCGATAGCCACCGCTTCCGCCGCGCAGGCTTGGACACCTTCGCGCGTCAGGCGGTCGGTGGCCGCGAAACCCCAGGCGCCTGCCGCAAGGACGCGGACGCCGATGCCCAGCGATTCGCTTTCGCTGAGGTTGCCCACCTGGCCGTTCTTCGTGGAAAGGTCGCGCTGGCGGACGTCCATCACACGCACGTCGGCGTAGCTTGCACCACGCAGCTTCGCGGTCTCGAGCGCCCAGTTGGCCCATTCCTGCATCATGATGGTCTTAGTCCCAGAAACCTGACGTGAGAAGCGCTCCCCTCGGTTGTCATGCTGAGCGCAGCGAAGCATCTCCACTTCGAGATTGTTCGCATCGTCCTGACAGGGTCGGAACCCTGCTCAGAATGACATAGAAAAGAGGATTGGGTGCGAGGCATCGCGCTCCGCGCAGCCAAAGAGGAATTGAACCGGGGCGCCAAGACACGACGGATCGGGCTACGTTCCTTCCGACCAGGAGGCCAGGTACTGCTCCTGTTCGGGAGTCAGCTTGTCCACCTGGATGCCCATGGTCTCGAGCTTCAGCTTGGCGATCTGGCGGTCGATGTGCTCGGGCACAGGGTACACCTGCTTTTCGAGTTGGCCGGCGTTCTTGACCAGGTATTCGGCCGAGAGCGCCTGGTTGGCAAAGCTCATATCCATCACAGCGGCTGGATGGCCTTCGGCGGCAGCCAGGTTAATCAGGCGGCCATCGCCGAGCAAGTAGATCTTACGGCCGTCGCGCAGGGCGAACTCATCGACGAACGGGCGCGCCGGGCGCCGCGCGCTGGACATTTTCTCGAGAGTGGGAATGTCGATCTCGACGTTGAAGTGGCCGGAGTTACACAGCACGGCGCCGTCTTTCATCCTCTCGAAGTGCTCGCCACCGAGCACGTTCTTGTTGCCGGTGACGGTGACGAAGATGTCGCCGATCCTGGCGGCGTCGGTCATGGGCATGACGCGGAAGCCGTCCATGACCGCTTCGAGCGCACGGAGCGGGCTGATCTCGGTGACAATCACGTCGGCGCCCATCCCCTTGGCGCGCATGGCCACGCCGCGACCGCACCAGCCATAGCCGGCGACGACCAGCTTGAGGCTCGCAAGCAGCAGATTGGTGGCGCGCAGGATGCCGTCAATGGTGGATTGTCCGGTGCCGTAACGGTTGTCGAACATGTGCTTGGTCAGCGCGTCGTTGACGGAGATGACCGGATACTTCAGCGTGCCGTCCTTGGCCATCGCCCGCAGGCGGATGACGCCAGTGGTGGTCTCCTCGGTGCCGCCGATGACCGCGGGCACCAGGTCGGTGCGCTTGGTCAGCAGCATGGTGACCAGGTCGGCGCCGTCGTCCATGGTGATCTGCGGCTTGTGGTCCAGGGCGGCATTCAGGTGCGCGTAGTAAGTGGAGTTGTCCTCGCCCTTGATGGCGAAGGTGGGAATGTTGTAGTCCTTCACCAGGCACGCGGCCACTTCGTCCTGCGTGGAAAGCGGGTTCGAGGCGCACAGCACCACGTCGGCCCCGCCGTCCCGCAGCGTGACAGCGAGGTTGGCTGTCTCGCTGGTCACGTGCAGGCAAGCGGCCATGCGCACGCCTTTGAGCGGCTGCTCCTTGATGAAACGCTTGCGGATCATCTGCAGAACAGGCATCTGCTGATTGGCCCATTCGATCTTGCGCTTGCCCTGTTCGGCCAGGGCAAAGTCCTTCACGTCGCCTGTCAATCGATGCGCTGTGGGCACGCGAGAGCTCCCCGGCAGATTTTGTGAATCTCTCAACGGCGGACGCCGACTTCGGCGCCGCGCAGTCCCGCTTCCTTGCGGATGGCCTCGGCCTTGTCGGTACGCTCCCAGGTGAAGCCGGGTTCGGAGCGGCCGAAATGGCCGTAAGCGGCAGTCGGCCGGTAGATCGGCCGGCGCAGGTTGAGCATTTCAATGATGCCGCGCGGCGTCAGGGGGAAGAGGGCGCGGATCAGGTCGGTAATCTGTTCATCGGGAATGACTGCGGTCCCGAAAGTGTCCGCCATCACGGAGACCGGCTCGGCCACGCCGATGGCGTAAGCAATCTGCACTTCCACCTTGCCGGCCACGCCGGCGGCAACCAAATTCTTGGCCACATAGCGCGCCATATAGCAGGCCGAGCGGTCCACCTTGGTCGGATCTTTGCCCGAAAGCGCGCCGCCGCCGTGACGGCTGTAGCCGCCGTAGGTGTCCACGATGATCTTGCGCCCGGTCAGCCCAGCGTCACCCATGGGGCCGCCGATGACAAACCGGCCGGTGGGGTTGATGTGGAACTTGGTGCGCTTGTCCAGCATCGCCTCGGGGATGACGGCCCGGACCACTTCGTGCATCACGGCCTCGTGCAGGTCCTGGTTGGATACTTCCTCGCTGTGCTGCGTCGAGACCACGACGCAATCCACGCGCGCGGGGCGTCCCGCCACGTATTCGATCGTGACCTGCGTTTTCCCGTCGGGCCGCAGGAAATCGACCGCGCCGCTCTTACGCACTTCCGCCAGGCGCCGGGTCAGTTTGTGCGCCAGCTCGATGGGCATGGGCATGAGGTTGTCCGTCTCATCGCAGGCAAAGCCGAACATCAGCCCCTGGTCGCCGGCGCCGCCGGTATCCACGCCCATGGCGATATCGGGAGACTGGCGCTTGATGGCCGAGATGACACCGCAGGTATCCGCATCGAAACCGTACTCGGCACGAATGTAACCCACATCGCGGATGACCCCGCGAACCAGATCGGAGTATTCCAGGTGCGCCGTCGTGGTGATTTCGCCGGCCAGCACGGCTAATCCCGTGGTCACAAGAGTCTCGCAGGCCACGCGGCCCGTCGGATCCTCTTTCAAGACCGCGTCGAGCACGGCGTCGGAAATCTGATCGGCAATTTTGTCGGGGTGTCCCTCGGTGACCGATTCCGAGGTAAACAAAAAGTTGCGGTGGTCTGGACTCAAGGCAATCTCCTCCGGCGGATTGAAAAGCAATTCAAAGGCCCAAGAATAGCGGAACGCAGGGAACTTGTAAAAACCCAAACTAGCATGCCGTACTCAGAGTGTCAACGTATTGAATCGGGACGCGTTATCGCTGGGCTGAACGGCAGTTTCGCAGTCCTGAAGCGCAACGGACCCCACCGGGGAACCGGCCACACTGTGAAGCCGTCTCCCCTACTGCTTCTCTCCAGCCGCCCTGGCGTCTTCCCTGGGATCGGTTTTTCCAAGGCGGAAAAGTAGGAAGTTGCGAATGAAGGGGTCGAGATCGCCGTCCAACACGCGGTCCACGTCGCCCACCTCGAACTTGGTGCGGTGGTCTTTGACTAGCCGATAGGGCTGCAGCGTGTAAGTGCGGATCTGGCTGCCGAAACTGATCTCCGGCTTGGCTTTGTCGAGCTTGCGCGTCTCCTCGCGGCGCTTTTCCAATTCATGCTCGTAGAGGCGCGAGCGGAGCACCTTCATGGCCATCTCGCGGTTCTTGTGCTGGCTGCGCTCGTTCTGGCATTGGGTGACGATGCCCGTCGCCAGGTGCGTGATGCGCACGGCCGAATCGGTGACGTTGACGTGCTGCCCACCGTGGCCGCCGGCGCGAAAGGTGTCGATGCGCAGGTCTTCCGGCTTGATGACGATCTCAATGCGCTCGTCAATCTCGGGGATCACGAACACCGAAGCAAAAGAGGTGTGACGCCGCGCCGCCTGGTCGAAGGGCGAGATGCGGATCAGCCGGTGCACGCCGCTTTCGGTCGCGAGCAGGCCGTAGGCATTCTCGCCCTCGACCAGCAGTGTGGCCGATTTCAGCCCGGCCTCTTCTCCCGGGGTCGTATCGATCAGCGTCGCGCGAAAACCCTTGCGCTCGGCCCAGCGCACGTACATGCGCAGGAGCATTTCGGCCCAGTCCTGCGACTCGGTGCCGCCAGCGCCGGGCTTGATGGTCACAATGGCATTGAGGGCGTCATTTTCGCCGCTGAGCAGGGTCTTGGTTTCGAGTTCGGCCACGTAGGCGTCGGCGGCGTCAAGTTCGCGGTTGATCTCCTCGAGAATTCCCTGCCGCTGCGCGGCGTTGGTCTCCTCATGCGCGAGATGGAAATAGGTCTCCAGATCGCTCGAGACGCGCACAAGTTTCTTGTCCGCGCCGATGCGTTCTTCCGCGCTCTTACGTTGCTGGAGGATTTTTTGGGCTTGTTCGCCATTCTGCCAGAAATCCGGCTGGGCGGTCTTCTGCTCTAGCGCGCTGAGGCGTTCGCGGCTCTGCGGAGCGTCAAAGATAACTCCGCACCAGCTCCATGCGCTTGTGCAATTCTTCGTAGCGGTGTTCCAGATCCTCAAGAATCATCGGGACAATTCCTCTTTTATTTTGGTACGGGCGCCGCCGACTGCGCCCCTCTCCGGGAACCAAACGCCCCGGCCAGAAGGAAGCCCACGGAGCCGGCGATGCCTAGCCAGGCCAGCCAGTCCCCCCAGCGCGTGTACAGCGTCAGGTCGCTGCGCAAGCCGTAAGGCGCATCGAGCGCGCCGCGCACGTCGGGCGCGAGCTGCGCGGCGTAGCGGCCGTAAGGGTCCACCGCGACGGTGAAGCCGTTGTTCGTGTCGCGCAGCAACCAGCGGCGGTTCTCGACCGCCCGGACCCGTGCCATCATCAGGTGCTGGGCGGGTGCCGCCGAACGACCGAACCAGCCGTCGTTCGACAGGTTGACCAACAACCCCGCGCCGTGGGCCACGAAGCGCCGGACCTCGTCCGGAAAAATCGCTTCGTAACAGATGAAGACGCCGAACGTCCCTCCGCCCGCTGAAAGCGTTCCAACCTTGTACTCCGAACCCGGCTGGAATTCACCGACTTCAGCGGTCATCTTTCTGGCAAACGTCAGCCAGCGGCGCAGCGGCACGTACTCGCCAAACGGCACCAGATGAATTTTATCATAGAGGAAAGCCTGCCGGCCGGAAGGGTCGAGCAGCGCCGCGCTGTTGTAGGGCGCCAATGCCCCATTCGCCCCCAGCTTCCAGTCCACGATGCCGACCAACAACGGCCTCTCCGCCGTGCGGGCGATGCGCTCGGCGCGGGCAGCGAAACGCGGGTCCTGCAAGGAGAATGGCGCGGGAACCTCGGGCCAAATGACCGGCCCGCGGCCCAGAGACGATTGTGGCGCGCCGGAAACGCTCAAGCGCTCGAGCTCGTCGAGCTCGCCGGCGTGGTTCTCCATCCAATCCGCCGGGTAGGAAAGCGACTGGGGAAAATTCGTCTGCACCAAGCGGGCCACGTGCTGCTGTGACGCGGACGGGATCCAGCGGTTGCCGAGGGCTGTGGCCTCGGGCAGCACCACGGTCAGGAGCGACAGGAGGATCACCGCAGCGCCGTGCTCTCGCCGTGAGGCCCAGTCCAGCAACACATATGCCACCAGCGAGCACCACGCCGCGATGAGGAACGACAGGCCGTAGATTCCTGTCACGGAAACGATTTGCAGCAGCGGCAGGCTGCTTCCCGTGGCGTATCCCAGCAAGTTCCAAGGAAAACCGATGGCAGGCAGATGCGTGCGTGCAAACTCGAGCGCCACCCAGAGGAACGGTGCGGCGAGGCATGCGCGCGTCGCGCTCCTCCGACCCAGCCAGGCCATCCCCAGCGAGAATACCGCCGGAAACAGCGAAGCCGCCGCAACCAGCGCCGCCAGGACGCCCGCCGCAGGCAGAGCCGGCACACCGCCGTGCATGCGCATGACCGTGTAAATCCATGGCAGGGAGAGCGTGTAGAAGGCAGCGCCACTGAGAAAGCCGGCGACGAACGCGATACCCGGCCGCGCGCGCACCGAGACCACGAGCAAAATGCTGAGCCCCAGCCAGCCGAGACCCACGAGCACGTCATTTTGAAAAGGTAAAGACCAGAATGCGAAGGAGAGCAGCGCGCCCGAAACTGCGGCAAGCATGCGACGGCGCGGCCACGAGAACTCAGTCATCAGCGCTTGACGATGGCCTTGAATCCCTCGTGCTCGAGTTTGCGCAGGGTGGCATTGGCCGTCTGCTGGTCGGTGTACGGTCCCACCTGCACGCGGTAGAAATGATCGGCGCCCGGCGTGAGGACAAACGCGGGGAATTTCTTCTGTTGCAGGGCTTCGGCCAGGGCCAGCGCGTCGCTCTCCTTAGTCAGCGCGGCCACCTGCAACAGGATCGCACCGTGCGGCACCAGCGGCGCGTTGGTCACGGCCTTGCCCGGGGCCGGCGCGGGCTTGGAGGGAGACGGCGCCGGCGCCGCCGGCTTACTAGCTGCCACGGCGGCAGCTTTCCCCGGCTTGATTTCGGGTTCCTCAACCTTTTTCTTCGGCTCCGCCGGGCGATAGAAGTCCCAGTCAGAAGGAGCCGGAGCGCCGCCGGCAGCTGTGGGGTCGCTCTTTGCCGCAGGCGAGGGCGATCCGCCGGCGGGACTGTTGGCGGCCACAAAGTGCGGCGATCCGCCCTGGCTGCGGCCGAGCAGGTAGCCCAGCGTAAACACGGCGCCGAAGATTACCACCATGAGCAGGAAGACGCCGATCAAGTGGCGGCTCTCGAGCACCATGTCACTTCCGCCTTTCTTTCCATTCATCGCCATGGTCTATTTCCCCGCCCCAAGCGATTTGACCCAGGCGGTGATGATATCGACCGGCAGCGGGAACACCACGGTGGTGTTTTTTTCCACGCCAATCTCCGTCAAGGTCTGCAAGTAGCGAAGCTGGATGGCCACAGGCTGCGTTTGCAACACTTCGGCGGCTTGCGCGAGCTTGGTGGAGGCCTGAAATTCACCGTCCGCGTGGATGATCTTGGCGCGGCGTTCTCGTTCGGCCTCGGCTTGCCGCGCGATGGCTCGCTGCATCGCTTCCGGGATGTCGACCTGTTTGACCTCCACCTTCGTTACCTTGATACCCCAAGGCTCGGTATCCTGGTCAAGGATTACTTGCAACTTCGAGTTTACCTTTTCGCGCGCAGAAAGGATTTCGTCCAATTCAAACTGACCCATGATGCTGCGCAGGGTGGTCTGTGCGAGCTGTGAGGTGGCATAGAGGTAGTTCTGCACCTGGGAGAGCGCCAGGTTGGCGTCCACCACGCGGAAGTAGCACACCGCGTTCACCTTCGCCGAGACGTTGTCGCGCGTGATGATGTCTTGCGGCGGCACGTCCAGCGTTTCGATGCGCAGCGGCATGCGGTAGAGCGTCTCGATGGGCCAGAAAACCAAGCGCAGCCCGGCGGACTTCGCATCTGGCAGCATGCGTCCCAACCGCAGCACCACGCCGCGTTCCCACTCCTTGATCACATAGAGGGAATTCCAGAACCAGATCAGGACAAACAGGGCCGCTACCAGCGTGCCCATAAAACCAAATTGTGCCATTGCTGCCTCCTCCACTGAGATGAGACCTTGAGAAATTCCTACCCCTGCGTTCCGGGCGCCTTCTCCGCCGGCTCCACGAAGAGGGTCAGGCCGTGCACCGCCAGTACCCGCACCCGCGCTCCCTTCGGAATTGCCTCGCGCGCCGCCACGCGCCATAACTCCCCATGCACAAGGGCCATGCCGCGCTTGGACCCGTCGGACGCCAAGCCCGAGCCTTCACTCCCGGGCGCCCCGATGGCTTCCGTAGCCTCGCCCACGGCTCCGACCAACTGCTCGGCCCCGGCCGCTTGCTTCCAGCCACGCGACCTCAGCACGAGTCGCATGAGAAGAATGGTCAGCAGCGCAAAGGGGATCGTGACCCCCAGCGCCACACCCAGGCTGACGCCCGCGCCGGTCAGCGGCGAGCGGATCAGCATCAGCGCGCCCAGCAGCATGGCCACCACTCCTCCAATGCCCAGCACGCCGTGACTGGTGTACTTCGCCTCCAAAATGAAGAGCGCGAGCGCCAGCACGATCAGCAGGACTCCGGTGAAGTTGACAGGAAGAATGTGCATGGCAAAGAGCGCCAGCACCAGAGCAATCCCGCCGATGACGCCCGGCGCCACCAGCCCGGGATGAGTGAACTCGGTATAAAGCCCCAAGACGCCGACAATCAGCAGCACGAAAAACACGTCGGGCCGGACGAAGTAGGAGAGAAATCTCTGCCGCGTGCTCATCGCCCAGGCCACGCGCACGGGGTTGCGCAGCTCCAACTTCACCGTACTGCCGTCAAACCGGGTGATCGTCCGGCCGTCGAGCTGCGCCAGCAGGTCCTCGGGCGACTTGGCCAGCAGATCGATCAACTTCCCGTCGAGCGCTTCCTTTTCGGTGAAGGCTTTTGCTTCAGTGACGGCGGTTTCGGCCAGCGCGGCGTTGCGGCCGCGTTTGCTGGTGAGGCTGCGCAGGTAGGCGGTGGCGTCGTTCACGATTTTTTTCCGCAGGGTTTCGTCCACGTTGAGCGGGAAGCCACCAATGGCCAGCAGCGGCGAGGCCGCGCCGGTGTGCGTGCCCGGGGCCATGGCCGCGACGTCCGCAGCAAGCAGAATGAAAAAGCCCGCCGAGGCCGCGCGTGAACCAGCGGGCGCAACGTACACCGCGACCGGGACCGGTGAATCAATCATGTGCTGGATGATGTCGTGCATCGAGGTGCTCAGCCCGCCCGGCGTGTCCATCGTCACCAGGATCAGGCTGGCGCGAGTGCGAGCGGCTTCGTTCATGCCCCCGATGATGTATTCGGCCATGACCGGCTCGACTTCGTCGCTCAGGCGTATCTCCACGACGCGCGCCGCCGCGGGCGGAGCCGGCTGGCTCCCGGACTGGCCCGGTGCCGGCCGGGCAAGAACGGTCAGCAGGACCACGGCCAACATACCGGCTGCGAGCCAGGCCGGAAACCGTGCTGCGTCTCTGCGTCTCATTTCGGTTTTCCTGGTCCGGCGCGCCCCTCCAGTCGATCGAGCAACTGGCGCGCCTCCGTGAAACCCGGGTCCATCTTCAGGGCCGACCGCAGCTCCTCCCGCGCCCGGACCGGAAGATTCTGCTGCACGTAAAGGCGCGCCAACGCGGTACGCGACGCAGCGTCGTCGTGGACGGCGAGTGCCGCGCGCATCTCGCGAACCGCGTCGTCGAGACGGTTCTCCCGCCGATAGACCTCGGCGAGCCCCTGGTGTACCGCGGGATCGTTCGGCCCGAGCACGAGTGCTTGGGTGAACTCGTGCCGTGCGTCTTCGAGTTTGCCGGCCTCGAGCGCCTCCCGGCCGCGCGACAGGTGGAGTTGTCGGTGCTGCGAGCGGCGAGACGGTGCCGCCGGGGGACTTGGAGAACTTTCTGCCACAGCCCGCACAGCGGGCTCGGGAAGCGGCCGCAGGCCCGCCGGGTCGAAGTGCTGCTTGATGCGGCCGAGCCGGGCCAGGGCTGCCGGCTTGAGGGACGCCAAGGCGTCGGGCTGCTCTCCTGTACGCCGGCCCTCTCTCCCGCTCGGAGAGGATGCGCGGCTGGCGGGCTCTTCGCCCTCGGTGGCGGCTTCGCTCGAACTCCCGCTGCGCTCGAGCGCGGCGGTCAGCAAAGCCCGCGCCTGGGCGTCTGCGGGCTGGCGGCGAAGGGCTTCGCGGAAGGGCCGGACGGCGGCGGCCGGTTCGTTGCTCCCCAGCCGGGCGACACCGAGATTGAACCAGTAGTCGGGCTCTTCCGCCTCGAGCTGGGTGGCTCGCTCGAATTCGACCGCCGCCTGTGTGGATTTTCCGAGGCGCATCCAGGCCACACCCAGATTGTTGAGAGCCTCGGGAAACTCCACGGCGCCCGCGCGGGATTTGCGCGCGCGTTCGAGCAGGCCGGCGAAGGCGGTTTCGGCGCGGGCAGAGTCGTTGCGCAGCAAGTAACACACTCCGGCATAGAAGCCGGCCTCCTGGCCGCGCTCGTGCGCGGGCCTCACGCGGGAGAGCCACGGCAGAGCGGCTTGGCAATCGCGCCGCGCGAAATAAGCCTGGCCGAGCGCAAAGGCGGGATCGTCCCACCCGGGCTCGAGCCGCGCGGCCTCGAGGAATTCGCGCAAGCGCTGCTCGTCGTCCGGGCTCAACAGCCCGCGGACGTGATGCTCGAAGGCGTCCAGCCGGAGCCGCGGAAGCTTCCGTGTGAACTCCTGCTGGCTCATTGCGGAGGCCGGCTCGACCGAACCGAGCAGGCGCCAGGCCAGCCGGGCGTGCATGTCCATCAGGTCGTCGAGCGTGCCTGATTCTTCGGCGGGCGGCGCCAGGCTCGGCGGGCTGACGCGAAGGACCCGCGCGGTGATGCCGATGTTCTTCCCATCCGACGAGTACTGGCCAAAGACAACATAGTCCGCATCGAGCTCTTCGGCAATCTTCAGCATGGTGGCCCGGGAGAAGCGCGTCGAGGCGGGCAGGCCCATCCTTTCGAGCGCAGCCAGCCGCTCGTCCCGCGGAAAGACGGTTTCACCGGCCCTGCCCAGCCGCTCGATGGTCAGCTCGGCGAAGCCTTCGCTCAACCAATCGAGCTTGCCTTGCGGGCTGGAGTTCTCAAACGGAAAAACCAGGAGAGTCTCGGCGCGTGTCGGCGCCGCTGCGGGCGCAGCGCCGACGGCCTGGGAGGCCACCCCTGCCGCGCCGCGGCTCGAAAAACGTGCCGAAGAGGGATTTGGAAAAGAATTCTCCGCGAGGCCCACCAAAGCCGCGAAGAGCCCGAAAACCCCGATGAGGACGTACCGGGTCATCTTCCTATTGCGTATTGTAACAGAACTGCGCGTGGCGCATCCGGGCGCGCGCACGAGGAGTGCAACGCCTCTGGCTCCGGCCGGACGAATCAGAGGAGAGCGCCAGGCGGGGCGGGCGCAGAGGGGCGCGGTTTTTCCTGGGCCGGCGGAATTGACTGCAGGATCTCCTGGATGCTGGGATCGCGGAGAACGCCGGCAAAGGCGGGATCGACCTGTGCCGCGGCCAGGTTCTTGTAACCCTCGTCCCGGGCCTTCCGCAAGTAGTCGGCGCAGCGCTCGACATTGCCCATGGAGGCAAACGATTTGGCCAGGAAAAAGTAGAACATGCCCTTGTCGTCCACGCCGATGTGCTGCAGCACGGTGCCGAAACTGCCGCGGTTCTCAAACACCTGCGGGTCCAGCTCCAGGGCGCGATGATAGGCGGCAAAGGCTTCCTCGTATTTCTTCTGGGCCAGGTAGGCACTGCCCAGGTTCCGATGTGCGGTGGCCATCCCCGGATCGATGGCAATGGCTTTTTTGTATTGCTGGATGGCCTGGCGGAATTTCTTGCGATCGTAGAGAACCGCGCCGAGATTGTTGTACGCGGCGGCGTAATTTTTGTCCGCGCGGATGGAGCGCTCGTAATAGCGTTTGGCCTGGTCGAGCATGGTCTGCTGGTGAAAAGCGATGCCAAGCTTGTTAAGCAAAAGCGCGTTGCGCGGCTCGGAGAGAAGTAGCTTGTGATAAACGGGCACGGCCTCCGCGTACTGCTTGCGGGCCATGAGAAGATCAGCGCGCAACTCTTCTTCCTCGCGCGGCGTGCGCGCGGCCTGCGCGGCAGGGCTCTTTGGAGCGCTACTCTGCTGGGGAGTGGCCGGCGGTAGCTCGCGGCCGGCCGCCTCCTGCGCACTGGAACAGAGGGAGATCAGAAAGATGCAGGCGAGCGCTGCCAGGATTTCTCGTTTCATGGCGCCCCCTCAACTGGCTCAGGGCGATTCCCCCGTGGTCGCCACCGTTTAGCTCGGGGGCTTTTGCGGAGGCTTGTCCTGGTCTTTGTCTTTTTCTTTCTTCCCTCCCCCAAAGATACCAAAAATCTTCTGGAAGAGACCCTTTTTCTTCTCGTCCTTCTCCACTTGGCCCCCCTCGGGCTGGCCGCTGGTCGTTCCAGGTTTCCCGCCGGCGGGCTGGGCTACCGCGCCGGCCTGGCCTGGGGTGTTTGCCTCCCCGGGTGCTCCAGGGGCCTTCGATTTGTCGCCGCCGAAAAGGCGCTCGAGCCAGCCGGCCCCCGGAGTCTGGGAAGTGATGCGGCCGCCGTGCCGCTCGCAGAACTCGGTAGGCTCTGTGCCCAGTACGAAGACCTCCTCGCGGGTGATCGGGCACTGCGGCGTGGCCAGTTGAAGTGTCTCGGGATCGATCATCACCGAGGTGACGCCTGCGGGCGCCGCAAATCCCTGGGTGTCCTTGTAGGCCGACAGGGCGACCGCGCGCTTCATGAACTCAGCCCAGATGGGCGCAGCCGACGCCGAGCCGGAAAGACCCAGGTCGCGGTTGTCATCGAAACCCACCCAGACGATGCAGAGCAAGTTGGAGGTGAACCCGGCAAACCAGCCGTCATGCGAGGTGCCGGTCTTGCCCGCAGCCGGAGCCGTAAAGCCGCGCGAACGCACTACCGCGCCGGTGCCGCGATTGACGACGTCCTGGAGCACGCTGTTGACCAGGTAGGCGACGCGCGGGTCGAGCGCCGGCCGCGTGCGCGGCGCGCTGCGCTCGAGCACGGTACCTCCGGCGCTGACCACGCTACGGATGTACAGTGGCTCGGCACGCGTGCCCCCGTTGGCAAATATGGTGTAGCCGGCCGCCACCTCCACCGGCGTCATCTCGTAGGCGCCCAGCGCGACCGCCGGAGTCGCTTGGATGTTGGGGTCGAGACCCATTTGTCGCGCCACCTGCACCACGCGGCGGTAGCCAACCATCTCCGCCACCTTGACGGTGGCGACGTTTAGCGAACGCGTCAGGGCCTCGCGCAGGGTCACAGTGCCGTGGAACTGCTCGCCGTAGTTGTTCGGGGTGTACTCCTTCCCATCGAACTGAAACGTGGTGGGCTCGTCAACAACAGTCGTCGCCGGAGTCACCACGGGCCCGCCGCCGTCCACGGCGTCGTCGAATGCGGCGGCATAGACAAACGGCTTGAAGACTGAACCGGGCTGGCGGCGCGCCAGCGCATGGTTGAGCTGGCTTTGCCCGTAGTCGCGGCCGCCTTGGAGGGCCTTGATTTCGCCCGTGCGCGGGTCCAGGACCACCAGCGCCACCTGGGCCTGCGGGACCGCCTCATTGGGCTTTTCCTTCCGCCAGCGCGCGTACCGCCGGGCGAGCAGTTTGTCCACATTCTTGATGCCGATATCCACGGCCATCGCCGCGGCGCGCTGCAGGGCGGGATCGATCGTGGTGTAGATGCGAAAGTTCTCTGAGAGCAGTTCGTTCTCCGTGAAACGGTCGAGCAGGTGGTCCTTGACCATGTCCACGAAATACGGCGCGGCGCTGTTTTCCAGGGCCGTGGTGACGATGCGCAGTGGCGCTTTCCTGGCGGTCTGTGCGACCTCGGCAGAGATGGCGCGGTTTTCCACCATCTGGCTCAGGACGCGGTCGCGGGCCTCGATGGCACGCTCGGGCTTGCGGTCGGCCGAGGAATAGCGGTTGGGCGAGCGGATGATCCCGGCCAGGAAAGCCGCCTCGCCGAGGCTCAGCTCGCGCACGTCCTTGCCGAAGTAGGCCGACGCGGCTTCGCCGAAACCGTGGATGGCGAAGCTGCCGCGGTTGCCCAGGTAGATTTCGTTGGCATAGAGCTCGAAGATCTGCGGCTTGGTGAAGCGGTGTTCGAGCTGCAAGGCTACAAAGGTTTCCGAGAGCTTGCGCTGCACGGTCTGCTCGCGCGAGAAGAAGAAGCTGCGCGCCGCCTGCATGGTGATGGTGCTGGCGCCCTGGGCGATCTTCTCGCGGCGAATGTCGGCCCAGGCCGCGCCCACAATCCGGAACGGATCGAAACCCATGTGCTCGAAAAAGCGTTTGTCCTCGGCCGAGAGCACCGCGTCCAGCAGCACCCGGGGAAGGTCTTCAAAGCGGACCGGCCGGCGTTTCTCGCGGGAACGGTCAAACAGATTGGTCAGCAGCTCCGGCTCGATCTCCGCAGCAGGGAGCACCGCGCCGTCGGGCAGGGAGCGGATCTGCCGAATTTCGCGGCCGGCGAACTCCACGTGCAGGGCGTTTGTGCCGGCGAAATAGGAGTCGCGCGAGGGATGGATTTCCACTGCGGAGCCACGCACGGCCAACTGGCCCGCAGCGCCCTCGATGAGCGTCTCGGTGTAACCGGTCCGCCGCAGGTAGCTGCTCAGTTCGCCGGCGGACAGGTTTTGTCCGGTGTACACCCGCCCGGGGGCGGCATAGATCCGCGAAGTATTCTGCGTGGCGCGGCCGGAAAGCCGCTGGTCGATCATCCGCGAGTATTTCAGGTAGAAGAAGGAGAAGACGCCGAGACCGGTGAGGACAAGCAAACCGCCGGAGCCCAGCAGCACCAGGCCCGCACGGGAAGACCAGAAGCCACTCCCAATGCGAATTCGCAGCACAACCCTCCGTCAGCGGTCCCGGGGGCCTGCAGTTTCTGCGGCCGGCGCGGGACCCTCTATGTCCGGGGCACGAGCGGGCTGGGATGCGTGGGCCCCGACACGACCGGGACAAGAACAATCCCGATGGCGTTGACCCTCGATCAGTTTACCACGCCGGGGAAAAGCGGACCTAATAGAGCGCACGGTTCTCGGCGCTGGGCGTGAAGTGCAGCTCAAACTGGTAAACCTTCAGGTCCACGGGCACAGTGTAATCAACGCTGACGCGTACCGCGCGCTGGCTATTCTCCAAAATCTTGATGTCCTCGCGGCGCGCGGGAATGTTCTGATCCTGAATCTCCTTGAAGATGACGTTGCGCAGATCCTCGTCGGTGCGGTGGTTGACCACGGCAAAGCGCGCTTCGGTCTGCAACTTGTCCTGGAGCTGGTAGTCGGCGAAGTACCACGGGACCACCTTGAAGCCCACGTACAGAGCGGCAACGAGGACCGCGGTCCAGAAAATCGCCTTGAGCCGGGCGCCCCCAAGTTCCGGGTCGCGACGCATGCAAACTCCCTCACAACCTCTGCTTACGATGTGGCTGCGGAGCTGGTTCACAGCAGAGAAAAGGCTAGCATCGCGGGTAGCGTGTGTCGAGTCGCTGCGTGCCAGCGCGTTCCCAGCAGTTACCTTCCGGCGGCGCGGTGGAGCCAAGGTGCGCAGCCCGACAGAAAAATCCTAATACGCCTTGCCGAAAACGGCCTTTTCTTTGGCCGGCTGGCCGCAGCAGATGCATTTGCCCGGGCCTCCGGGTTGCTCCAAGGGGATACAGCGCATGGTGGCTTTGGTTTCGTCCTTGATGCGCTGCTCACACCCCGCGCTGCCACACCAGTAGGAGAGTGCGAAACCCTTCTCGACGGCAGCCTTGAACTCGCCGTAGTCGGCCGGGTCATGCGTGTTGGCGTTGCGGAAAGCCAGTGCGCGTTCGTAGAGCGCGGTCTGGATATCTGCCAGAGCTTTGGCGACGCTGGCGGCCAGACCATCCTGCGACACGAAGGATTTGCCTTCCTTGCCCGGCTTGTCTCGCCGGGCTAGCACCACGGTGCCCTTGGCCACGTCCTTGGGACCAATCTCGATGCGCAACGGCACGCCGCGCATTTCCCAATCGTTGAACTTGAAGCCGGGGCTAACGCCTTCGCGCTCGTCGGTCTTCACTCGGATGTCCGCCGCAACCAGCTCAGCGCGCAGTCTCTTCACCAGCTCCATCACCAGAGTCTTTTCTTCGTCGTTCTTGAAGATGGGCACGATGACCACCTGGAACGGCGCCAGGCGCGGCGGCAGGATGAGGCCCTGGTCGTCGCCGTGGACCATGATGATGGCCCCGATAAAGCGCGTGGAAAGGCCCCAAGACGTGGTCCAGCAATGTTGCAGCACGCCATTCTTGTCCAGGTAGCGGATCTCGAAGGCCTTGGCGAAATTCTGCCCGAGGTTGTGCGACGTGCCCGACTGCAAGGCCTTGCCGTCGCCCATCATAGCCTCGATCGAATAGGTCTGATCGGCACCGGCAAAGCGCTCCGATTCCGACTTGCGGCCCGGAATCACCGGGACGGCGGCTTCTTTCTCAGCGAAATCCGCGTAGATGTCGAGCATCTGCCGCGTCTCGGCTTGCGCTTCCTCAAGGGTGGCGTGCGCGGTGTGCCCTTCCTGCCAGAAGAACTCCAGGGTGCGCAGGAACAGTTTGGTGCGCAGCTCCCAGCGCACCACGCTGTTCCACTGATTGATCAGCACGGGCAGGTCGCGGTACGACTGAATCCACTTGGCGTAGGCATGCCCAATGATGGTTTCCGAAGTGGGGCGAATCACCAGCGGCTCTTCCAGCTCTTCCCCGCCGCCGATCGTGACCACGGCCAGCTCGGGCGAGAAGCCCGCCACGTGAGATTTCTCTTTGTCGATAAAACTCCGCGGGATCAGCAGCGGGAAGGCGGCGTTGACGTGCCCGGTGGCTTTGAAACGCCGGTCGAGCGCCTGCTGGATGTTTTCCCAGAGCGCCCAGCCGTACGGGCGCACGATCATGCAGCCGCGCACGGGCGCGTAGTCGGCCAGCTCGGCGCGCAGCACGAGCTGGTTGTACCACTCGGAGAAATCCTCCGAACGCGAGGGTAGTTTCAGTTCAGACGTTCTCGCGCCCGCGGCTGCTTTCTCTTGTGCCATGAAATGCCTAACCTGAAACTCGGAAGCGTAGCGGGACAGGCCCAAGGTTGTCAATCAAGTGTCCTACAGGGGGTACCCCCCACCCCCTATGTTTTTTGCGTATGTGCTGATTCTACGAGACTTAAGCTAAGAAAACAGGCTAAGTGCTGATTCTAAAGTAGTTGCGAGCTCGTTTTCCGCGACTGGAACGGGCGCATTCCTCGCAGATACACATTGCAAAGGGCTTGTGAGCGCAAACGCGACTCCGAACGCCGACGCGGCAAATGGCTGAGGTTCGGGGTTTGGCCCACAGTCCGCGGTCTGCAGTCGGCAGTTCACCTTCGACAGTCCAGAAGTCAAAGTCCCAACTTCAGTGTTTAACAGTTTGTAGAGAAACCACTGCTGCTGTCATTCCGAGGAGCCGCAGGCGACGAGGAATCCCTCTTCTTCTTGGGTTTTGGAAGCAGAGGGATTCCTCACTTCGTTCGGAATGACACGGTGAGCGACTTTTTCAACAACCCGTTAAAGTTCAAATTGGAAAGCGCTGCAAAGCTCAGGGGGCTTTGCGGCACAGAGTAGCATTATGGTAATTTCTGGTCAAGGCAAAAGATTGGGCGACGAATCCGGGGAGACCCCGCAAGGGCCGTTCGAAAGCGATGAACGAGGCGCGCCGGGGAGGAGAAGGAAAGACCACTTTGGACTGGTAGTGACCTGTGGCGGGAGGCACAGGCCAAGCGCACCCCCCTCCCAGGTGAGAACAAGCTGGCTGAGGCCAGGTTGGGCAATATGGCGGTGACTGGCCACCAGGATGCGCGCTGTCTCCAGTTTTTTTCACTGAGCCCGCGCGGTTTTTCGATGCGACCGACATGGTCCCGTCGACAGCAATAGCTGCGTCTCCTTCGCCAGCCTGCCCGCCAAAGCCAGGGGACCGGGTAAGGAGAGCGACTAGGGAAGGCTGGTGAGGGGATGCAATATCCGTCTCCCTCTCACAGTCAAGCGATCTAATCTTCACTCCGGGCCGAGGCTCGTGGCAGCGATTGGTCTTGCAAGTATTCCTCCTCCATCAGACACTTTAGGGCCCCAGCGTCTCAGCGGCGCGATGAGCGCGCGTATTGCAGAGCATGGATTCTGAGGGAATGACGGCGAAACAATCCACGCGAAACCAGAATGCCGGAACGGGGGAAGGATCTGGTCCTACGCAGAAGTTCTTTGCGAATCTGGGACCAGGGCTGATTACCGGGGCGGCAGATGATGATCCGTCGGGAATCTCGACCTATTCCGTTGCTGGAGCAGCTTACGGATACGCCCCCCTGTGGACCGCGCTCGTCACGTTTCCCCTGATGGCCGCGGTCCAGCTCATGTGCGCGAGGCTGGGGATGGTTACGGGGCGCGGATTGGCGGCCGCGGTGCGGATTCACTATCCGCGTTGGGTGCTCTGGGGAGCATGCCTGATTCTCGTTGTCGCGAACGTCATCAACATAGGCGCTGATCTCGGCGGTATGGCGGAGGCAACGCAGATGATCACGGGTATTTCACCGCTGATCTGGATTCCATTCTACGCGTTTTCAATCATTGGGCTGCTGTTCTGGACTTCCTACAAGCTGATCGCGCGGATTTTCAAGTGGATGACGCTCGTCTTGTTTGCCTATGTGTTGGCATCGTTTTACGCGCACGCCGATTGGCACCAGGTGCTGGCGGCGACGTTCGTGCCCCATTTTGAGTGGTCGCGCGGATTCCTAGCGGTGCTGGTAGGAATCCTGGGGACCACGATTTCACCTTATCTCTTCTTCTGGCAGGCAGCCGAGGAGGTCGAGGAGGAACGGGCCAAGGGTCGCGCGCTCCCGGAGCGCAAGGGCGCAACCGCAGAGGAATTAAGACGTGCGCGCACCGACACTGTAACAGGTATGTTTTTCTCGAACTTCATCATGTATTTCATCATCCTGACCACTGCCGCCACCTTACATGCGCACGGGCAAACCAGCATCGCAACCGCTCGGCAGGCAGCCGAGGCGTTACGACCACTCGCTGGCAACGGGGCCTATCTGCTCTTTACGTTGGGCCTGATCGGCACTGGAATGTTGGGTGTGCCGGTTCTCGTAGGGTCGTGCGCGTATGCTGTGGCTGAAGGGGCAGCGTGGCGAGGCTCGATTGCGCAACGTCCACGAGGCGCGCGCAAGTTCTACGCCGTCATGGCCGCTGCAATGGCGTTAGGCCTTGCGCTTGATTACGCGGGTTTCAACGCGGTGAAAATGCTGTTTTGGTCGGCGGTAATCAACGGCTTGCTGGCACCACCTCTGATTTTACTCGTCATTCTATTGACCAGCGACCGCCAAGTAATGGGCAACCGTGTGAACCCGCCGCTGCTCCGGTATCTAGGTTGGGCTACCTTCGTTGTCATGGCTGCTGCGGCGGCGGGCATGATCATCACCTCCTGAGCTATTCCCCCAACTCTAGCTCCAATGAGTCTGGTCGTTACCCGATACTCCCCATGCTCGAAACACCACAGGCGCTGGGTCTCTCAGAACTGTAGCTCCTCCAGCCCCAATGAGCTTTTCCATTCGGATAAAATCGAAGCTGTGGCGTTGACTCCAGGGCTGTGCGCTGCTATAGACAGGGTGTCTGAACTCCCGCTCAATAGTAAGAAGGATTAATATATTCATGTAGTGCTCCCCTCTAATTTAGACAGTCAGGGCCTCGTTTTTTAGTACAGCTGCGAAAGCCAAGTAGGCCTCGTGCGGGGTGCGATTTGCGACTCCGCGATGAGGCCGGTCGTGATTGTACTCCTCGATCCAGCAGGCAA
>JBGPZW010000170.1:0-7009 GCA_041493955.1 Terriglobia bacterium
GAGGTCGAGACCGCTTGCTTCTCGCGGCGCAGCAGAACGACCAGCTTGTCTTTGCCCCAGCGCGGATATTGCCTCCGCAGGGTGAGCACGCGCTCGGCCCGCTCCGGGGTCCAGGTGGGCTGGCGCAACTGCTGGGGACGATGCGAGCGGCCTTCGAGGCTCGCCAGGCAGTGGGGATCAAAACGGCGCTTCCAGCGATAGAAGGTCTGCCGACTGATGCCGAAGCGCCGACAGGTCAGCGCGGCGTTCCGTCCGTGGGTGCAGTAGAAGTCCATCCACTGGAGCCGGAGAGAGGCCTCCCGGGTCAACTCGGACCCCGAGCGGGCCAGCTGGCCCGCTCGGGGTACCTTTCCATAGCGAATCTGCATGGCGACACTCTACCCGAGTGTCACCAATCATTCTGAACGAGAACACCGACCCCTGCGGTCGCCAGACGTGCACCGCCTGGATCCGTTGCTGGCGCTCGCCCCAGCCCGACTGCCGTCATCCACTTCCGCAGCGTCTCGCGGCTGACTCCAAGTCCGTCGTGGCGCGGGTGCTCGGAGGGCAGCGTGGGGCCGAAGTCCGCATAGCGCCGCCGCACACGTGCCAGCAGCCGGCGCACCTGGCGATCGCTTAACTGCAACCGCTGCGCGGCTTCCCCCTGCGTTCAATGTCCCTGCTCTACCTCTTGCAGCGACAATCCGGGAGGCCGTTATTGACAGCCCTAGGGCCGCCGACTAGCCTAACAAGGGGGGTCCTCCAACATAAGGCCCATGATCTGAAGTGGCGGGTAGATTGGGCTCAGGTTGTTCCTCCCGGGCATGGTGACCGCCCCCGGAAAACTCTCATGGGAGGAGGCGGACATGGTGGACCGTATCAAAGTCCTGGTCGCCTGTTCTGATCCCGAGAGCCGCCAGACCCTTTCCACTTTCCTTTCGCAGTGCGGTTTGGATCCTGTTTTTTCCACGACGGTGCGCGAAGCGCGCGCGATTCTGGCCCGGCAGTCTATCCCGCTGGTAATCTGCTCGGCGGATCTGGTCGACGGCAGTTTTCGCGATGTCCTGCGCGCCGCTGGAACCGGTGATGCCAGAGTCCCGGTCGTGGTAGCTTCGCGGCGGGACGATACGGCCGAATATCTCGAGGCAATGCAGCTCGGCGCGTTCGATTTCATCGCCTGCCCGTACAAGCGCTCCGAAGTGGAGTGGATCGTCTCGCACGTCCTGCGGAGAACCGCGGCAGCCGCCTAGGCTCTGACGGCGCGGAGACTCCGCTGAGTTTCCCAGCAGTATGATGTTTTTGCTTCGCGCCCAGGAGTGTGTCGCCATCCCTCGACCCGCTGCGCGCGCCCCTCGCGCGTATAATTGAAGTGGAAGAGTTCTGTGGCCATTGACAAGAGCCTACTCCGCAAGCTCGACGACTACCGCTGGCTGGTGCCGCGCGCGACCAAGCCCGGCATGCTCACCGACGCGCTGATCTATGCCGATTACCAGCTCCTCGAGCAGATCGTCACCGATCTCTCCGTTGACCAGGCCATGAACGTCGCTTTCCTTCCGGGAATTGTGGGGCGTTCGCTGGCCATGCCGGACATTCACCAGGGCTATGGCTTCCCCATCGGCGGCGTGGCAGCGACCGACTTGCGCAAGGGCGTGATCTCGCCGGGCGGGGTGGGGTTCGACATCAACTGCGGCGTGCGGCTGTTGGCCAGCAACTTCCGCAAAGATGAGGTGGCGCCGCGACTGCGCGAGCTGGTCAATCAACTCTTTCGCGATGTGCCCTCGGGCACCGGCTCCGAGGGTTTCGTGCAGTGCAGCTATCAGGACCTGAATGAAGTGCTGGAGCGCGGCGCCTCGTGGGTGGTCGAGAGCGGCTTCGGCGAAGCCGCGGACCTGGAGTTCTGCGAAGAATCCGGCCGGATGGCCGGCGCCGAGCGCGGCAAAGTCTCCGACCGCGCCAAGCAACGCGGGCGCACGCAGCTAGGCACGCTCGGCAGCGGCAACCACTTTCTCGAGGTGCAGTACGTCCAGACAATTTTCGAGCCGGAGATTGCAGCGCAGTTCGGGCTGGAAGAAGACCAGGTGGTGGTCTTGGTGCACTGCGGCTCGCGCGGCCTGGGCCACCAGGTCTGCACCGACTATCTGAAGGTGATGAACGAGGCCATGCGCCGCTACGGCATCTCGCTGCCCGACCGGCAACTGGCTTGCGTGCCCAGCCAGTCGCCGGAAGGAAAAGACTACCTCGCCGCAATGGCCGCGGCCGCCAATTTTGCCTGGGCCAACCGCCAAGTCATCACGCATTTTGCGCGCCGCTCGTTTGAAAAGGTTCTGGGCGAGGGAGCCCGCCTGCGTGTGGTGTACGACGTGGCGCACAACATCGCCAAACGTGAGCGGCACCGCGTGGGCGCGAGCGAGGAAGAAGTGCTCGTGCACCGCAAGGGTGCCACGCGGTCGTTCCCGGCGGGCTCGGCATTCATCCCGCGGGCTTATCGCCTGGCGGGACAGCCGGTGCTGATTCCCGGCTCGATGGGCACCGCGAGCTACGTACTGGTCGGCACCGAGCGCGCCATGGAGGAGACCTTTGGCACGGTCTGCCACGGCGCGGGGCGCGCGATGTCCCGCACCGCCGCGAAAAAGGGGCGTGACGCGCGCGTCGAAACGAGAAAACTTGAGGACCAGGGCATCCTGCTGCGCGCCGCAACCCGCGACGGCATCCTTGAGGAAGTCCCCGAGGCTTACAAGGACATCGACGCGGTGGTGGACGTGGTCCACAACGCCGGGCTGGCGCGCAAGGTGGCGCGCCTGCGCCCGATGGGTGTAATAAAGGGGTAGAGGGTGGGCCGCCGCGCCCCGGAGGAAGCCATGCAAATCGCGCTGAGCGAGGAGGAGCGGCAAACGCTGGTGGAGATGCTGAACGACGCGCTGCCCAATCTGCGCGAGGAAGTGTACAAGACCGAGAGCTTCAACTACCGCGAGCAGTTGAAGCGGCGCGAGGAGCTCCTGAAAAGTCTCCTCACCCGGTTGTCGGCAGCCGCGTGAGCTTGCTCTTTGCCTTTAACCCTTCTCGGCGAACGATCCGCTGCGGAGTTGAACCAGCCGCGTGAAATCATCGTAACGCATGCGGATGGCATCGCGGTGCGTCCCTGCGTTGAAGACGATCTCTTCGTCCGCGGAGAGTGGCTCGTCCACGTACACCGGCAAGCCGTAGAGCTGCCCGAACGGCGGCATCGCTCCCAGCTCGCAGTCCGGGAACAGGTCGCTGAACTCCCGCTCGGAGGCCAGCCGCACTGGTTCCCCTACCAGCTCACCCAGCTTTTTCAAGTTGACGTGACACGAGGCCGGCAGCACGGCCAGCAACGTCGCTTCCCCGGCGCGGAGAACCACGGTCTTGGCGATCTCCTTACCGGAAACGTGCATGGTGGCAGCGGCGGCCTGCGCGGTGTAAGCCGGCGCGTGGGTCATCAGCTTGTAATGAACGTTCTTATCGTCGAGGAAGGACTTGAGTCGCGCGGGCATGGTCATCGTATTTCTCCTTCCGTAGGGGCGCGACACCCTGATTATGCCGTGGAAAAGCCCAAATGGAAACAGGGTGTGCCGTTGCAGATCAGGATTGAGGTTGCTTTCGCGGCGCGACGCTCTGGGAGGCGGGCGTCTCGCCGGCGGAGCCAGGCAGGCGCAGCAGCCGCGTCTCGGTCATGGCCGCGATGCCGCGAATCGGCTGCACGATGGAGTCGGGGACGTCGCCGTCCAGACGCACCAGCGCAATGGCGTCTGCTCCGCGCACCGCTTTGCGGCGGCCCAGGGCAAACGTGGAGATGTTAACGCCTCGGCTGCCTAGGATGGTGCCCACCTGGCCGATGACGCCCGGGACGTCGCGGTTGCGGAAATAGAGCAGCGTGCCCTCGAGCGGCGCCTCCAGTTCGATGCCGTCCATCCTGAGGATGCGCGGCGAGGTGTCGTGCAGCACCGTTCCTTCCACCGCGAACTCGTGCGCGCTTTCACCCTGGCCGGATGCCACCGGGACGGCCGCCACTTCGAGCGTATTGGGAAAACCGTGCTCGCGCCGCCGCGTGCGCTCCTCGACCGCCAGGCCGCGCCCCGCCGCTATCGTGTCCGCGTTCACCAGGTTGACCTTTTCATCCAGCACGGTGTTGAGCACGCCGGCGAGCACGGCGCTGCGCAGCAGGCGCGTGCCCAGTTCTGCCGGCTCGCCTGCGTAGGCGATGCGGATACGGCCGAGCATCCCCGCGCGGCCGCCGACAATTTGTGCGACGAGCGACCCCAGCCGCTCGGCCAATTCCAGGTAGGGCCGCAGGCGGCGATACTGCTCTCCGGACAGAGTAGGCAGGTTCACGGCATTGCGCATCATGCCTTCAGCCAGGTAATCGCGCACCTGCTGCGCAATCTGTGTGCCGACCTCCTCCTGCGCCTCTCGCGTGGAACCCGCGACGTGGGGCGTGGCGATCAAATTGGGCAGGCCGACCAGCGGCGACCCCCGCGGCGGCTCCACGGCAAAAACATCCAGCGCGGCTCCGGCCAGATGCCCCGAGCGCAATGCTTCGGCCAGCGCCGCCTCATCCACCAGCTCGCCACGAGCCGTGTTCACGAGCCGGGCGCCGCGCTTCATTTGGGAGATGCTTTCGGCGCAAATGAGTTTCTCGGTCGCCGTGCTCAGTGCCGTGTGCAAGGAGATGAAATCCGATCGCGCGAGGAGCTCGGCGAGAGGCACCAGTTCGACTCCTGCTTCCTGCGCGACGTTTTCGCTGATGTAGGGATCATAGGCCAGCACGCGCATCTCCAGGGCGCGCATCCGGCGCGCCACCTCGCTGCCTACGCGCCCCAAGCCGACCAGGCCGAGCGTCTTTCCGCGCAGCTCGATCCCCACCGCGCCGCTCTTTTCCCAGCGGCCCGCGTGGATGGCGGCGTTCAACTGCGGCACGGAGCGTGCCAGCGCGAGCAGCAGCGCCAGGGTGTGCTCGGCCACGCTGGCGGCGTTGCCGCCGGGTGTGTTCATCACCAGGACGCCGCGGCGGGTGGCGGCGTCGAGGTCGATGTTGTCCACACCGACTCCGGCGCGACCCACCACGCGCAGGCGCGGAGCGTGCTCGAGGAGTTCGCTCGTGACGCGCGTGGCGCTGCGTACGACCAGGCCGTCGGCGTCGCCCATCTCCGCGAGGAGCGCGCCGGCCGCCGGCCGCACCACCTGCCAGCCCGGTTCGCCCAGCAGGGCCAGGCCGCGCTCGCTGATCTTGTCGGCTACGACGATCTTCATGCCGGTGCCAAGCGTAATGGGCACGGGGGAAGCTGTCAAATCCGGGACGGGGCAGTGTGCTATAGTTGTTTTTTGCTGGCCGGCCATGGCTCTCATCGAACGCATCCAGAAAGACCTCACCGAGGCAATGAAGGGGAAGGATGAACTGCGGCTGAGCGTCCTGCGCATGGTCAAGACGGCGCTCAAGAACAAACAGATCGAAAAGATCCGGCCGCTCGAGGATGCCGAATCGCTGCAGGTGTTGCAGACTCTGGTCAAGCAGCGGCACGAATCGGTCGAGCAGTTCACCCGCGGCGGCCGTATGGACCTGGCCGAAAAAGAGACCAGAGAGATCGCCATCATCGAATCCTATCTGCCCGCCGCGCCCACCGGCGCGGAACTCGACCAGGCCATCGCCGCAGCCATCGCGGAAACCGGCGCCACCTCCCCGAAGCAGATGGGCGTGGTCATCAAGGCGGCCCGGGCGCGTCTCGCAGGCAAAACGATGGACGGCAAAGTGCTGAGTGACCGTGTCCGCGAGCGCCTCAGCGGTAAGTAACAATCGCCCGACTCTCGCCCTCACTTTCTTTTCCCGCGCTTGGACTCCGAACCTTTCGACGGTATTCTCCTCTCGTGCCGCTGCCGGAGAGCATTCCCGTCCGTTACACCGAAGAAGAAGCCGAATACATCAGCGTGCGTCCGGTCGTGCGGCAAACCTTCCGCCTGCACGAACTCATTGATATGGTGCTGGGCGTAACCGGGAAGGACCTCGCTCGCATCCAGCAGATCCTGCGCTCCGGGACCCTGGTCTTCCATTTTTACCGCTACTGGTGGCAGGGATTCCACGCCAGCGATGAGGAACTGGCGGTGGTATTGGCGCATTTTCCGGACAGTGATCCCTCCCGGGAATTTCGCGCCGAGGAGTGCACGGTGGCGCTGCTCGAAAGCGGCGGGCATCCGCCGCGGTATGCGCTCGAACTCGAACACAAGGCGGCCTCGCGGCGCAGGCTGTTCCGCTCCCGCAGCTTCTGGGATTGTTTACTGGCTCTCGGCCGGGCGCAACCGCCTGCCTATCAGGGTTACTCGTATGCGCGCCGCGCCGATCTATTCGAGCGCGTCCTGGCCACCGGGCATCTCGCCGCCCTGGTGGCCGAGGCGGTGCGGCTGGCCCCGCGCGACCTCCGCCCGCAGCTCCGCTACCTGCCTGAGATGTCGCGCATTGTTTACGTCTGCCCGCGCAAGACCATCTGAGTGCCGCGAGAGGCGCCGGGCACGGAAGCTGATTAAGAGGTCAACAGAATGAAGAAGATTTGCTCACCACTCAGGGACCCGTGCGCCGCAGAACCGCGCTGCTGAACTCGTCCGCCGCTACCTGCCGGTAGAACTTCTTCAATTCCCCAAGTTGCGTGGTGGGCACCAGGACATCTTTGACCTGATAGGTGCGGCTGTACTTCAGTATGCTGCCCGAGACTTCGATCTTGCTGCTGTAGGCGGCAAAGCCGTAGTCCACCTCCACCGGCGGGGGCAGTTCGTCCACCTCGTAGCCGGCAGGCAGGGCAATCTCAAACGTGTCTGTCTCCATCGAAGCGGCGCTGAACTGAAAGGGATACTTGCGCTCCTTTCTTTCCAGCAGGTCGCTGCTGTTCTGTCCCAGGACGCGTGGCCGGACCAGTAGCAGGTTTCCCGCTTTCTTCGCGTAGCTTTCGGCCACGAAGCTATAGTCCAGCACTAGATTCTCATCATATTTTTCCAAATTGCCCACCGCGGCCTTGGTGAGCGTGAA
>JBGPZW010000217.1:0-2986 GCA_041493955.1 Terriglobia bacterium
CCGCAGCTGCGCGCTGCGGTCCGGGGCATTACCCAGACCAACGGGTTCGGCGCCGGCCAGCGTCACCTGCGCCGCGAGCGAAACGCTGTTGCCGTTGCGAATCTGCAGAGGCCCGGGCGTTGCGTCGAAGGCCACAACTTCATCCCCGGTCGAAAGGATGGCGACGCGCGGGCGCTTGAAAACACCAGGGCGATGATGTCCCACCTGTGCCGCCAGCGCCAACTCCGCGTAACCCATTCGTGCTCCCATCTGGAGCAGCGTCTGGCCGGCCTTTGCTTCGCGGCCACGCGGCACGATGTTTTGCCCCCGCTCGACGCCGCGTTCAATGACCACCTGGCTCTCGGCGGATCTCGTATGCTCGATCATCACCACGGCGTCGGCGCCACGCGGCACGGCCGCGCCGGTCATGATCTGGGCACACTGGCCCGGGCCGATGACGCCGTTGAACGCGTCGCCCGCCTTGATTTCGCCGATGACTTCGAGTGTGCGGCCCGGCGCCGCGGCATCAGCCGCGCGCAACGCAAAGCCGTCGCGCGTGGAGCGGTCGAACGGAGGATAGTCGCGGTCAGCCACGACCGGCTCGGCCAGGACGCGCCCGAAGGCCTCCGTCAAGGTCACACCTTCGCGAGCCGGAACACCGCGGCGCGCGCCAACCACTTCGATGACTTTTTGCCGCGCTTGGTCGAAGGAGAGCATCAGCGTCGCCGGACGGACCCGCGCGCTAGAGCCAGGCCGCGAGTTTCGTGCCGGGCGGGACGATGGTGGCGTCGCGTTCCGGGCCCGTAGAAATCATGCCGATCTCGACGCCCAGTTCGCAGGAGATGAATTTTAGATATTCGCGCGCGGCGGGCGGCAGCTTGCCGGCGTCGGTGATGCCGTAGGTCGAGCTGCACCAGCCGGGCAGCGCGCGATACTCGGGCGTGACCTGCGCAAACTGCTCTGCCGACGCTGGCATTTCCTTGACGGGCCTGCCCTTGTAGCGATAACCGGTGCACACTTGGATCTCGCGCTGCGTGTCGAAGACGTCGAGCTTGGTGACCACCAGCGATTCAATGCCGTTGACCATCACCGCGTAGCGCAGGATGGCCAGATCCAGCCAGCCGCAGCGCCGCGGCCGCCCGGTGACGGCGCCGTATTCCTTGCCGCGGTCGCGCACCTGGCCGGCTTCGAGATCGGGCATTTCGGTGGGAAACGGCCCGCTGCCCACGCGCGTGGTGTAAGCCTTGGTGACGCCGACGACGCCGGTGATGCGTGTCGGCGCCACCCCCAGGCCCGTGCACGCGCCACCGACCGTGGCGCTCGACGAGGTAACGTAAGGATAGGTGCCGTGATCAATGTCAAGCATGGTGCCCTGCGCGCCCTCAAACAGCACCGACTGGCCCTGCTGCAGCGCGCCGTTGAGCAGCGCCGAAGTGTCGGTCACAAACCCGCGAATGCGCTCGCCCAGCTTGAGCGACTCCTCGAGCAACCCCGCGACGTCCAGCGGCACGCCGTAGGCCGCCTGGCAGACCGCGTTTTTCTCGCGCAGCACCCGTTCGAGCTTGGCGCGAAATAGCTCCGGCTCCATCAGGTCGCAGACGCGCAAGCCGGTGCGCGCCATCTTGTCTTCGTAGGCCGGGCCGATGCCGCGCGCCGTGGTCCCAATTTTCGCCGCGCCGCGCGCCGCCTCGGCAGCTTTTTCCATCTGCCGGTGATACGGAAAGATCAGGTGGGCGCGATTGCTGACGTACAGCCGCCCGTTGACTTCAATGCCGGCCTTGCTGAGATTCTCCAGCTCGGCCACCAGCGCCGCCGGGTCCACCACCACGCCCGCGCCGATCACCGCCTTCTTGCCCGGTCGCATCACGCCGCAGGGGATCAGTTGCAGGATGAACCGATGGTCGTTGAAGATGACCGTGTGGCCGGCGTTGTGCCCGCCGGCGCAGCGCGCGATGAAGTCAAACGACCGGGCCAGGTAGTCCACCACCTTGCCCTTGCCTTCGTCGCCCCACTGGGCGCCCACCACCGCAATCGCCTTGGTCGGCACGATCCCTCTCGATTGACCGCACGCTTCCCTGCCGCTCCACAGCCGAGGAGACAATGCGAGGGGATTCGTAGAACGCGCAGACGAAATATCGTACCCGTGGCCCGCGCAGAAGGCAAGCCCGCCGCCGCAAGTGCTGTATGGCACGGCTGCGCGATACCCGGCGCGGGAGACCTGCTCAGGCCGAGGGTTTCGGCGAGAGAGGCCCGGACTGCAGCAACCGCCTGGACCAGCCACCTCCCAACAATCACGACAGGCAGAAAAGTGGCGGGCGAAACAGGTGCTGCGGTGCCGGCCTGCGTTTGCCGCTTAGCTCAAGTGGCGGGCGAGGATCTTGGCGATCTGCTCTTTGGAGACGGCGCCGACGATCTGGTCGGCCACCTGGCCGCCCTTGAAGATCAGCAGCGTGGGGATGCCGCGGATGTTGTAACAGCCCGGGACGTTCATATTCTCGTCCACGTTGATCTTCAAAACCTTCAGCTTGCCGTTATACTCCTGGGCGATTTCCGCGACGGTCGGCGCCAGCATGAGACACGGTCGGCACCATTCCGCCCAGAAGTCCACCATGACCGGCTGGGTCTTGCTGGCCTCGATCACTTCCGTCTGGAAATCGTTGTCGTTCACCGCGCGTACGTTCTCTGCCATGACTTCCCTTTCTTTCGCCATGACTTCCCTTACTTCTTATGAGGGCTGGACGGCCTGCGAAACCGCTCCTCCCAAAATCAATTAGATGAGACAGCCGCGCGCTGGATGCGCGATTTCCGGGCCGTGTCGTAGAGCCGGAGGTATTCGCTGGCGCTGGCCTGCCAGGAAAAATCCTTGGCCATGCCGTTGGCCTGCACCTTGCGCCAGGCCTTCTCGTCGGCGTAGGTCCGCAGGGCTTCGCGGAGGCAGGCGAGCAGCGCCTGGCCGGTGTAGCTCTCGAACTTGAAGCCGGTGCCGCGGCCGGTTCTGGCGTCGAAA
>JBGPZW010000029.1:0-27578 GCA_041493955.1 Terriglobia bacterium
CTCCTTTAAAGGGTGAAAGCGGAGCGCGGGCAACAGTAGCCGGCGGGAGGGAGCCTTGGGCATGGCCGGTTATTCTTGAGAGCGCCCTGACGTGATGCGCCGCGAGCATACCACCCCTGTTGCAGAAGTCAATCTCTTCCTAAGACGGGAAGCCGGCAGGGCGCGCGGCCGACCCCTCACGCAGCCCATTACAGTTTCAGCATACACGGCTGTTGCCAACCGGTGCGGGTTCCCTTCCTCGCGGATTTGTCCAGAGCGGAGCCGAGAGAGCGGGATGGGGATCTCCTTGGGCAGTGGGACTTGTGCACGACTGGCCCTCTTGCGGCATCTACGTTGACCTCCGCGGTATAATGTCGTGTAAGGCCCGCCAAGAGCCTTCCGGCCTCCGTTTGGCCTATAGGCTTCAGTCATTGAAGGCTCCCGCCTTACACCGAACCTTCGCACCATGTTCGCAGACGCGAACCCGGCGTTGACCCCGGCCGAGCATCGCTCGACGCTGCCCAGTCCTGCACTCAAGAGTGTAAATCTCTTGGAATACGCACTTACGAAAAACGGGTCTGTAAGCTCTTTGGAATGGCCACTTACGAAAAAAGGGTTGGGGGGCCACCCCCTCAGCACCCAACTTCTCCTTTCTGGCGGGTCTCTGCTTTCTACACCTGCTCGCCATCGCCCACCTCGGAGGACGCGCCACACCCACACCACGTTAAGACACGCGGCCGGTGGTGCGGTGCTGACTCCGGCGGGAAGACCGTGCTACGTTGTAGTGGCCGCGTCACAAATTGCCCGCCCGTCCCGAAGGATTGGGACGGGAACCCCACCCGTTTGCCGGGGCGCCTCGCTTGGCTCGGCACAAGCGCAGCGCGCCTCTCGCGGGACCCATTCAACGCGAGGAGAAAACCCATGAGCAGCAAGCACGAGCCCAAGAAGCCGCGCGAGCAATATCGTCTGCGCACGCGCCTGATCCACGGCAGCTTCGCCACCGGCCGCTGGGACTATGACCATCACGTGGTGCCGCCGCAGTCGAGTTCGGCGACGTTTCGCCTTAAGTCCGTGCACCGCGGCGCGGAAGGTTTCGTGGAGTTTGCCACGCCCGAAGCGCAGCGCGCGCCCATTTACATCTACGACCGTCTGGACGAGCCCACGCGCGGCATGCTGGAAGAAAACCTGGCGGTGGCCGAGGGCGGCGAGATGGCCGTAGCGTTTGCCACGGGCATGGCGGCGATCAGCGCGGCGATCAGCGTGCTCATCTCGCACGGGCAGCAGGTGGTGGCCCATCGGGTCATCTACGGCTGCACGCACAGCCTGCTGACCAGTTGGATGCCGCGCTTCGGCGTGCACACCGACTTCTGCGACATGACCCATCCCGAGAACATCGCGCGCGTGGCCACCAAAGACTGCCGCATCGTCTATTTTGAGACCCCGGTGAACCCCACCATGGAGCTGATTGATATCGCCGCGGTGCGCGAGGTGGTGGACCGCCTGAACGCCGGCCGCCCCGAGCCGGAGCGCATCCTGATTGTCGTGGACAATACCTTCGCTTCGCCCTATTGCCAGCGCCCGCTCCACTTTGGCGCCGACCTGGTGGTGCACAGCCTGACCAAAGACATTTGCGGCTTCGGCACGGATATGGGCGGCGCGGTGATCGGCGCGAATCGCTTCTACAACCTGTTGATGCTATACCGCAAAGACTTCGGCGGCTCGCTCTCGCCAAAAAATGCCTGGTCGATCCTCGTTTATGGCCTGCCCACGCTGGCCACGCGCATGGTCAACCAGCAGAAGGGTGCGATGGAGGTGGCCCAGTTCCTGCTGAAACAGCCCAAGGTGGCACGAGTGGTTTACCCCGGCCTGCCCTGCTTCCCGCAGAGCGAGCTGGCGCGGCACCAGATGGTCAGCTACGACGGCAAGTTCGCCCCCGGCAGCATGCTTTATTTCGAGCTGAAAGGTCGTGGCGGGAACGGCAGCGCCGCCGAAGCCGCCGAGCGGCTCGTGGACTACATCGCCGAGTACGCCTACACGATCACCCTGGCCGTCAGCCTGGGCCAGATCAAGACGCTGATCGAAAACCCGTTTTCGATGACCCACGCCGCCATCCCGGAGGCGGAAAAGAAGGCCAGCGGCATGTTTCCCGGCGGCATCCGGCTCTCGCTGGGTCTCGAGGATTGGCACGACATCATTGCCGACCTGGAGGCGGCCCTGGCCGTGGTGTAGCGGCGGGCTTCAGCCCGCCATCCCTGATCCGGGGCGTAGCGTCAGCATCCTGCTGACAATTCTTCGATTTCGCCGCCGGGACCGCGGCGCTACCTGTTGCAGATTCGCGTCATTCGCCTCAGGCAGGGTAGATTTCGTGAAGCAGGAGTGCTAACAATCGGTGTGCCAGCGAAGCCCTAGCTTATGCCGACCTCGTGCAGAGCACCCGGTTGCAAGATCGACGTTCCCACGCCACTGGAGCCCGAGCGGCTCTGCCTGCTGCACTTCACCCTGAGCGTGGAGCAGGCCTGCGCGGAGATGCGTCGCGAGACCGTCCTGGGCAAAGCCACTCACGCGCGGCAGGTGGAAATCATCCGCTATATTGCTGAACATGGCGAAATGCTCGCGCGCGTCTCGACCAGCGGGCTGCATCTGGCCGACGAGATGAAGGCCCGCGTCCTCAACACGTTCCTGACGTTGATGAACCTGCGGGAGAATCTGGACCGCGCCTCGCTCCGCCAACCGTCCGGGCGCATCGGAGCTCGCTAACCCGCGGTGTGCGGGATTGTGAGCGAATACAACTGTTTGGCACGATCTGCCGTCTTGAACCTCATGCCTATCCTCGTGTGGAATGGTGCTCGATCCGCTTGCCCCGAGCCGGGGCGTACGGCCGGAGCGCCGGGCCGTCCGACATTTGGAGCGGCCGCGCTGGCCGGTGTGGTGGCGGCTTCTTTCGCTCTGGCGCCGGCGAACCTCGGCGCGCAGAACAAGCCAGCGCCTCCACGAACCGAGGATGTCCTCAAGAAGACGCTGGAGCGCGCCAAGTGGTCCGAAGAGCAGAATCTTTCGGGCAGGTACACGTTTACCCAGCGCGGCACGCTCGACGAGCTGGACTCAAAGGAAAACGTGAAGCGCCACGAAGTGCGCGTCAGCTACGTCTCCCCCATCGACGGCGAGCCGTATGCCCGGCTGATCCAGAAGGACGGCAAGCCGCTCTCGGAGAAGGAAGTCAGAGTCGAGCAGGAACGCGAGCGCAAATTCCGGCAGCGCCAGGCGGAGAGAAAGCGGAAGAAGGAACAGGGCGAAAAAGACGACGCAGAGATCGAGCTCAACGAGGAACTGGTCGGCAAGTATCGTTTTGATTTGACCGGCCGCGAGGCGGTGAACGGCCGGCCGGCATTCGTGATGAGCTTCCAGCCGCGGAGCAGCGATCTGCCCGTAAAACGCAAACTCGACCGGCTGTTGAACAAGGTGGCCGGCCGGGTGTGGATTGACGAACAGGACTACGAGATCGTCCGCGTGGACCTGCACCTGGCGGAAAACGTGTCGGCCTGGGGCGGGATGCTGGCCTCGGTGCGGAAATTTCTGTTGCGCGTCGAACAGACCAAGGTGGATGAATCCGCCTGGCTCCCCAGCTCTATCGACGCCTACATCGACGGCCGGATTTTGATCAAGTCACTGCATCTGAGGATCCGGCAGGAGAACAGCGAGTTCCACAAGCTGGCAGTTCACAACGGCGGCGAGTAAGCCTCCGCCGGCCAATCCAATCGCCGGCCGGCGCGAGCCGCGTGTATGATTCTTCGCGAGGCGGCCATGAAACGCCACGCCAGTCTGCACCCGCTCAGCCAGCATCACCACTTTGCGCTGACCCAGGCGCTGCTGATGCGCCGCGCGACGCAAGTGCCGGCGTCGCGCCGCGCCGAGGCCTTGCGCCAGGCCGCACGAACGTTTCTGCGCTTCTGGAACAAGACCGGCGTGCAGCACTTCCGGGAGGAAGAGGAAGTCCTGCTGCCAGCCTACTCCCGGCACGTGCGGCTTGACCAGGACCCTGCGGTGATGCGCATGCTCGCCGTGCACGCCGAGATCCGCGTGCAGATCCTGCAACTAAAGACTTTGCTCGAAGCAGAGGCGCGCGTGGAGGAAGCCGTGGCCGCGCTGGCCCGCGCGCTGCACGACCACATCCGCCACGAAGAGAACGAGATTTTCCCGCGCATCGAGAAGACACTCGCTGAAGCCGATTTACTGGCCTTGGGCATGCGCCTGACCCGGCTGCATCCCGAGAAAAGCTGCGAGGTTTAGAGCGATCAGGAGCCGATGTAGCGGGCGTAGAGCGAGCGTGCGACGGCAGGATCGCGCGTGCCCTTGATGATGGCGCGGCCGTCGGCGAAGACGGTGAGCTCGAAGGGCGGCACGCGGAAGCGCAGCAGGAATTCGTTGTTGCGCACTTCGGCGACGGTCGGCTGGAGCCGCCGCCCGAGCGTGGCCAGGTCCAGGCGGCGTCCCCGCTCGTGGATTTGCACCGAATCACGGCCGCACAGTGTCAGGTGCGGCTGCGCTTCGCCTTCGAGGTAGCGGAAGTCGCGCCGGCCGCAGGCGCGGCAGTCGGCGTTGCGCTGGACATGAATGGCCTGGTAGCGGCCAGACCAGACGTCGAAGGAGATGAGCCGCCCATGCAGCGCGCCGGTCTTTCCCACCAGCAGCTTGATCGCTTCGGCCGCCTCGATGGAGGCGATCACACCGGCGGCGGCGGCCAGCACGCCGACCGTGTCGCAGGTCTCTTCGATACCCTGCTGGAGGCGCGTATCGAGCAGGCAGGCCAGACACGCGGTTGCGCCGGGGCGGATGGTCATGGTCACGCCGTAACTCGACACCGCCGCCGCGTAGATCCACGGCACGCCGAGTTTCACCGCGGCGTCGTTCAGCAGGAAACGCGTCTCGAAGTTGTCCGTGCCGTCGAGGATCAGCGGGAAGCCGCTGAGCAGCTCTTCGGCATTGTGCGGGCCGAGGTCGGCGACCACGCCTTCGATTTGCACGTCAGAATTAATCGCGCGCAGCCGGCGCTCGGCCGCGACGGCCTTGGGCAGCGCGTCGCGCGCGTCGGCTTCATCAAACAGCGTCTGCCGCTGCAGGTTGGAGGGCTCAACGAAATCGCGGTCGATGATGCGCAGGTGGCCGAGGCCGGCGCGCACCAAGAGGTTGGCCAGCGCGGTTCCCAGGGCGCCGCAGCCCACCAGCACGGCGCGAGCTTCGAGCAAGCATTGCTGGCCGGCTTCGCCGATTTCGGCGAACAGGATCTGCCGCGAGTATTTTTCGTAGGTCTTCGGGTCCATTCGTTTGCGCTGTGTGGCGAGGTCCCCGTGTTGCGACGACTCTTCCCGCCGGCTTCTCTTGCCCATCATAGCGCCAATTATTGTCACTTGCGCTGGCCGGTCACCGAAGGCTCTGTGGCGCCCGCTCGCCGCGCCGTGTAAAAAGGTACGCACGAGGTTTCCTCTTTGGCGGCAGAATCCCTTCCGGGCCGGCAATGGGGCTGTGCTAACCTTACTTCTTGTTGTGAGCAGTGATGCTGAGCCATCATCGCGTCCTCGCACGAGGGGTTCTCTGCTTGGCGTCCATGTCTTTGGCCGCGGCGCCTTTGTGCGGGCAGACGCCGCCCGCTGCGGGGTCAACGCAACCGAAAGAGCGCGCCGAATCGCCCGCGGATCAGCACACCTCCACGGAAGACCAGCGCGTCGTGTCTATCCGCATTGTTTCCGAGAGCGGCGAGGTGCTGATGGAGAACCCCGCCGAACTGCCGCTGCAGGCCGGGCAGCCGTTGGGCAGCGAAGCCGTACGTGAGAGCCTGCGGCAACTCTACCGCACCGGCCGCTACGCCGATCTGCGCGCCGAAACTCGCCCGGTGGACGGAGGATTGCGGCTCGATTTTGTGGTCCGGCAGAACTTCTACATAAACCTGGTGCACGTCACCGGCCTGCGCGAACCGCCCGGCGAGCCGGTCGCGCTGGCGTCGCTGCGACTGGGGCTGGGCGAGACGTTCCGTAAGAGCGCCGTCAACGAAGCGCTTGAACGCCTGCGACAGACCTTGCAGGACGAAGGGTTCTACCAGGCGCAGGTTGCCTATGAAATCTCGCCGCAGCTCCAGACGCACCAGATGGATCTCACCGTGCGGGTCACCCCGGGGCCACGCGCGCGTCTGGGCGCCATCACGCTGCGCAACCACACCGAGTTTCCCGACAACGAGCTGCTCAGCCGCACCAAACTCAGGCGCGGCCGGGAGTTGACTTCGGCGCGGCTGGCGCGCGCCGGCGAGCGCCTCCGGAAGTTTCTCGTGCAAAAAGACCACTTGAGCGCGCGCGTTGCGCTGCACCGCGGCGAGTACGACCCAAAGGGAAACGCGCTGCCGCTCGAGATCGAACTCACCACTGGCCCGCGGGTGCGCGTCGAGGTCACCGGCGCGAAGATCCCCGCGCGGGAGCTGCGGAAGATGGTTCCCATCTACCAGGAAGG
Organism: Terriglobia bacterium; assembly: GCA_041493955.1. GTDB lineage: Bacteria > Acidobacteriota > Terriglobia > Acidiferrales > UBA7541 > QHYU01. The sequence goes on from JBGPZW010000029.1 coordinate 6,475, forward strand.
CGCGGTGGACGAAGACCTGCTGCAGGAAGGGCGCCGCGCCATCCGCGACTACCAGGAACGCGAAGGCTACTCGGACGTTCAAGTGCGCTACAGCATCCTGCCGGCAAGCGCGCAGCCCGCCGGGCGAAAGAGCACCCGGGGCGCACCGCCCGATGAACAGGTGATCACCTATACAGTCGAGCGCGGCGGCCGGCACCGCCTGGTGGGCGTCGCGTTCGTAGGCAACAAATACTTTAGCGACGACCTACTCCGCAGCCGGCTGCGCCTGGTGACCGCAGCGCTCGCCTCCCGCGGGCGATTCAGCCGCCGGCTGATGGAGGACGATGCCACCTCGATTCGTGAGATTTACGTTGCCAACGGATATCGCGAGGCTCAGGTGCGCAGCGAACTGCTGGACAACTATCGGGGCAAGGGGGGCGACCTCTTTGTGCGCTACCACATCGAGGAGGGTCTGCAAACCCGCGTCGCCGAGTTGAAGCTCGAAGGGAATCAAGCGATCCGGAGCGACGACCTTCTCGCCGTGGTCGGCTCGAGCCAGGGCGAGCCGTACTCTGAGTTCAACGTTTCCGGTGACCGCGACAACATCCTGGCGCTCTACTACAACGAAGGTTTTCCCGAAGCGCGCTTCAGTGTAACCGTGGAGGAAGCGCCCCCGGCGCCCGAGCCCAGCGATGCGGCGAGCCTACGGCGGCCGGGAGGATCGCCGCAAGCAGAGGCTCTTGCAGTCCGGCGTGTGCGGCTCACCTACCGCATCGTCGAAGGGCGGCAGCTCAAGGTCGCCGGCGTCCTGGTTGGCGGCTACGAGCATACCCGGCCGGAAATGGTCGAGCGCGCAGTACTGGTGAAGTCCGGCCAGCCACTGCGCGAAGGCGAAGTGGTCGAGACGCAGCGGCGCCTCTACAACCTGGGAATCTTCAGCCGCGTCTCGATTGCGCCGCAGAACCCGGGCGGCACCGATCCGGCAAAGACGATGACCGTGCTGGTCGAAGAGGCCAAGCGCTACACGCTCGGCTACGGGTTCGGTGTCGAGGTCCAGCGGCTGGGCGGCGCGGGCGACCCGGTCAACGGCGTGCTGCGCGCCAGCCCCCGCGGGCTGTTTGAAATCGGCAAAGCCAATCTAACCGGGCGCGCGGACACGCTCTCCTTCAAGATCCGCGCCAGCACCTTTCAGGGCCGCGCGCTGCTCAGCTACGCGGCGCCGGAAACGTTTGGCCGGCCCGCACTGAGCCTGCAGGTAACCGGCTTTGCCGACAAGACGCGCGACATCCTGACGTTCACCTCGACGCGCTATGAGGGCACCGCGCAACTGGCCCAGCGCGTCTCCATCGTCACCTCTGTGCTTTACCGCTATTCGTTCCGCAAAGTTCTGGTGGACGCCAGCTCGCTGCGCATTTCGCCCGACCAAATTCCGCTGTTCAGCCAGCCCACGCGAGTTTCGTTATTCGGGGCGACGTGGTTCCGCGAGCGGCGCAATAACCCCGCCGACGCCACCCACGGCGACTTCAATAGTGTGGACGTGAGCCTGGCCGGGAAGCCGATCGGCTCGAGCGCCAGCTTCCTGCGGGTGGTGGTGCAGAATTCGACGTATCATCCCTTCGGGCGCCGTTTCGTATTCGCGCGTTCGGCGCGCTTCGGCATGCAAACTCCCGTCGGTGGCACCCTGCCGCGCGAGATTCCTCTGCCGGAGCGGTTCTTCGCCGGGGGCGGCAACTCACTCCGCGGCTTCGGGCTGAACCAGGCCGGCCCGCGCGACGCGACGACGGGCTTTCCGGTCGGCGGACAGGCCAGTCTGATCTTCAATCAGGAGCTGCGCTTTCCGATGCACTTGCCCTTTGTGGGCAGCCGCCTGGGTGGCACGCTCTTCTACGACGCGGGCAACGTATTCAGCCGGTTGGGCCGCATCACGCTGCGCGCAAGTCCGTCTTCGCCGGCTGACCTGAACTACTTTTCGCACACGATTGGATTCGGGATCCGCTACGCCACGCCAATTGGGCCGGTGCGAATCGACATGGGATATCAGCTCCATGCGGCGAGTTTCTGCGCGACAGGGCCGATGCTGCCCCCGGGCGTCCCGCCTCCTCCCGGCCCAGCGGGCTGCGCGGCCGGGCAGACGCTGGCGCGTCTGCCGCGGTTCCAGTTCTTTTTCAATCTTGGGTCAACCTTCTGATGAGACGCGCGCTCACCTTTCTGCTGCTTCTGGCCGGGCTGGCACTGCTGCCTCTCCCGACTCTCCCCGCGCAGCAGGTGGTGGACCGCATTGTCGCGCGCATCGAGGACGACATCATCACCCTGAGCGAAGTGCGCGAGCTGGGCCGCTACCAGGAACTGGTCCAGGGCCGCGCGGCCGGCGAGGATCGGTTGCTCGCCCTGCTCATCGAACAGTGGATCGTGAATACGGAGGCGACCGCGGCGCGCTTGCCGCGGCCCTCCGAGGCCGAGATCAGCCGCGAGCTTGCGCGCCTGGAGAAACAGTTCGCCTCGCCGGACACCTACCACGAGCGACTGCGGCAGCTCGGGCTCTCCCCGGCGATGGTGCTGCGCCAGATCGAACGGCAGATCTATCTCGCGCGCTACCTCGATTACAAGTTCCGGCCGGCCGCGCAGGTGGACGCCGCCGCGATTGAGAAATACTACCGCGAGGAGCTGGTGCCTTCACTCGCCGCACGGGGCCAGGCGGCGCCCGACCTGGACAGCGTGCAGGAGCAGATCCGTGATTTGCTCGTCCAGCGCGACATCAGCCAGCGCGCCGAGCGCTGGCTGGAGGAAACGCGCTCGCGCCTGAAGATCGAAACCGGCGCGCCGGGAGGCGGCTCATGACGCTTTTCGGCGAACCGCGAAAGGTGCCAAAACGGAGGATGGTCTTGAAGACGGCGGTTAGACGGGTGCTCAAGTTCGCCGGCTGGGGACTGCTGGCCATCGCGGTGGCCGTGTGCCTGGTGGTGTGGACCGGCCTCGGCGACCGCTGGGCGCGGCGCGCGATCGTCGGGCGGCTCGAGCAGATGACCGGCGGCCGCGCCGAGCTGGCTAAATTTCATTTTCAACCCCTGCGCCTGCGCGCCGAGCTGACCGGTCTGACCCTTCACGGCCGGGAGCCTGAGAACACGCCCCCTTTCTTCCACGCCGACTCGCTATTCCTCGACATCCGCGTGGATTCTTTCTTCCGCCGCAAGATTTCGCTCAATGAGGTGCGCCTGGACCGGCCCGCAGTGCACGTGCGCGTCGAAGCCGACGGCCGCAGCAACGTGCCCATCCCGAAGAGCAATGCCCCGCCAAGCCAGCCCTGGCAGGAGCGGCTCTTCGAGATCGCCATCCGGCAGTTGCGGCTGAACGACGGTTACATCCTGTTTAACGACGTGCGCGTGCCGCTCGCGGCCGAGGGCGGCCAGTTTCGCTTTGCGCTCGATTACAACAGCGGCGTCGGCGCCGCCCCAGGGAAACCGTTCTACCTGGGCCAACTGAGCTGGCAGCAGATGCTCCTTGCCGCGCGCCGCTACATCCCCTTTGCTTCCGATTTGAATGTGAAGTTCACACTCGAGCGCGATGCCTTTGCCTTGAATCAATTGCGCTGGAAGCTGCCGCAATCGGACTTTGACGTTGAGGCCAGCCTGGCGAGCTTCACCCGGCCGGACTGGCACTTCCGCTACCGCGGCCGGCTCGCCCTCGCCGACGCGCGCTCGATCCTGCGCAAGCCCAACACGCCCGGCGGCGTGGTGGAGTTCACCGGCGAGGGGGGTTACGCCCGGGAACAGGTGAGCGTGCGCGGGCACTATGCCGTGCGCGAAATCGAGATGCCCTACCAGTGGTTTCACACCTCGGGCATCAGCAGCCGCGGCAGCTACCACGCCGACCGCCGCAATCTGGAGGTGCCCGACTTCGAGGCGCAGGTGCTCGGCGGCACCGTTCAGGGCCGCGTAAGTTTGGAGTTCAGCGGCCTGAAGTTTCGCGCAGAGACCCATTCGCGCGGGGTGGGCCTCGCGGGCATCCTGGCTGCAGTCAACAACCCCAGTTTTCCCGTGGGCACGCTCCACTGGAACGCCGGCGTGGACGTGAGCGACGTCAGCACTTGGACGGAGGATTTCAAACACGTGGAGTCGCGCGGGCTTTCCCTCTGGGCGCCGCCGATGGAGCCGCGCCCGGGCGAGATCCCCGCCTCGGCCCGCCTGGCGTATCACTACGTGATGGATCAGAGCGCAGTTTTCATCTCGGAACGTTTGGCAGACCTCGCGGAGCGGCCGAGCGAGATCTCCACGCCCACGAGTCACCTGGAGCTGAGCGGGGTGCTGGGCGCGAGGGATTCAGCGCTCGATGTCACGCTCGACGCGCAGGACCTTGAGCCCTGGGACGATTTCATCAATCGCCTGCGCGGACGCGATGCCGAAGCCAAGCGCATCACCGGGCGCGCCCACTGGCAAGGCCGCGTCGAAGGCCCGATCGGGGGGCCGACTTTTATTGGTCACGTGAAAACTCTTGAGACCGCCTACGGGCGACTGTACTGGGACGAGGTGGAGGGCGACCTGGTCTTTTCCCCCGAGCAATTCCGGCTTTTGCGCACGCGCGCGCGCCACGGCCGCTCCTCCGCCCATCTCGAACTCGCGCTGGAGCTCGAGAACTGGGGTTTCAGCCCCGGGAAACAGTGGAGCCTCGAGGCCGACCTTGACCGCGCTGAGACCGATGACCTGCAAGAGTTGTTCGGCTGGTCCTATCCGGTGCGCGGGCTGTTGAGCGGCACGTTCCGCGGGCGCGGCACCCGCGCCGACCCTGAACTGGCCGGGCTGTTCGAGGTCGCCGAGCCGGAGGCCTGGGGCTACCGGATGAATCACGTGCGCGGCCAGCTCAGCGTGCGCCGTGGCGAGATTCGCATTTCCAACGTTGAGCTGCGCACATTTGTCGGCACGGCTCCACCTCCTGCCGGAACGAACGACGCGCGGCGCACCGGCCCCGGCCTCCTCACCGGCAACTTCCTCTACCGCATGCGCGACCAGGAAATTGCCTTCGATCTGACCGGCGCGGTCATCCCGCTCGAGGGCATTGAGCGCATTCAGACCGCGCGCTTGCCGCTCGGCGGCCAGTTGAGCTTCCAGCTGCGCGGCCAGGGCTCGCTCTTTAAACCCACCGCGGAGGGAACCCTCCGCCTGGTGGATCTGCGCGTGGGTAAAGAAGTGCTGGGCAGCTTTGAAGGCAAGCTCAATTCCGACGGCGATACCGTGCGGGTGGAACTGGACTCGGCCATAATCGCCGGGCGCTTGCATGGCCGGCTGGCGGTGACGCTGGCAGGAGATTACCCGCTCGCGGGAGACGTCGCCGTCGAGGGCATGGACCTCGACCCGTTCATCCAGAACGCACTGCACCTCGGGGCGCTCACGGGTCACAGCAGCGTGAACGGCCGCTTCCTGCTGAGCGGCGCGCTCCGTCGTCCCGAGACGCTGGCCGTTGACGCCGACATCTCCCGGCTGCTGTTCGATTTCGAGTACGTGAAGCTGGAAAACGCCGGCCCCCTGCGGCTGCGCTACCGCCGTGATGAAGTGCGCATCGAGCAGGCCAAACTGCGCGGTCCCGACACCGACTTCAGCATCTCGGGCTTTGCGCGCTTCGCCGGCGACCGCCGGCTGGGTCTGAATCTTGCCGGCACGGTGAACCTGCGCCTGGCCGGGGGATTTGTGCCCGGGCTCGAGGCGCGCGGCCCCGCGCAGGTGAACGCCGCAATCGAAGGCACGTCCTCGAGCCCGCGCATCACCGGCAAGGTGCGCCTGGAGAACGTCGCCGCCAACTTCGGCGATTTCCCCGCCGGGCTCAGCCAGATGAACGGCGATTTCGTGTTCGACAGCAGCCGGCTGCTGTTTGAAAACGTGAGCGCGGAAACCGGCGGCGGCCGGCTGCTGCTGGGCGGTTCGCTGAGCTACGGCGAAGGGCCGCTGCGCTACGACATCATCGCGCAGACCGCGCGCGTGCGCATCCGCTATCCCGAAGGCATGAGCTGGCTCGTCGGCGGCACGCTGCGGCTCTCCGGCACCACGCAGGCGGGGCTGCTTTCCGGGCGCGTGGTGGTCGAACGTCTGCTGATGGCGCAGGGATTCGATCTGGCCGCGCTGATCGTTGCTTCCAAGGAGCCGGTGCGCGCCCCCAGCACGACTTCGTCTTACCTGCGCAACCTCCAATTCGATATCGAAGCCGTTTCGGGTCCCGATGCGCGCATGGAATGGACCGGCGCGCGTTTGGAAACCGAGGCCAACCTGCGCCTGCGCGGCACCTGGGAGCACCCCATCCTGCTCGGCCACATCCACCTGCTCACGGGCGAGATGACCTTCCGTGGCAACCGCTACCGGCTCTCGCGCGGCGACATCAACTTCGCCAACCCGTTCCGCCTCGACCCGGTGCTCAACGTCGAGGCGACCACCACCATCCGCCAGTACGAAGTCACGCTGAACTTTACCGGACCGGCCAGCCGCCTGACGCTGGTGTATCGCTCCGACCCGCCGCTGCCCTCGACCGACATCCTCGCGCTGCTCGCGCTCGGCCGCACCGGCGGGGAAAGCGAGTTGCGCGGGTCCACCGGCGCACAGACGCCGGAGTCAGGCGCCTCCACGCTGCTTTCCGAGGCCATCTCCAGCCAGCTCGGCGGGCGCATCGAGCGGCTGTTCGGAATCAGCCGCTTCCGCGTGGACCCGTTCCTGGCTGGTGCCGGCGCGGGCAGCGAATCGAACGCCGCGGCGCGCATCACCATCGAGCAGCAGATTACGCGTGACCTGGTGATCACCTACATCACCAACGTCACCTCCACGCAGCAGCAGGTCATCCAGGTGGAGTACTCGGTCAATCGCGACATCTCGATCGTCGCCCTGCGCGACCAGAACGGCACCTTCGGCCTCGACGTCAAATTCAAAAAACGGTTCAAGTAGGCTGCAGGCTATCGTGCAGCACGCTCGTCGAATCCGATGGTAAGTCGCTTCGCCCTCTTGTTCCAAAAATAGGCGGTGATGAAGCGAACGAACAGGAAGTAAACTACGAAGCATGCGTTCATAATGAAAAATGCTTCAAGAAAGGAAAGAGGACCCTCGGCCCAGATTAGAAACGCAACGGTAACTAACCCTGCCAGAGGTCCGAAGATCAGGGTCAGTTTGAACGTGAGAAGAGAATCGATTCTCTTGTCCTTGGGCGGGCGCAATGAAACGACGGGCCACCAGCCCCAGTCCTTATCGCTCAACCAGTTGACCCATCCTTCGAGTTTGTTGAGCAGATACACGTGGAATGAAATATCTCAGGGCCGGAGTTCAATGGGCGTGCCATCGGCAACGGCAAGCCAAATCTCATCCATTTCTTCATTTGTGACCGCAATACAGCCGTCGGTCCAATCCACCAAGCGGTGCAAGCGCCCGATCCAGCCGAGACCGTTGGCGATGCCGTGGACCATAATGTTTCCGCCGGGAGCAGCACCTAATCGGCGTGCCTTGGCGATGTCGACGGCATTCGGATAAGAGACATGCAGCGCGAGGTGAAACCTGCTTTGCGGGTTTCGGTAGTCGAGGGTGTAGTTTCCCTCGGGCGTGCGATGGTCGCCTTCGCGCATCTTTGGCTCGAGCCCGCCTCGTCCGAGCGATACCCTGTAGGTCTTTAGCAATCGTCCCTGGCGCATCAGCATCATCACCCGCTGGCTCTTGATCACCACAACTCTGTCGGCTTCCGCTGTAGGCGGACTCCCTCTCGGCCACCAGGCGTACAGGGCCGCTGCTGAAAGACAAAGCACTGCTGCCAGGCTGAAAACCAGTCTTCTCTTATTGCTAGGTGGATCCACGAGCAGAGTTTGCTCCATCTCCAATCGGCTGACAATGGCAACCGAACTGAATCCTCAGAATTTGCCGCAGAAGAATCATCATCCCGAGCTCTTTCGTCTTGCTCAGCCTAAACTCCGCGAAGAATGTCTCTGAGAGATGCCTCACTGCATTCTGTATGACAGAGCACTTCTGATAGGATGGCGGGCCACATCCATGGCCGCGCCCAATCATCCGAACCCGGCGGGAGATCCCGCAGCCGCAGCGGAGTTGTCGGCCGACTCAACTCAGGCTGCCGGCGGAGCCGCTGGGGCTGCGATTCTCGACCGCGAAGCGGGGCTGCGCAGGAACCTCACGCCTCGGCAGCTCTCCATGATTGCTTTGGGCGGCGCCATCGGCACCGGGCTTTTCCTCGGCAGCGCGGTTTCGGTGCGCCTGGCTGGACCGGGCGTGATCCTGAGCTACACAGCGGGCGCGGCGATTGCTCTCGCGCTGATGTGGGCCCTGGCGGAAATGGCTGTGACGCATCCTGTGGCGGGCTCGTTCGGCGTCTATGCCGAGATCTACTTACACCCCTGGGCGGGCTTCGTGATGCGCTACTCGTACTGGTTGGCGCAGGTAGTGGCCATCGGCAGCGAAGTAGTGGCCGCGGCGATTTACTGCCGCTACTGGTTCCCCGGCGTGCCGGCCTGGGTGTGGATCGTGGCGTTTTCCGCGTCGCTGGTTTACGTCAACGGGCGCAGCGTGGCGAGTTTCGGCATCTTTGAATACTGGTTCGCGATGATCAAGGTGGTGACGATCGTGCTCTTCCTGATCCTGGGCGCGGCGCTGCTCCTGGGCTTCGGATTCCCGCGCATCGGCACGGCGAATTTCACCGCGCACGGCGGCTTTCTGCCCCACGGCTGGCTGGGCGTGGGCCTGGGGATCGCCATGGCCATCTTCAGCTACCTCGGCGTGGAGATTGTCGCGGTCACCTCCGGCGAAGCCGATCATCCGGCGATCGCCGTGCCGCGCGCGATGCGCCGCACGTTGCTGCGCCTCGCGCTGTTCTACATCGGCGGGATGACCGTGCTGGTTGGCGTCATGCCGTGGAACCAGGCCGGCCTGGCGGAAAGCCCCTTCGTGCGTGTCTTTCAGACCGTGGGCATCCCGGCCGCTGCGGCAGTGATGAATTTCGTGGTGCTGACCGCGGCGCTCTCCAGCGTGAACTGCAACCTCTACCTCACTGCGCGGATGATTTTTTCACTGGCCCGGGGCGGTTACGCTCCTGCAGCGCTCGGGCGTCTCAGCCGCCAGGGCACGCCCGTTGCGGCGCTCGGAATCTCCAGCGCGGGCATGTTCGCCGCGCTGCTCTTCGACCACTATTTTCACCAGACGGCTTACGTGTACATGCTCGGCGCGGCATTTTTCGGCGGGCTGTTCGTGTGGATTATGATCTTCGTGACGCACCTGGCCTTCCGCCGCCGCACTCGGGCTGCCGCCGCTGGAGATCCCGCGCCGTTGCGCTTCGCTCCTCCCGGTCCGTGGAGTTCGCTCGCGGGCCTTACCGCGCTCGTGGCCGTCGGAATCTCGACCTGGTGGATTCCCGGCATGCGCATCACGCTGGCCGCGGGTTTGCCGTGGCTCGCGTTCATCTCCTTGTGCTACCTTGTTTGGGAGAGACTGCACCGCCCCGCGAGCTGACCGGTGGAGACGAAAACGATGGACGACCTGCTGAAGTGGCGCGAGGAATTTCCCATCCTCGCCTCGACCACCTACCTGATCAGCAATTCGCTCGGCGCGATGCCCCGCGGCGTGTACGACCACCTGCGCGAGTACGCCGACGCCTGGGCGACCCGCGGCGTGCGGGCCTGGGAAGAGGGCTGGTGGGACATGGCCGTGCGCGTCGGCGACAGCATTGGCGCGCTCGTCGGCGCGGCGCCCGGCGACATCTCGCTGCACCAGAACGTCACGCTTACGCAGGCGGTCATCGTCTCGTGCTTCGATTTCCGCGGCCCGCGCAACAAGGTCGTGATGGTGGACATGGAATTCCCGTCCATCCTCTACTTCTATCAGGAGCAGCAGCGCCACGGCGCGCGCGTGGAGATCGTCAAGAGCGCCGACGGCATCCGCATCCCGCTCGAACAAGTGCTGGCGGCGATCGACGAACAAACGCTGCTCGTGCCCATCTCCTACGTGCTGTTCCGCAGTTCGTGCATAGTGGACGCGCGCGCCATCATCGAGCGCGCGCATCGCGTCGGCGCGCACGTCGTGCTGGACCTGTTCCAGGCGGCGGGCACCGCGCCGGTCAACGTGCGTGAGTTGGGCGCGGATTTCGCCGTGGGCGGCGTGCTCAAGTGGCTCTGCGGTGGCCCCGGCGTGGCGTACTTGTACGTCCGCCCGGACCTGCGCGCGAAATTGCAGCCCACGCTGACCGGCTGGCTCGCGCACAAACGGCCGTTTGATTTCGAGGTCGGGCCGATCGACCGCCGCGACGACGCCTTCCGCTACCTGAACGGCACGCCGCACATCCCGGCGCTCTATGCCTGCCAGCCGGGCCTCGAGATCATCACGCAGGTCGGCGTCGAGCGCATCCGCGCAAAATCCATGCGGCAGACGCAACGCATCCTCGATGGCGCGCAGGCCCGCGGCTGGCGCGTGAATACACCGGCTGATCCGGCCGAGCGCGCCGGCACCGTTTCGGTGGATTGTCCGCACGCGCGCGAGGTGACATGCGAGCTGCTGGCCCGCGACATCCTGGTGGATTTCCGCCCGAAAGCCGGCATCCGCCTCTCGCCGCATTTTTACAATCGCGACGACGAGATTGATTTCGCTCTCGCTCAGGTCGAGGAGATTCTCGCCACGCGCGCCTGGGAACGCCACCTGCAACCAGCTTGAGGCGCCCACGGATGTGGAACAAAGACAAAGACGCGCCCGACAAGCCACCTTCGCTCGAGGAGGCAGGGGCGCAGGACTGGCCGGACTTCGCCGAGCTGCGCCGCCGGATGGTGGACGAGCAGATTCGCGAGCGGGGCATCGGCTCACCGCGCGTGTTGCAAGCTTTGCTGGTCGTCCCGCGCCACCTATTTGTTCCTCCCGAAGAGGTGGGCGCGGCGTACGCCGATCAGCCGTTGCCGATTGGTGAGGGGCAGACGATTTCGCAACCGTTCATGGTGGCGGCGATGAGCGATGCGCTTGAGCTGGCCGGCGGCGAGCGCGTGCTCGAAGTCGGGACCGGCTCGGGCTACCAGGCCGCGGTGCTCTCCATGCTCGCGGCGGAGGTCTACACGATCGAAAGCCACGCCTCGCTGGCCCTGTCCGCGCGCGAGCGCCTGGAGCGCCTGGGCTTCTCGAACGTGCACGTGCACGCCGGCGACGGCACGCTCGGCCTGCCCGCGGCGGCCCCGTATGACGCCATCGTGGTCACCGCGGCCGCGCCCAGCGTCCCTCCGCCGCTCGTCAAGCAGCTGGCCGACGGCGGGCGCCTGGTGATTCCCGTCGGGCGGCCGGAGCACCAGGAATTGCTGCAGGTGCGCAAGGCCGGCGGGCAGACGACCTCGCGCGTGCTGCACTACTGCCGGTTTGTCCCACTGGTGGGGCGTCACGGCTGGCCCAGTCAGAAACATTGATGACCGCTCCGGCATTCGAGCTTTCCATCGTCATCCCCGCGTACAACGAGGCGCGCCGCCTGCCGGAAACGCTGCGCCGCATTCTCGCCTATTGCCAGGCCAGGGCAATCTCTGCGGAGGTGATCGTCGTTGACGACGGCTCGACCGACGCGACGCCCAGCATCATCGATGCCTGGAGCCCCTCCTTCCCCGGCCTCCGCATGCTCTCGAACGGCCGCAACCGCGGCAAAGGCTACAGCGTGCGCCACGGCATGCTCGAGGCCCGCGGCCGCGTCGTGCTCTTCACCGATGCCGATCTCTCCGCGCCAATCGAGGAGGCCGACAAGCTGCTCAGCGCTCTGGCTGGCGCCGAGGTCGCCATCGGCTCGCGCGGCGTGGACCGCAGCCTGATCGAGATTCACCAGTCGGCATTCCGCGAGTTTGCCGGCAAGGTCTTTAATGCCGTTGTGCGCCTAATCACCGGACTGCCTTTCGCAGATACCCAATGCGGCTTCAAAGCCTTCGTCCGCGAGCGCGCGCAGATCATCTTCGAGCAGCAGCGCATCGAACGGTTCGGCTTCGATCCGGAAATTCTCTTCCTGGCCAAGCGGCACGGCCTGCGCACGCGGGAAATTCCGGTGCGCTGGGCGCACGACCCGCAGACCAAGGTCCACGTCATCCGCGACAGCCTGCGGATGTTGGCCGAGGTGCTGGCCATCCGCTGGAACTGGCTGCTCGGCCGCTATCCCATAGCGCGGGCAGGATAGGCGCGGCAGGGGCGGAAACTTTACTGCACAAAGTACTTGACAGAAGTTGCCCCTCCGGTATTCTGTGACCATGCATTCGGTCGGACCCCTTCGCTTCGCGCGCCCCGAACCGCTGGCCATCGAGGCTCACGCGGCCGACAACCTTCGCTTCATCCGCGAAACCATGGAGCGCGCCGCCGCGTTTACCGCGGTGCCCGGCTGGGGCGGCGTTGGCATCGGCCTGACGGCCGTGGCGGCGGCTTACGTGGCCGCGCGGCAGGGCGGCCCGAATGCCTGGCTGTTGACCTGGCTGGTGGAGGCTATGCTGGCGATTGCGATCGCCGCGCTGGCGACGGCGCGCAAGGCGCGCGCGGCGAAGCTGCCGCTGTTTTCCGGTCCGGGACGCAAATTCGCACTGAGTTTTGCCCCGCCATTGCTCGTGGGCGCGCTGCTGACCGCGGTGCTGTTCCGCGCCGGATACCCGGCCGTGCTGCCGGGGATGTGGCTGCTGCTCTATGGGACCGCCGTGGTGACCGGCGGCGCCTTCTCGGTTCGCGTCGTGCCGATGATGGGTCTTTGCTTCATGTGTGCGGGCGCCGCGGCGCTCTCTGCGCCGGCGGCCTGGGGGAACTGGTTTCTGGCCGCGGGATTTGGCGGGCTGCAAATCGTTTTCGGTCTGGTGATCGCGCGAAGATACGGCGGGTAGGAACCAGGCGGAGGCCAAGGAGATCCGGTGGCGAAATCGAACGCATTGGCGCACGAACGGGTCCAGAAGGGCCGCGCAGGCGGGCACGGGCTGCGCTCGCTGCGGGGCCGCGCCGAGGAAGGCGTGCCGGCGGAGCTCGATCGTCTGATCCACGAGCGCATGCGTCTGGGGATTGTCAGCGCGCTGGCCGTCAATGATTCCCTCACGTTCAACGAGCTGAAGGCGCTGCTGAAGACCACCGACGGCAACCTGAGCGTACACGCGCGCAAACTCGAGGAGGCTGCCTACATCGCCTGCAGCAAGTCGTTCGCCGGGCGCCTGCCGAAGACCGAATACCGCCTGACCGCGGCGGGTCGCCGCGCCCTCGAGCGGTACTTGGACCACATGGAGGCGCTGATCCGGGCGACGCGGGAGGGCTAGCGCGGCAGGGCGAAAATTTTTTCCGCCCGCACTTTGTATTGCAAAGTTATTTGTAAATAGGGACCCCGCTCTTTTGGCTCAGGAGGAATCGTGAACGGCTTGCACCCGGCGGCGTTGCACGTCGCCATCATCATGGACGGTAACGGCCGATGGGCCCGGGCGCGCGGCATGCCCCGCATGGCCGGCCATCAGGCCGGCGCCGAAAACGTGCGCCGGATCGTGAAAGCAGCGCCGGGCCTGGGCATCGGCACGCTTACGCTCTACGCCTTCTCTGCCGGCAACTGGGAGCGGCCGCAGGCCGAGGTCTCGACGCTGATGAACCTGCTGCACGAATATGTGCTCGTGGAAACCGCTCGCTGGGCCGCGCATGGGGTCCGCGTGAGCGTGATCGGACGGCGCGACCGCCTTTCGCGCGGGCTGCGCGAGGACATCGAGGCCGCCGAGTCGGCCACCGCCAGCGGGACCACACTGCACCTGCGCCTGGCCGTGGACTATTCCGCGCGGGAATCGATCTTCCGCGCCGCCTGCCGGTTCTACAAAGTCACCGAGGTCTCGCGCGAGTCGTTCACGCGGTTGCTCGGGGAGGTGAACCACGACGGCGCGCGCGACGTGGACCTGCTCGTGCGCACCGGCGGCGAGCAGCGCTTGAGCGATTTTCTTCTCTGGGAAAGCGCCTACGCCGAGCTGATCTTCACAGGGCAGATGTGGCCGGACTTCACGGCCGAAGATCTCGCCGCGGCGATGGCAGAGTTCTACGCGCGCGAACGGCGCTACGGGCGCATCCCGGACGCCGCAGCCAGTTGAACGACGACAGGTGAAGCTTCCGCTGGGCTCGAGCGGGCAGCATTTCAAGTGAGAAGGAGACGAGCGATGCAGTTCATGCCTCCGTTTGCCCCACTGGTGGTTCTGATGTTCCTGGGCACGGGTCTCGTCCTCGGCGTAACCGTTCTTGTCATTGCTTATGGCCTCGTGCGCAGCAACCGCCTCGCAGTGAAATACGGCCTGGCTGCGGCTCTGGCCGGAGCGGGCATCTACGGCCTGCTGCTTCTGACCGCTTCGCTGGCGAGCCGGGAGAGGGTGCTCGGCCCCGGCGAGCAGAAGTATTTCTGTGAAGTGGACTGTCACGTGGCCTATTCGGTCACAGAGGTCACTACGACGAAGACGCTCGGCGCGGGGCCGCATCAGGCCACCGCTGCGGGCACGTTCCACGTGGTGAAAGTGAAGACCTGGTTCGACGAAAGAACCATCTCGCGTCACCGTGGAAATGGGCCGCTAACGCCGAATCTCCGGCGTGTAGCCGTGGTGGACGCCCAGGGCCGGGCATACGAGCCATCGCCCGGCGGCACCGGCGCGCTCGCGCAGGCGGAGGGAGTCGGCACCCCGCTCACACAGCCGCTTCGCCCCGGCGAATCGTACGCGACGCGCCTGGTGTTCGACCTGCCGACCGAGGCCCGGAGTCCGCGCTTGCTGATCACGGACAGCGATGGCGTCGCGCATCTGCTCATCGGCCACGAAGCTAGCCCTTTCCACAAGAAGATCTACTTCGGCTTGACGCCGCAAGGCAATGCGGCCGCCCTCTGACGATTCCTCAATCCTTTGCTGTAGCCTCACTGCCCCACAGCGGGGGCTGCTCGCGCACTGCTACCGCCTGCAGCTTGGCCCTCTCCGCCCTCGACCGCTCGCAGTTTGCGTGCCCTGACATTCGGGGTTCCCCGGCCGTCTAAACGGAGATCCTGAAGGGCGCCGGGAACAAGTAGCGCGCCCGCTGGCTAGGTTGCGGCGCGGGCACGGGCCAGAGCGAAGGCTCTCCGCAGCACGCGGGTGGCCGTGGAGGTCAGGTGGTAGCGAGCCAGGTCGTCCTCGCTCGCGAAAGCCACATCGGTCACGTCTCCTCCGGCGCGCGGCGTTCCGGACATCCACTCGCAGAGATAATCGATGATCACGAAGTGGTATTGCGGGCGTGGAGGGAGCCCGCCCGGTGGCGCCGGCGCGCCGTGGCCCGGGAAAATGCGCTCGAAAACCTCGATCAACTCAAGCAACTTGACCTCGAGCCCGGTTTCTTCGCGCAGTTCGCGGACGATGCCCTCGGCGATCGTCTCGCCGACCTCCAGCGTCCCGCCGGGAATGGACCACTCGCCCTTGAGCGGTTCGCTGCCGCGGCGGATGAGCAGGGCGCGGGAGTCGCGGATCACTACACCGCCCACGCCCACCACTGGATGATCGGGATACTCGCGTTTGCTGGTCATCGTCGCGTGTTCTCCACGCCTTGCCGCGCGTCCCTCGGCCAGCCCGGGGTCCCGCTTTGCTCGGCGCGACACACGCGGGTCCGGAAACAAGAAATCCTTGACTGCGGCGGTATATAATACGTCCGCTGGGATGGGGTTGGATTTTTTTGTAAGGAGGTCTTCGCCATGGTTCGGTGTCCCGATTGCGCCGCCGAGATTGATGTGGACGAAGACGAAGTTGAAGAAGGCGAAATCCTGAGCTGCCCGGAGTGCGAAGTCGAACTCGAGGTCACCCAGGTCCACCCGGTCCACCTCAACGTCATCTCCGACGAGGAAGATCTCGAGGAAGAGGAAGCGAAGGATAAGGAGAAGGTCGCCCCGGATGAAGAGGAAGGGGAGATCGAGTAACTCCTTCCCTTGCTTCACCCGGCATCCCTTCCCCGGCCCGCGCCATCCTACCTGTGGGATGCTGATTCTGCTCACTGTTCTGCTGTATGGGCTCGTCGGCCTCGGGCCGCCTGCCGGCGCGGAGCAGAGTCCCAAGAGCACGCACGAAGATGATTTTCTGCTGTTCGGTACGGTGTTTAACGAGCAGGGTTTGGCACTGCCGGGAGCGCACGTGCGCGTTCGCCGCGCTGACGAGCGCAAGGTGCGCTGGGAGGCGCAGTCGGACCGCCGGGGCGAATTCGCGGTGCGCGTGCCGCGGGGAGCTGAATACGAGATGAACGTCCGAGCGCCGGGCTATCCGGAGCAGACGCGCAAGCTCGACGCCCGCACGGGCAGCCGCGAGGATCTGGTCTTCCGGATGCAGCGCGGCAAGGGAGAGAAACCCAAGTGAGAAAGCATTGGATTTTCGTACTGCTGGCCATGGGGCTGCTGGCCGTGACCTCCGCCTCGGCCCAAGGCGGCAAGCGTGAATCCCAGTTGCGCACGGTGCATGGGGACGTGAGCGATAAGCAGGAGAACCCGGTGGCCTCAGCCGTGGTTTACCTGAGTAACCTGCGCACGCTCACCGTGAAGACCCACATCACCGACGACGCCGGGAAGTACCGCTTCAGCGGGCTCGACCCCAACGTGGACTACGAGATCCATGCCGAGACGCAGGAATGGACCTCCGCGAAGCGCACCATTTCGAGCTTGGACAGCCGCAAGGAGATCGTCGTTCACCTCAAACTCGACAAGAAGAAAAGCGAGAAGTGAGCAGCATCCTGCCTTCCTCCTTTTTCCTTCGGTCAGTTTTTCGTGCTCGCCCGGGTGCGCTCGGCCGCCTGAAGCGGGGTCCCCGCGCGAGTTTCGCCTTCGATCTTTCCGGACGCGGGATCATTTCCCCCTGCGTTAGTTCACGCAGACCGGCCGCTGCGATGGCCCACCGCCGGCCCGAGGAGCCTTAACCGAGACCACAAGTCATTGCAGATCAACAGATGTGGCGGTCATCCTTTGGTGCTATACTTGCATCTCAGAAGCCACGATGTTGCGACGCCCCATTATTGTCGCCATTTGCCTAAGCTTGGCGGGCATGGCCCAGGTGCCGCTGACGGCCTGCGCGCTCGTGGCAGGTCTGCCCGCCGATTGTGTCCGGCCCGCTTCCGAACAGCACTGCAATCAGATGGATCGGATGTCGCCGCCGCAAAATATCAAGGCCGCGAGCGGGAGATCCTGCTGCCAAGTGGCTCAGGCACCGGTGCCCGAGGCACAGAATAAAATCGCGGCACCCGAGGCCGGCGCGAACGTAATTCTGGCCGAGAGTTTCGCGGTGCCTCCTGCGCAACCGGTTGAATCCGCGGATCCTGCTAACACCACGGTTGTTTCGCCACCCCATCTCCAGTCTCTCCTCTGCGTTTTCCTGATCTAACCCTGCGCTGAAACGTTGCCTTGGCGCACGTGTGTTCGCGTGCGCGCCCAACTAATTTTGTTCAGCGAAAAGGGGTAAAGCATGAAACCGCTATTCATACGCGTTGTGATGCTCTTCGCGATTCTCGGTGTTCCGGCGGCCGCGCGCCCCCAGCAGCCTCCTTCGGCGCAGCCGGTGAGGCTGGCCGATCTTCTCGCCGAGGCCGAGCGCAGCCATCCGGCCATTCAGGCCGCTTCGCGCCTGGTGGATGCCAGGCGCGCGCGCATCCCGCAGGCCCGCGCGTGGCCCGATCCGCAGCTTTCCATCGGTTACATGGGCGACTTCGCTCCCTTCAAGACGCAGGCTCGTGATCCTTCGAGCTACCGCCAGTTCGGCGTGATGCAGGAGATTCCCTACCCCGGCAAGCTCGACCTGCGCGGGAAAATCGCTGAGAAAGACGTAGAGGCAGAGAAGTGGATCGTTGAAGCCGCGCGGCGCCGCGTCCGCTCCGGGGTCGAGCTCGCTTACTACGAGCTTGCGGCCGTGGACAAGGAGCTCGACATCACGCAAGAAAACAAAGACCTGCTCGACAAGCTCGCACGCATTGCGCAAGAGCGATACAAGGTCGGCAAAGGTCTGCAACCGGACGTCTTTCGCGCCCAGATTGAGGTCAGCCGGGTGTTGCAGCGGTTGACCGTCCTGCGTCAGCGCCGGCGCACTCTGGAGGCACAGCTCGATAGCCTGCTCGTCCGTCCGCCGGACAGCCCCATCGGCCCGCTGGCAGGCTTGGACATAACGGTGTTCGCCTACTCGCTCGAAGAGCTTCTGCAGAAAGCGGTGGACAATTTTCCGGAGATTCGCCGCCAGGAGCAATTGATCGAGCAGAACCAGTTGGCGATCAATTTGGCGCAGAAGAACTACTATCCCGATTTCAGCGTGGGCTGGGACTACCAGAACCGGCCGGATTTCCCAGAGATGTTCGGCCTGCGTTTCACCGTGAATTTGCCGGTCTTCTACAAGAGCAAACAGCGCCAGGCGGTCGGCGAAGCTTCCGCCAGTCTGGCGGCGGCACGGTACCAGCGCGAGGCCGTCCGCACGGCGCTGTTCTTCCAGGTCAAGGAGCAATACCTGATGGCGAAGGCCTCCGAAGAGCTGCTGGATCTCTACTCCAAGGCCATCGTGCCTCAGTCCACGCTGGCGCTGGAGTCCGGCCTGGCCGCCTACCAGGTCGGCTCGCTCGATTTCCTGAGCCTGATCTCCAGCTTTTCCAACGTGCTCGACTACGAAATCAGTTATTACGAAGAACTGGCCAGCTACCAGAAGGCCCTGGCGCGGCTGGAAGAAATTACCGGAATCGAATTAGCGAGGTGAGGGAACCATGAAACGCAAAGTCATTGTACTTTTCGCGGTGCTGGCCGTGGCTGGCGGCCTCCTCTACCTCTTCCGCGCCCCGATTGGGGTCTGGCTGAAGACTCAGGCCGACGGTGCCCCGGCCGCGGCACCGCAAGTTCACGCCGGGAATGACGTCGCACAACACAAAGGGCAGGAAACTTCGCCGGCGCCGGCGGGCCAGCGCAAGATCCTTTTCTGGTACGACCCCATGCATCCGGCCTATAAGTCGGACAAGCCGGGCATTGCGCCCGACTGCGGCATTGGGCTTGTGCCCAAGTATGCGGACGAGGAGCAAGCGATGAAAGCGATGCCCGCAGGCAGCGTGATGATCTCGCCGCAGAAGCAGCAGTTGATCGGAATTCGGACTGCCGTGGTGGAACGCCAGCGCATCCAGCGCACCATCCGGGCGGTCGGAAGAGTCGCCTTCGACGAAACTCGGGTGTCGCACATCCACACGAAGGTGACCGGCTTTGTCGAGGAAGTCTTCGTTGATTTCGTGGGCAAGGCTGTCCGGAAGGGAGACCCGCTCTTCACGATTTACAGCCCCGATCTCGTTTCCACCCAGCAGGAGTACCTGATCGCGCTCCGCGGGAAGAAGTATCTGGGCGACTCCCCGTATCCGGAGGTGGCCCACGGGGCGAATTCGCTGGTGCAAGCGGCCCGCGAGCGCTTGCGCCTGTGGGATGTCAGCGACGAGATCGTTCAAACTCTGGAGAAGGAGGGCAAGGTTCAGCGGACGATCACCATCTATTCACCCGCCAGCGGGGTTGTGACCGAGCGCGCCGCCTATCACCACGGTCGCTACGTCACACCGGAGACAGACCTGTACACCATCGTGGATCTTTCGACCGCCTGGGTACTCGCCGAAGTGTATGAGTACGAAGTGCCCTACGTGCAGACCGGCCAGGCCGCCACCATGCGTCTGAGCTACTTCCCCGGGAAGGCCTATACAGGCAAGATCAGCTATATCTACCCGACCGTGGATCCGAAGACCCGGACAGTCCAGGTGCGGTTAGAATTCCCCAATCTCGAATTCGAGCTGAAACCCGAGATGTTCGCCGACGTCGACATCGCCGTGGACTATGGCACGCAGGTTGTGGTGCCGCAGGAGGCCGTGCTCGATTCGGGGACCGAGCAGATCGTCTTCGTCGCCCGCGGCGACGGCTACTTCGAGCCGCGCCGGATTCAGATGGGCGCAAAGATCGGTGACCGGGTCACCGTGCGGAGCGGGCTGCGTCCCGGCGAAACAATCGTGACGTCAGGCAATTTCCTGATTGATTCCGAGAGCCGCTTGAAGAGCGCCATGGGCGGCATGCAGCATTAGGCGCAGGCGGAGGACTGCCATGGCAAACCGAACCGGAATCGCAACCGTTGTTCTCAGCAGCCTGATCCTCGTGGCCTTGGCGGCCGGAGGGTACTGGCTATTGCGGCACACCGAGCCGGCGCGGTGCGCCGTCTGCCAGCGCGGCATCCACACGCAATCGAGAACAGTGATCCTTGCCGGCGGCGAGCGCAAAACGCTCTGCTGCGTCCGGTGCGCGCTGACGGCGAGCCGGCAATTGGGCAAGCCCGTGCGCTTGCTGGAGGTCGCCGAATTCCATTCCTCGAAGCCGCTGGCCCCGCAATCCGCCTACTACGTCGAAGGCAGCCGCGTCGTCCTCTGCGAGGTCCATGAACCGTTGCTCGATCAGACCAAGCACCCTTATGGCCGCACGTTCGATCGTTGCGAGCCCAGCACGCATGCCTTCGTGGGGCGCGAAGACGCCGAGGCCTTTGTGCGGGATAACGGCGGGGTGGTGCTGAGCTGGGCGGAACTGGTCAAGCAAGTCGAAAAACAACCATGATCAACCGCATCATCGATTTCTGCGCGCGCAATCCCTTCCTGGTCTTCCTGTTTGTCGGTGTGGCCACGCTGCTCGGCTGGTACTCGTTGCAAAACACCAAGGTGGACGCGATTCCTGATCTCTCCGACACCCAGGTGATTATCTATAGCCGCTGGGACCGCAGCCCGGACATCATGGAAGACCAGGTCACCTATCCGATTATCTCCTCGCTGCTGGGCGCGCCCCGGGTGAAGGACATTCGTGGCTTTTCTGACTTCGGCTACTCGTACGTGTACGTCATCTTCGAGGACGGCACGGACATCTACTGGGCTCGCTCGCGCACGCTCGAGTATCTAAGCGGCATCCTGCCGCGGCTCCCGCAGGGTGTCCAGACGGAGCTGGCGCGCGACGCCACCGCCGTCGGCTGGGTCTTCCAGTACGCGCTGGTGGACACCTCCGGCCGCTATAGCCTGCCGGAGATGAGAACCTACCAGGACTGGTACCTGCGTTACGCGTTGCAATCCGTCCCCGGTGTGGCGGAGGTCGCACCGATCGGTGGATTCGTCCGGCAATACCAGGTGAATATCGATCCCAACAAGCTGCTGGCC
>JBGPZW010000096.1:0-12876 GCA_041493955.1 Terriglobia bacterium
TACCGGGACCGCGACCACTGCAGGGGCCGGATTCGGGCCCGTCGTCACAGCGGGCGGGGCTGGCCCGGCCGAAGGCGATTTATCGCGAAATACCCGGGCTACGATTTCAGCGGCCGGAGAGGGCAAGACAGCCACCTGGACCGAGGCCGGTGGAGCGGCTGGCTTCGCGCCGGCCGGCTCCGTGGGGGAAGTCGATGCAGCAGCCGAAGCGCCTCGCGCGATCCCGTGTTCGGTCATGACGTGTTCCACGACACGTGCGATCAGAGCGCGATCTTGCAGCGCCGAGGCACTAGCCCCCGCGGCTGCCATGGGAGGCGCAGGGCTGGGAACGGTCGCGGGAGCCGTGGCGGGAGCGGTGCAAGACACGCCAGCCGGTGGCGGCGTGAAGGCTGGCAGTACACCGGCCGCTGCGCCCGCCATGCGCTGCTCGGCTGGAATGGTGCGGTGCTCGACCGGGCGCGAGGACCAGGCGATGCGCTTGATGTTCATCAGGTGATGCGGGCCGATATTATCCGAAGTGATGTTGCCGCCCAGCGCTCCGCAACCCAGCGTCATGGCCGGGAAAAGATTGGTCGAATAGCCGATCGAGCCATGCACTGCCGCAGTGTTCACACAGACGCGGAAGGCGGGCACGGCCTGGCCAAACTCGCGCACCGCCGCCTCATTCTGCGAGTGAATGGCGCAGGTATGGCCCAGGCCGCCGTAATTCAACAGGCGCGTGCAGAGATCGATGGCCGCAGCCAGATTGGCCACGGAGTAGAAGGCCAGAATGGGCGAAAGCTTTTCGCCCGAGAGCGGATGCTCGCGGCCGACATGCTCGAGCCGGGCGATCAGCACGCGCGTCGAAGGCGGTACTTTGATGCCGGCCATCTCGGCCACCTGGGTCGCGGGGCGGCCGACGATTTTCGGGTTGGGCGTGTGCGTGCCCGGCTGTATGACCAGCTCGCCGAGCCGGCGGATCTCGTCGCCCTCAAGGAAATACGCGCCCTGCCGGCGGCACTCTTCGAGCGCCAGTTTACGGATAGACTCATCGACAACGATGGCCTGCTCGGAGGAACAGATGGTGCCGTAGTCCAACGTCTTGCCGGCGAAAATGTCAGCCACGGCTTTGCGCACGTCCGCGGTCCGCTCGATGTAGGCCGGCACGTTGCCTGGGCCGACGCCGTAAGCGGGCTTGCCCGAGCTGTAGGCCGCGCGCACCAGACCGGTCCCGCCGGTGGCCAGGATGATACCGACTTCGCGATGCCGCATCAGTTCCTGCGTGCCCTGCAGCGTGGTGTGCAGCATGCAGCCGATCAATCCTTCGGGTGCACCAACAGCCAGGGCGGCGCGGTTCAGGATGTTGGCGGTCTCGCAGATGGAGCGGATGGCCGTGGGGTGCGGGCTCAGAACGATGGCGTTGCGCGCCTTGAGGGAGATCAGTGTCTTGTAGATCGCCGTCGAGGTCGGATTCGTTGAGGGAATGATGGCCGCGACCACGCCGACCGGCGTAGCCACCTCGATGATGCCCTTCTCCCTGTCTTCGCTGAGGATGCCGACTGTGCGCATCCCACGGATGGCGCGGTGGACGTCCACCGAGCCCAGACGATTCTTGAGGATCTTGTCAGGAACGTTGCCGTAGCCAGTCTCCTCGACCGCCAGACGCGCCAGTTGTTCGCCGGCCGCGGTGGCCGCCGCGGCGCAAGCATCCACGACGGCGTCCACTTGCTCCTGCGAGAATTTGGCGAATTTTCTCTGGGCTTCGGCGGCGCGTGCCGCCAGTTCGCGAGCTTCCTGGATGGAGATGAGGTCGCGGTCGCGCAGACTCAAAGCGCTTTACCCTGTCCCGTGAAACGCCCCGCCCCGGTTCGCCGGGAGAGGTCAGGTCCTGCCGCTCACTTCTTTGCGCCCGGCGGCTGGCCACCGCCCGGGAGAATCTTCTCGACGTGCTCGTGCGGGCGCGGGATCACGTGCACCGCCACCAATTCTCCGACCCGCCGCGCAGCGGCAGCGCCGGCGTCGGTGGCCGCCTTGACGGCGCCTACGTCGCCGCGCACCATCACGGTGACGTACCCGGCGCCGATATACTCCTTGCCGATCAGGATGACGTTAGCGGCTTTGACCATGGCGTCGGCGGCCTCAATCGAGCCCACCAGACCCTTGGTCTCGATCATTCCCAACGCTTCGTTGGCCATGCGCTCCTCTTTCGGGGGACTGGCGCGTTCCTGCCGGGGATTTCAGGTCTGCCGCAAGCTTCCCGGACGAATCCGGCGTCGAATCGCGTGCCGGCGCTTTGTGCGCTGCGAGACTAGCACGCCCCTCCGGTCGAATCAAGCCGCCGGGCGGCGGCTGTGGAAAAGACCAAGTGCGAAACACGAGGCTGCCCGGCCGCCGGCGCGGCTCGGCGAATCACAAAGCGGGCACGACACCGAGCTTGGAGGCCGCCACACCGTTGCGCGTGGTGTTCTTGACGAGATACATGGCCTCATCGGCCAGGTGCAACAGTTCGACCTTGGTGCTGGAATCGCTTGGATAGGAGGCCACGCCGACGCTGGCGGTGATGCACGTGTTGATGCCCTCGGCCTGGAGCCAAGTGGTCTCGCGGATCAGGCGATGCAGGCGGCGGGCCACGTTGATGGCGCTCTCTTTGGAGGTCTGCGGGAGGATGACAACGAACTCGTCCCCACCGTAGCGGAAGGCAAAATCGATCAGCCGGCAATGCGTCTTGATTATCTGGCCGATTTCTGCCAGCAGCTTTGAACCCATCAGGTGCCCGTGCGTGTCATTAACCCTCTTGAAGTGGTCGAGGTCGATGAAGACGAGCGAAAACTCGTAGCCGTAGCGCTGCGACCGGTAGATCTCGGTTTCCAGGATGAAGTTCATGTGCCGCGCGTTGTACAAGTTGGTGCAGTCGTCGGTAATGGTGAGTTCGTGGATGCGCTGGACGTGCCGCGCATTCTCGAGCGCGATGGCAGCAAAATCGGCCAGGGCCTCGAGCAGGGCGAGGTCGCGGTCCTGAAACCCTCCCGGGCCGACACAGTTGATCAGCTCGATCACGCCCAGGCAGTGATCGCGGAAGCGCACCGGGACGGCAACGATCGACTGCGTCTCCGTCTTGGTTTTCTCATCCACCTTGGAGAAAAAGCGCGTGTCCTGGCTCACGTCGGGCACGATCACAGCCTTGTCGTGCTGGGCGACCCAGCCGGCGATGCCCTGCCCCATCTTGATGCGGACGTCCTTGAGCGCCTGCGCGCCCTTGCCCACGGCCAGCTCGAAGTAGAGCTCCTGCTTGGTCTCATCCACCAGCAGCAGGGACCAGGTGTCCGGCCGGAGAAACTCATCGATTTTTTCCATGATGGTACGGAGGACTTGGTCGAGCTGCAAAGAAGAGGTCAGCGCCTTGCCGAGTTCATGGAACACGGCAACCTCGCCGACCTCCCGCTGCTCGACTTTCACAGCAGGGTTGCGGCGGCGTTCCAGGCCACCGAAGTTTCTGGCTTCCTGCACTATAGGTCTAGTATCGTGTTGTGAGGGCGCGAGTCAAGGCTCGCTTAGGGGCAGCTTGAATTATATGCAACGTGGTTTGCGGCGCGCAACGCAAAGCTCCGCCAGACGTTCCGGATTAAGCGCCCTGGCCCCTGCCCGCCGGTTCAGGCAGGCAGGCCGATTGCCTCCCGCCGGAGGCAGCTCCGGCGGGACAGTTCTCGGCAAAGAAGACCAAGAGCAGAGAAAATACAGCCATGCGGTTCTTGGATTCCCCTTGCAGAGTCTCCACGACGAGGGGACCGGGCGTGGCGCAGGCGCAGAGGCGCGATGGTAAAACAACTCCCTTCCCGCTTCCAACTCGGGTTGGGCGTGCATTGACACTCACCATCCGCCCGCCTATATTGCCATTGTCCGCACGATTCACCTCCGATGACCACGAGCAGCTTTGGCGAGCATCTCAAGCGGGAACGGGAGATGCGGGGCGTGTCCCTGGATGAGATCTCTGCCGCCACGCGAATCAGCACCCGCTTCCTGGAAGCGCTCGAGAGCGAACAATGGGACAAGCTACCCGGCGGCGTCTTCAACCGCGGCTTTGTGCGCGCCGTCGCGCGCTTTCTGGGCCTCAATGAGGAAAACCTAGTGGCCGAGTACACCCTGGCCACCGGCGACCGGGTCCCGGCGCAGACCTGGCCCCCTGGCGTGCCGCCCCCGGAGGTTGGAGAAAGGTCAAGAACTTTTCCCTGGCTGGCGGCGTTACTCGTGGCGGTAATTCTGGCAGGAGGCTGGGTCGCCTGGCGTCGCTACGTCGCCGCGCGGTCGGCCCGGCGTGCCGCCTCGGAACTGGTGGTACCCTCCGCTGTTCCTAACCCGCCGCCAGCGCCTGCTTCGATGAGGGCCGGGGAGACAGAGAATTCCTCGTCCACGACGCCCGCCGGGACCAGCGCATCTCCGGCACGCCCAAGCTCAGCCGCGGAGCCAGCCACACTTCATTTGACCGTGGCCCTTGCCGAAGGAAAAGCGACCTCCGTGAAGGTGGTCGCCGACGGCGAAACCGTATTCGACGGCGCAATGGAGAGCGGGCAGAGCCAACGATTCCGGGCCCTGGAGCAGTTTGAGATCTCGGCGCGTGATCCCTACGCGCTGCAGTTGGAATTGAATGGACAGAGGGTCGTTTCAGTGACCTCGGCGGGAAGCCCGGGCAAGATCAGGCTGACCCGCAGAAACCTGAAGAAACCGTCGGGAGGGCCCGATTAATCCTGAGTTGCGCGAGGAGATCCGCTCGGGCCGCGCCACCCGGGAGCGGAAGCTGGCAGTTTGCTCGGGAGCCGCGTCACTCGACCCAGAGGAACGCGCCGAGCTGCTGGCTGTTCTCGCCGCGGACCAGGACGAGATGATCGCGCCGCGCGCCGGCGCGGCCCTCCTCACCCAACCTCCCAGCGCGATTCTGGCCGCGCTGGCACGCGCCGACGTCGCGCCGCAACTCTTCCTCTACTGTGCGAAATATCTGATGGACAAATCCGACGTCGCGGACGCACTGGCCAAGAACCCCAGTTGCCCCCCGGCAGCCTTGCTGGCCGCGGCAAGGCACCTGAGCACCGCCATCATCCAGGCGCTGATAGAAGATCTCGACCGCCTGAGCACCACGCCGGCGCTGGCCGCGGCGCTCGCGGCGTCCCCCTCTCTCACCGCCGATCAGCGACACCAGCTCCAGGAACTCCAGCAGGAGTCGAGCGACCCCGCCGCGATCGCAGAAGCGATCGCCGCGGCCGAGCCGGATCACGCCAAGCGGCAAACGCTGCTGCAACGCCTGGCGCGGATGCGCGTGGCGGAGCGCGTGCAACTGGCGCTGAAAGGCAACCGCGAGGAACGACTAGCCCTGATTCGCGATCCCTGCAAGGTGGTGCAGCGCGCGGTGCTGCAGTCGGCGCGCATCACCGAACGCGAGATCGAAGCCTTTGCCGCCATGGCCAACCTGAACGAGGAAGTCATGCGGTTGATCGCCTCAAACCGCAAGTTCATCAGGAACTACACTGTGCTGCGAAACCTGCTGAACAACTCGAAGACGCCGCTGGACATTTCGCTGCACCTGCTGGCCACGCTCACCCCGCAGGACTTGAAGATGCTGGGCGGAAACCGGAACATCCCGGACACACTGCGCACGGCCGCCAACCGGCTCCAGATGCAGCGCAAGAAGGCCCGGGAGGAGTAGGAGCAGGGCTGCTGCGGAAGGGCTACTTCGAGGGTGGGGCGAGCGACTGCTTCACGCGGGCGCCGTATTCGCGGGCTTTGGCCACTACTTCAGCTTCGTTGAGTGTCAGCACGCGCCGGTTTTCCATCACCGTCCGCCCGGCAATCACCACGGTTTCGACGTCGCTGGCCTTCAAGGCATAGACGATCTGCGAGTAAACGTCGTAGAGCGGGACGGCATGCGGCGCGCTCAGGCCCAGAACAATCAGGTCGGCTTTCTTGCCGGCCTCGAGTGAGCCGATCTCATTCTCCATGTGCAGCGCGCTGGCCCCGCCGATCGTGGCCATTTCCAGCGCCTGCCCGGCACTCAGCGCGCGCGGGTCCATGCGGGTGACCTTCTGCAGCTTCGCGGCCAGGTCCATCTCTTCCATCATGTCCAGATCGTTGTTGCTGCCAGCGGGGCCGTCGGTGCCCAACCCCAGACGCACGCCGGCGGCGCGCATCTCCCGGAGCGGCGCCACGCCGCTGGCCAGCATCATGTTGCTCGAGGGATTGTGCACGCAGCCCACCTGGCGGCCCGCGAGCAAGGTCATGTCGGCCGCATCCACCCAGATACAGTGCGCAGCAAGCACGTCAGGGCCGAGCACGCCTACCTTCTCCAAGAGTTGTGGCGGTGAAACTCCATATTTGGCACGGATTTCGTCCACCTCGCGTTTGGTTTCCGACACGTGAATCAGGATCGGCGCGCCGTAGCGCCGCGCCAGCGCGGCGGACTCCTTGAGAGTCTTCTCAGAACAGAGATAGGCGGAGTGGGGCGCCACCGCCGCGTGAATGAGCGCGTCGCCCTTCCATCGCTTGAGGAAGTTTTCGGTGTAGGCAAGCGCCTGGGTGAGATTCTTGTTGTCCGGAGCCGGGAAATCGATGACGGTTTCACCGAGCACGGCGCGCATGCCTGCGGCCTTGGTCTCGCGGGCGATGGCGTCCTCGAAGTAGTACATGTCGACGTAGGTGGTCGTACCACCGCGGATCATCTCCAACGCCGCCAGGCGCGTGCCCCAGGTGACGAACTCTTCATTCACGTTCCGCGATTCAGCCGGGAAGATGTAGTTCTGGAGCCAGTCCTGCAGCGTGACGTCGTCTTTCAGGCCGCGCAGGAGCGTCATCGGCGCGTGTGTGTGGCCGTTGATCAGGCCGGGCAGCATGAGCTTGCCGCGCGCATCGATGCGGCGCGCGGACACATACTTCGCTTCCAGTTCCGCGCGGGCACCTACCGCGACGATGGTGTCGCCGCGCACGGCCACCGCGCCGTCTTCGAGCACCCGGCGCCCGGCGTCCATGGTCACGACGGTCCCGCCCGCCACCAGCAGGTCAACCCTCTCTCGCGCGGCGTGCCCTTTCGCCGGCGCAGCCTGCCCGAAAAGAAAGCCGGCGGCGAGAACAAAGGAAACAACAAACACAAGAAAGAAGAATGGCGCGGCAGGCGTGCTGATCTTCCGTTTCTTAGTCTCGATTCCGCTTTTATCGGCGGCCATAAGCAGTACCAATTGTGCTCCTTAGAGGAACGATGAGTCGAAAGGTTTGGGGAACAGCTTGGACATGCGATGGACTTCGACCTGTCCCTTCAAATTTGCCAGGATAACAGGCACGTCGCCGCAGAATTCCCAGATGATCTGCCGGCAGGCGCCGCAGGGCGGCGTCAGGGCATCGGTGTGGGTCACTACGGCGATGGCGTCGAAGCCCCGCTCGCCTTCGGAAATGGCCTTGAAAATGGCCACGCGCTCGGCGCAGATGGTGAGCCCATAAGTGGAGTTTTCCACGTTGCAGCCGGTATAGACCCGACCGGAGGTGGCGTGCAGCGCCGCACCCACGCGGAAATTCGAGTACGGCGCGTGGGCATTCTCGCGGGCCTGCTTCGCGGCGGCGATCAGAGCGGCATGCTCGCTCATTTCACGTCCTCGGCGATGCGGGGGAGCACTGCGCGCAGTAGGGCGATGAACTGGTTTTTGACGCGCTCGCCGGTCTCGAGCACTTCCTCGTGATGGATGGGCTGGTCGAGGATGCCGGCAGCCATGTTCGTCACGCAGGAGATACCCAGCACCTTGATGCCCATGTGCCGCGCGGCAATCACCTCGGGCACGGTGGACATTCCGGCCAAGTCCGCCCCAATCGTGCGTACAGCTTGGATTTCGGCGGGCGTCTCGTAGCTCGGGCCGGTGAACGCAGCATAGACGCCCTCGTGGATCTCGATTCCCAAGCGGCGGCCCTCCTCGAGCGTGGCCTCGCGGTAGGGTTTCGAGTACGCCTGGGTCATGTCGTGAAAACGCAGGCCGAAGCGTCCGTCGTTGGGTCCGATGAGGGGATTCGAGCCCTGCAGGTTGACGTGGTCGCGCAGCACGACGAGACAACCCTGTTTATACTCGCGGTTAATGCCGCCGGCGGCGTTGGTCAGGATGACGGCGCGGATGCCCATGCGCGCAAAGACGCGCATCGGGAAGATGACTTCCAGCAGCGAGTAGCCCTCGTAATAATGTACGCGCCCCTGCATCGCGGCCAGCGGCACTGCTCCGACCTTGCCGATCACCAGCTTTCCGGCGTGGCCGATGGCGGTGGAGAGTGGAAAGTGCGGAATCTTTTTGTAGGGAATGCGCTTGGCCAAGACGAACTCGTCCGCGAACGCGCCGAGGCCACTGCCCAGCACCAGGCCGATGCGCGGGCGCAGTTTGGTCTTCGACAGGATGAACCTCGCCGCGCGCTCGGCGCGGGCAAACTCGCCGCCCGCTGCTCCACCCTTCTTCGTGCGCGCGCTCACAGCAAAATCCCCACGATCGAAGCGGACATCAGGTTGGCCATCGTGCCGGCAAGCATGGCGCGGATGCCCAGGCGTGCCAGCTCATCGCGTTTGTTGGGCGCCAGCGCGCCGATGCCGCCGATCTGAATGCCGATCGAGCTGAAGTTAGCGAATCCGCACAGGGCAAACGTGGCGATGGTGAACGAGCGCGGGTCGAGCGACGCTCTCATCGGCCCGAGAAAGGAAAACGCCACCAGCTCGTTGAGCACCATGCGGGTGCCCAGCAGGTTGCCGATCGCCACGCAGTCGTGCCAGGGGATGCCGATGACCCAGGCGACCGGCGCAAACACCCAGCCGAACATCTGCTGCAAGCTGGACGGGAACCAGGCCATGGCGTGCCCGGCCAGCCAGTTGTGCAGCCCACCGAGAATCCCGTTGGTGAGCGCGATCAGCGCGAGAAAGGCAATCAGCATGGCGGCAACGTTGATGGCCAGCTGCAGGCCGTCGGAGGTGCCACGGGCGATGGCGCCCAGGAAATTCTGATCCTTCTCGGTGCGGGCCATCTCCACGTGACCCGCCGTGAGGGGGTGCTCGGTTTCGGGCACCAGCATCTTGGCCATCAGCAGCGTGCCCGGCGCGGTCATGATGACCGCGGCGAGCAGGTGCTTGGGCTCAATACCGAAGGCGATGTAGGCGGCCATGATCCCGCCGGAGACGTGGGCCATGCCGCTGGTCATGATGGTCATCAGCTCCGAGCGCGTCACGTCGGGCAGGTAGGGGCGGATTGTCAGCGGCGCCTCGGTCTGGCCCATGAAGATGCTCGCGGCGACGTTGAGCGACTCGGCGCCGCTCGCGCCCATCACGCGCTGCATCACCCACGCGGCCATCTTGATGATGACCTGCATGACTCCCAGGTAATAGAGCAGGGCGAAAAACGCGGCGATGAAGATAATCGTCGGGAGCACCTGGAAGGCAAAGACGAAACCCACCGACGAGCCTTTCCTGCCCAGCTCGCCGAAGACGAACTGGGAGCCCGCATACGAATAGCCCAGCAGTTTGTTCACCGCGCTGCCTGCGACCTCAAAGATTTGGCGGCCGACCTCAAATTTCAGCACAAAGAACGCGAACGCGATCTGGAGGCCGAGGCCCCAGGCGACGGTCTTGACCTTAATGGCGCGGCGTTGGGTGGAAAACGCGTACGCCAGGCCCAACATCGTCAGCAGGCCGAGGATACCGGTCAGTCGCCCCATGCGCCCCCCTCAGAATTCAATGCCATCACTCGCCGATCACGCGGTGCACCAGAGGCCGCGTCCGTTGTGGCCTCACCGGTTCAATGCGATAGCTCTGTTCGATCAGCCGGCGCGCCTCCACCAGGCGCGTTTCGGAATTGTAGTGGATCGTGCAGAGCGGCTCGCCACGTCGAACCGCTTCGCCCACCTTTTTGTGGAAGACCAGCCCGACGGCCGGATCAATCGTGTCTTCCTTTTTCTCCCGGCCGCCGCCCAGGACAACGCAGGCGACGCCCAGGTGCTCGCACTGCGTCCCGGCGACGTAGCCGTCCGCGGGGCTCGGCACATCCAGGGTGTGCTGCGCGTGCGGAAGGCGGCTGGTGTCGTCAACCACCGCCGCGTCACCGCCCTGCAGCCGGATGATCTCGCGGAATTTATCACGAGCGCGGCCGGATGCAATCATCTCCGCGGCAAGTTTCTTTCCTTCGGCAACGCTTCCGGTGCGCCCGCCCAGGTAGAACATCCATGCGGAAAGCTCCAGGCAGAGTTCGCGGAGGTCTTCCGGGCCGCCGCCTCGCAACACTTCAATGCTCTCTTCGATCTCCAGCGAGTTGCCTGCCTTGCGCCCCAGCGGCTGGTCCATGTCGGTGATCAGCGCCACCACCCGCTTGCCCATGCGCCGGCCGGTCTCGCACATCAGCTCGGCCAGGGACACGGCGTCTTCCTCTTTTTTCATGAACGCGCCCGAGCCGGTCTTGACGTCGAGCACCAGGGCGTCAATACCCTCGGCCAGCTTCTTGCTCATGATCGAGGCGCAGATCAGATTGGGGCTTTCCACCGTGCTGGTGACGTCGCGGAGCGCGTAGATTTTCTTGTCGGCCGGGGCGATCTCCGCCGTCTGGCCGATCAGGCCGCATCCGCACGTCTCGAGCACGCGGCGGAAATCGGCCAGCGAAAGGTTTACGTTGAAGCCGGGTATGGATTCGAGCTTGTCGAGCGTGCCGCCGCTGTGGCCCAGTCCGCGGCCGCTGATCATGGGCACGAGCAAACCGCCTGCGGCGACCACCGGCGCGATCACCAGCGAGGTTTTGTCGCCCACGCCGCCGGTCGAGTGCTTGTCCACTTTCTTTGCCGGCAGGTCGGAGAAGTCGAGAATTTGCCCGGAGTGCAGCATGGCCTCGGTGAGCGCGGCAAGCTCCGCTTTGGTCATGCCGCGCAGCAGCACGGCCATCAGCCAGGCGGCCATCTGGTAGTCGGGAATGTCGTCCCGCGTATATCCGGCCACGAGAAACTCGATCTCTTCGCGGGTCAGTTCCCCGGAGTCACGCTTGCGGCGGATGAGGTCAACGACACGCATGGGGCGGGCGGGTCACCCGACTCGGACGGCAGAAGCAACACAGCTTGTCATGGATGGACGGAAATGGCTGCGCGATTGCCGCATACGGAGCGATGCGGCAGCCTAGCACCGCGCCCCAGCAGAGTCAACGAACCGATGCAGGTGCAGCTTCTTTCAGGCGGAGCGCGGGGCGGCGACACTTTCAACGAGAGTGCTGGGCAGAGCGTTCGGCGATGTCGGCAGCGATCTGCTGCATCTCCTCATGGATTTTCTTGTTCGAGGCCAGCAGTTCGGGCCCGCCCAACCGATATGGCCGGCCGGCGAAGTCGGTGCACGTCCCGCCGGCCTCGCGCACCAGCAGGACACCCGCGGCGGTGTCCCAGGGTCTCAGGCCAAACTCCCAGAAACCATCGAACCGCCCACAGGCCACTGAAGCCAGGTCGAGTGCGGCCGAGCCGTCGCGCCGCACGCCGTGCGAGCGCAGCGTGAAGTCCCAGTAGTAGCTGATATTGGGGTTCTGCGCGCGCTTGACGCTCGGGAAACCGGTGGCCAGCAGGGCCGTGGCGAGCCGCTCGATGGAGGAGACCTGAATCTTCTTCTGATTGAGGAACGTGCCCTCGCCCCGCGCCGCCGTGAACAGTTCTCCGTTGATCGGGTTATAAACCACGCCGACCAGCAGATCCTCAAGCGCGGGGCTGGTGCCTAGCACCACGTTCTCCGCCAAACCAATCGAGACGGCGAAGCACGGATAGCCGTGGGCGAAGTTCGTGGTGCCGTCGAGCGGATCCACGT
Source organism: Terriglobia bacterium (assembly GCA_041493955.1). Taxonomy (GTDB): domain Bacteria; phylum Acidobacteriota; class Terriglobia; order Acidiferrales; family UBA7541; genus QHYU01. The sequence continues at coordinate 11,798 of JBGPZW010000096.1, forward strand.
ACCAGCAATGGCGCGAAGCCGCCGCGCCCGGTACCAGAGCCGCTTCGTGCTTGCCGCCCTCTTCGGCCACAATGGTATGTTTGGGAAAATGGCTGCGCAGCCGCGCGACCACAACCTGCTCCGAGCGCCGGTCGGCTTCGGTCACCAGGTCCACTTCGCCTTTGTAGCTGATCTTGGCCGGGCGGTCGTATTCGGAGAGCAGGATGCTTCCCGCCTCGCGTGCCGCTTCAATGGCCACTTCCAGAAATGGATTCATTGAGCCTCGGGGGAAACCGCCTTCTGCCCCGCCATCGTGCGTCGCGTCCTATGCGGGGGCCCGCCTCGGGACGCCGCTAATCGAGCGCGCCAGCGGTGAAATATCCTTTGCGAAAGCGCACCGTATAGCCGCCGGCGCCCTTCACGCGCACCTCGATGCGCCGGAAGCTCTTCTCCGGCGGCCGCGGCTCGGGATAATAGCCCAGGCGGTACTGCGTGCGTAGCTCGCGATTGATGCGGTCGAAGATGGCATCGAGTTCGGCCATGCTGTCCGGATAATACACTTCCCCGCCGGTGGTTTCGGTGATGGTTTCGAGGGCGTGTTCGCCCGCGGTGTTTCTACCGCCCTCCGATTTCACCGGCCGGATCACGATCGTGTAGAGCAGCGCCTGGGCGCGGAGGGCGGCGCGGCGCGCGGCGTCGAAGTCGGCGTGGCTGGTGGTTTCCCCGGCGTCGGTCACCAGCACCAGGACGCGGCGCCGGCTCGGGTCGCGCCTGCCCAGCGCTTGCGCGCCGAGGTACACCGCATCATAGAGCACCGTGCCCGCCCCGGCCTGGATGTGCTTTGCGGCCGACTGCAGCAGCGGCACGTCGGTGGAAAAATCGGTGAGCTGCGTGACTGCGTCGGCAAACTCGAACACGGCCAGGCGGTCGCTCGGCCGCACCACCTGCCGGATGAAGCGCGCCGCCGCTTCAGTCTCATTGGCGAGTTCCATGGTCGTGCTGAGGCTCGAATCAATCATCAGGGCCAGATCGAGCGGTTGCTGCGTTTCCCGCTCCAAGATCTCGATCTTCTGCCGAACTCCCTCTTCGTAGAGCTCGAA
>JBGPZW010000208.1:0-4018 GCA_041493955.1 Terriglobia bacterium
GACCACTTTTCGCCGAACGATTTCCCAAGCGCAATGTTGATTGTTGTGTGTGCTGGTAAATGGCCGGGGCCGTCGCCGTCGAGGAATCCCGAGCCGTAGGCAAGGTTGCCGGAGGCCCAACTTTGCCAGGGCATCTCCACCTCGAAGCCGAAGTTGAGCGTATGGCGCTGGTCGTGGTCCAGGAAATAGTAGTCAGTCTTGGGCGGCGTAAAGCCGGTGAGCCCGCCGGTGACGCCACCCTGTCCCTCAGCGTACTGGTGTGCGTAATTGAAATGGAGCCGCACGCGCCCGGCCAGGCGCGGCGAGCGCAGGCTCGCTTCCCAGCCGCGGATGCGCGCACGCGCGAGCGTCACCGGGAAAAAGATATTCGAGTTGGCCAATACATCGTGGTCAAAGAAATTCCGCGCGCCGGTGCGGAATTGGTCGAGGTCGAGCACCCAGCCGCGGGCGGGGATGGTCAGGCCGAATTCATGCTGCTCGTCGCGCTCGCCATGCAGGGGAAGGAAAGCAAAACCCTGCTGGAGGGCGAAGCCGAGCAGCGGCCCGGAGATAGTGGAGAGCGGCGGAGCCTGGTAGTAACGCCCGTAATAGCCGCGCAGTACCCAGCCCAGCCTTGGTAGGCGGATGGCTGCACCCAGGCGTGGGCTCGCCGCATTTTCGGAAAGCGCGCCGGAGAAGTGCGTCAGGCGCACGCCGCCATTGAGCGTGAGCCAGCGCGTCAACTTGTACTGGTCCTCGAGGAAGATGGCTTCGAGATTGCCGCCGAGTCTCTGGCGTTGCGTCAAAGAGAGGCCGCTGCCGTCGGTGGCGCGCAGGCCGAACAGGGCGTCATCGCGCTGCGCGAATCCATAAAGCCCGGCGCGCGCGTTGTGCTTGCCCGCAACCACGGCGAGCGACACTTGGCCGCCGGCGTAACGTGAGGCGCGATGATCCTGCGCGACCAGCGGCGTGTCGCTGCCGCCGCCGTCAAACGCCGCGCGGTTGAAATGGTAGAAGGGCGACACGGTCAGCAGCATGCCCGGCCCGGCCGCATGCACCCAGGAAAAATTGACGAAGGTGTCGCGCTCGTGCTGGACGTCGCGGATGCCGTCGCGGTGCTGCTCTGGCGTGTTCGGAATCTGGAAGGAATCAGCCCGCGCCGAGGTGACCAGGCGCAACTGGTCGGCGGCTGTGGCGTTCAGGAGCAGCGAAGCGAAGCCGCCGAAGCCGCTGCCCACGTCGTGAATCGTAGCCGGAGTGGGCGTCTCGAGGCCGAGATCCGTGCGGTTGCCGTTGAGGCTGGCGTAATAGGCGAAGCGCCGCGTGTGGCTGCCGAAGTTGAGCTGGTCATTGGTTTCGCCAAAGCTGCCGACGCTGGCGACAACCTCCGCCTCGCGGTTGCGCTCGAACCCGGAGCGCGTAACCACGTTGAACACGCCGTAGGTCCGGTCGCCGTACTCGGCCGAATAGCCGCCGCGTTGCACTTCGATGGTGTCAATGTCTTTGGGATCGAATTGCGGACCAACGTTGCTCGCGATGTTCGTATTGGGCACCGGCACGCCATCCACCAGCCAGCTTATTTGGTGGCCGCCGCGGATGTGGAGCTGGTCGTGCACCAGGTAGGCACCGGGAACGAAATCGGTGATCATCGCCAAGCTGTTGCTGCGGCTCGCGCCCGGCGTGTGTTCGATCTGCTTGCGGCTGACGACGCTCTGGGTCTTTGACGATTCCGGGCTGGCCGGATCGAGCGCGGCCGAGACTTCAATCTTCTCTTCCAGCGCGCCCAGCTGCATGGGGAAGTGAAGAATGGGCGCGCTGCCCGAAACCACGACAATCCTCTGTTGGGCGGTGCGGAACCCGGCGTGCTCGACGCTGACCGTGTATTCGCCGGCGGGAACCGCGTCGATTGAGAATTCGCCGTCGGCGTTGGTCTCGGCCGTACGCGTCCAATCCGCAAGGCGCGTGCGGAGTATGACGCTGGCGTTTTCAATCGGCCGATGCTGCGCGTCGTGGACGATCCCGCGCACTGTGCCGAAAATCGTGGCGTAGCCGAAGCTCGCGCAAAACAGCAGGATCGCGGCGTATGTCAAGATTCTTCGCAGTGCCATCCGTCCCCCAACTTGATCGCATACGGAACTGCTCCCTGCAGAGCAGAATCAGCCGCAGGGAAGTGGTTTCAATCGGGTCTTGTGGCTTACGCTTGTGTGACTAGGGGAGGACGACGCGGGGAGGTGGGGTATCCATGTCCCCCGCGGGCGAGGGGAAGAAAAGGGCGACGCTGAGCGGCTCGAAGGCAACCGGGGTTTCATCTGTCCCGGCCGCAGGCTCCGCCGGCAGATAGGCCTGCAGGCCGATGGCGTGGTGCTCGTGCGTGTGGCAGGACTGCAGCGCGCAATTCCCAAGGCCGCTCGCCGAGTGGCAGTCTGGCGTGGCCGGCGTCGGGAGCTTGCGCTGGTGCGTGGTGCAGAGCGTTGCGCTACAGCACTCCGCCGGGCTCCCCGCCAGCAAGGGCAGAGCCAGCGCAAAATGCGCCATCCCCAGCGCCAGCAGGCAAATTGCTCCGGTGAGTTTGCGCGAATTCTTCAATTGCGATCCGGCCGTTACCTGAGCTCGTAGTCCTATTATACTGATTATACTGAAAAATGGTCGCCGGGTTTGAACTTTCTTACTTGGACAGAGAGCGCAGCTCCTCGGCGGCGCTGGATTCGCGCCCCTGGGTATCGGGCCACGCCACCCGGGTCTCGAGTGCGGGCGATTTCATCGCTATCCCGGCCTGGGCTTCGGCGCGCGCTGCGGCCGCGTGGCCACGCCGCTGCTCGATCCGGGCGCGATAGACGCGGCTCCAGGCGCGGTTGAAGTCGCTGGCCAAGGGGTCAAGCGAGCCGAGTGCGAGGACCTTGGTAAGCTGTTGATAGGCCAGGACATACTGTCTCATGCGATAGCGCAAGCGCCCCAGCAGGAAGCGGATCTGCTGCTCGTTCCACGCCAGGTTTTCCCGGTCGAGCGCCAGGGCTTTTTCGCAGACTGCGGCGGCGCGCGTGAATTGGCCCGCGCGTTCCAGCTCCCCAAGCGAGGCAAGCAGCGCGCGCTGGCTGCGATTGCGCTGCGCCGCTTCGGTCACGCGCAGGATGCGCTGGTCGGGATCGAGGAGAATGCGCGTGACCGGTTGGGCGCTCGTTACCGTGAAGGGCGTCACTTCGCCACGCGTCGCTACGGAGAGGTCGATGGGGCCGCCCGGCGTCTCCAGACGCATCTCCACGCGCACGCTGAACTCCGGCGGCACGTTCCTGACAGTGATTTCGCCGCTCAGTTCGCCCGGAGCGACTGATGGCGTGCGGCGGATCTGGATTTCGGGAATCTGCGTGCCGTTGATGAAATAGTCGAAGAACCAGCTCAGGTCGCGTCCGGAAACCTCCTCGCAGATCTTGCGGAAATCGGCGATCGAAGCGGCTCGGCCCGCGTACCGGCGGTAATACTCGCGTAGGACGCGGTCCACGCGCTCGCGGTCTATCACAGTTTCAAGCGTGCGGAAGACAAGCATGCCGCGCTGGTAGAGCGTCGCGCGCGTGACGTCCGGGTCTTCGAGCGCGAACAGGCGCAGGCCCAGCGAAAGAGGCCGCAGCGGCTCGGGCGCGAGCGCGTCGCGCATCGCTCGCGCTACCAGCAGCCGCGCCTGCGCGGGATTTTTGTCCTGCAGGAACCGCCAGGCGAGGTATTCCGCGAGCCCTTCGGCCAGCCAGCCGTCTTCTTCGCGCGCAAGGGTGACCTCGATGGGGAACCACTGATGCGCGATTTCGTGCGGCAGAAACTCGGGCGCGTAGCCGGGGTAGTCGTGGTATTTCACCACGTCTTCACTCACCACGATAAACCCCGGCGCGGAATAGCCGATAGCCCCGCGCTGGCCGGGAAAACCCTGAACGAGGGTGAGTTCTAGCGAGTCATTCTGCAAACCCCAGCTGAGGTATCTCGCGTAGTAGGGAAAGACGTTTAAGATCTTGTCTACTAAGAGGCCGGCGTTTTTCGAATCCCCGCTGGTGAC
>JBGPZW010000122.1:0-10528 GCA_041493955.1 Terriglobia bacterium
CCGGTTTTACCGGACAGGGTTTCCCCATTCGGAAATCCCCGGATCAAAGCCTGCTTGCGGCTCCCCGGGGCTTATCGCAGCTTGCCACGTCCTTCTTCGCCTTCTGGCGCCAAGGCATCCACCGTACGCCCTTAGTAGCTTGACCATAAAACTTACCCCGCACGTCGTCTCCGCTTCCGCGCCTCCCCCTTTAGAGGGAACCGCGCTTCTGCGGCGATACCGTGTGGATAAGCTCGCCTTTCCACTAGCAATACTCGAGTGGAATTTGCGGATTACTGCGCCGCGCACCCTCGCGGGAACGCGACGCGTAATGCCAGCCTTATTCAGTTGTCAAAGAACCTTTGCTCCGCGCCCGGCGGAGTGTCCCGGACTGGCCGGGACGCCAGTCTTTCAAAAAACCGGCAGAGAAATAAAAAACCCGGCGTCGAGCGCCGGGCTAAACCGCCACACCTGGGCGGCTTTGCGCGATGCTCGACTGCTTTCTAACCGGTATCCGTAGCTGACCTCACTGCGGGCTTATTGCAAACCCGGTCGTTCGATCGCCCCTGACGTGCCTGGGTCTCACCAGGCAATCTCAAAGTATAGCACTTTTCCTTCCCACGTCAAGCGCCGCGTGGGCTGTTTTTTCCACGCCGTTGTGCAAATCCGGCATCCTGTGGATATTGGGCTCAGATACCTGCCTTCGCCTGCGGTCCGCAGGGGCCGGAAGCCTGCCTGCGCAGGTTCGGTGACAAGTAAGATCCGCCGAGGCGATAGCCAGGTCTCGAGTGCCGCGGCCAGCGAGGCCTCCGCTTCGCAGCGTGTTAGCTTAATTGTCGGCGCCGGCGTCGGACTTCTCTGCCGGGCGCGCCGGGGCATCGGCCGGCGCCTTGCGGCCGGCGTGCAGATGATCGAAATGCAGCGCCGCGTTGAGCAGCAGCATGAAGCTGCCGTGCGTCTCCTGCCGCCACATTGGATTGACGGCAAACAGCACGACGTGGCCGCGGCCCACCGGCACATCCACTACCGCCGGCGTGCTGGCCAGCTCGGCCCCGCCGGCGAGCATCCCGCTGACCCAGAGGTCCTTCTCCTCGGCAAAGCGCAGCACCACACGCGGCCACATCTCCGGTGGCGGGATCGTGCCGCGCAGGGATTCGCGCAGGTCGGGCTCGATGTAGGTTTCTCTCTCGACTGGGCTGCGCCGCGGTTCCCGCTCCGGCGGCGTGAACGGCCGCGCCTGCGGGATGTCCGGATCGGTGGCCGAGCCGCGGCCGCTGGCGCGGTCTTCCGGGACATCCCCACCGCCGCCGAGCCCGCCGAAGCCCCCGGTGGTGAGAGAAATACGAAACACCGGCGCTTGGTTGAAATAGACCGCTAGGCTGTCGTCGTAGCCGTAGGCGATCGGGCTGCGCTTGTCTTCCACGTTCGCGTTGTAAACCGCTCCCGCGGCCCGGAGTTGTTTGGTCTGAACGATGGAGACGCCCTCGGTGATCCCCAGTTCAACGGGCAGGCTCGCGCTCGCGGTGATGGGAATGAACACGCCGCCGTCCTCGATGAACTTCTTCAGATTCGCCAAGCCCTGAAAACCCAGCCCGCCGCGGATGTCGTCGGTCTGGTCCACGCCCCCCAGGTTCGGCGTCAGCGGCGTGTTCTTCCACGGGATGGGCCCGCCGAAATCGGAGCCGTCCGGCATCAGGCGCCGGGGCACGCCGTGGATCAGCCGCGCGAGGTTGTTGGTGACCGGAGGGAAAACGATCACGTCGTATTTTTCACGCAGGTTTGGCGTCGCGCTCACCACCTGGTCGGAAATGTACGAGTAGAGGATGTCACACTCCTCGAGCGCCAGCCGGAACCACCCTTCGTTCTGCGTGTTCACCCAGGTGTGCAGCAGCGCGATGCGTGGCACGCTCACCGCGTGACGCGCCACCTGGATCTCCGCGCCGCTGGCCCGCACGCGCAGGCCGAGCTCGCCGGCCGCGGCCTCCAGCCGCTGCCGCAGGTCGCCCGGATTGCCCTCGGCGGGGATCAGGAAAGAACCTGTGTTGAACTTCGCGCCGTCGGCATCAAAGGCGTCTTCGGCAGCAAAAATGCGCGTGTCTTTCAACCGGAAGCGCAGCGTGGCCATGCCAGGCTCGGCGTTGGCGTTGATCAGGTAAAACTTCGCGCCCGCGCCGCTCACGCCGCCCGCCGCGCGTGCCGGCCCGGTGACCAGCGTCATGCGAGCCTTCAGGATGGCCGCGTCGGTCACGCGGATGGTCTTGACGTTGCGCAGCGGCCCCAGCGTCCATCCGGTGTCGTCGTAGGGCCGCGGGTCCGCGGTGTTGAAATACTGCGTGTCGAGCAGCATATCCGCCATGCGGCTGTAGGGCTGGTCCATGCGGATGATGTAGCTACCCACGGGAATCTTCACCGTCTTCGGCTCTTCGGCCTTCTTGGGTGCTTCGCCAACGAGCGGCCCGGAAAGTTTCAGGCCCGGCTTGCCTTCCTCCGTCTTCAGTGGCGCAGGGTCCGCTGCCTGTGCCGCCGCCGGCTGCTTTACCTCAAAGTCGCTGTCGATGCGGTGCACCTCGGCGCCCTGGCGCTGGATGAGTTGCGCGAGTTGCGCGGCGAGCGCCGGGCGCCGGCCGTCATTGGCGATCACCCAGGCGGCCGGGCCTTCGGTCGTCGCCTTGGCCACCGAGCGCTTGCCCTTGAGATAGAAATTGCGCAGGAAATCTTCAGCGTGCTCGGCGGTGTAGTGCAGTGCCAAGAGCAGCGCGCTCTGTTGCAGGTTGACGTTGTTGCGGATCGACCATTTCACTTTGGCCAGGGGCGGGTTGGGCCGGTACCATTCGCGGGAGGTCACGCCAGAGCCCAGCGTGCGCTCGCGTGTGTCCGCGCCGCCGTTGCCGAACGTCTCGTAGAAGCGGCCGATGGAGTTGTGACCGTTCGCCACGTAAAACATGTAGTTCGCCGCCCAGCCGTCGTAGAACCCGTGCGTCCATACGCCGGGCACGCCGCGCTCGGTCATCTGCTCGATTTCGTAGTAGGCCAGCTTCTGCCATTCGCTGATCACGATGGGGTCGAGCCAGGCGTTGTACGGCCCCGTACCCGTGGAGGTGTAGAGGTACGGCACCGACTCGTGCAGGTCGTGCAGCACCTGCGGGTGCCAGTCCAGGAAATTCTTCATCATCAGTTGAGAAAGCTTCAACGCCATGGCCATGGCGTCGCGGTTGTTGTCGTGCGCCACGTAGTGGCCCCAGTACACCAGCCCCGGCGCAGGCTTGTCCCGGTTCGCGCTGCGGTAGTTGTAGAGGTCCACCATGCGGTCCCGCCCGTCCGCCTCCACCACCGGCGTGATCAGGAAAATCAGGTTCCTGCGGATGCCTTGAATGAACGGGGTCTCTTCCACCGCCAGCCGGTAAGCCAGCTCCATCAGCATCTCCGGCGAGCCGGTCTCGGGCGAGTGGATCGAGCCCGAAGCCCAGTAGAACGGTTTGCCGTCGTGCACAAGTTGCTGCGCTTCGGCGTCGCTGAGCTTGCGCGGGTCGGCGAGCTTCGCGGTGATCTCCTTGTAGCGATCGAGCTGCGCGAGGTTGGCTTCATCGGTCACCGCCACCAGCAGCATCTCGCGGCCCTCTTCGCTCTGGCCGACGGTCCAGACCTTCACGCGCGACGATGCGGCGGCCAGTGCGCGATAGTAGCGGTAGATGTCCTTGGTGTAGGAGAGCTTGCCGGGCGTGCCGATGGCGTAGCCCAGCACCTTCTGCGGCGACGGGATTTTCTCCGATGCGGGCAGATGGTCCACCAGCTCGGTGAGGAAGTAGGGCTCGGTGGTGAACTCCTTGATCTTCGCCGTGTAGTCGGCATCGTTCGGTTGTGCCGCAGTGGCCGCTGCCGCCCTGGGTTTCTCCTCAGCCGGCGCGACGCCCAGTAGAAGTCCCAGCGTCATCACCAGGCACGCGCACATCAAGAGCCGTTTCCTTACAAACGAAACCCCTCGCGTGTTCATCAATGCTCTCCTCGAATCAGACTTTCTGGATAAAGTGGGCAAGACTCCGGACCACTGCCTGAGACGCAAATCGCCGCGCGCATGTTACACCCGACCCCCCTTCCTGGCAGCCGTCTTTGCCCGCCGTCACAGACGGAACCCGGAAAGATAAGACTGCTAAACTGGGGCGGGATACCCACCCGGGTGTTCGTTCACCTTGCGTGGGCCGCGGCCAGAGCAGTACGGCTCGCGCCTCCGGCATCTGTTTCAATCGCGAGCACCTTTGTTGCTTCCGGGACACCTTCATCTCACAGCCACATCGGGGCGATTTCTCGCCGCCCACAACCCGTTGATTTCAAGGTGGCTTTGAGTGCGCTCGCCGCTCCATTTGGCCGCGCGAGTGCAACAACAGTTTGGCTCGCACGCTAAGCTGGATGTGCCCGCCTCGGCGTCTTCGCCGTCGGCCGGGCAGGATCGGCGTCACTCAGCAGCGTTGCAGGTCAGGTGAACAATGAGCTTCGAGTCCAGTCAACGACCAACCGTTCGCGCGACGATCCGGAATGTCCCTCTGATCTCCTGGTTCCTGCTGGTTCTTATCGGCATCGTTACTGCCGGCGTCTATTATGCCCAAATGAAATTCTGGCGACTCTCGCTGGAATCCAATGAGACCGAGGTCGTGGATATCGTCATCGAGAGAATCGGCGATGACTTTGAGCCCGCGTTAGCGGACCTCCTCATCCTTTCGGAAGCTCCTAAGCTACAGGCTTACATCGAACATAGCGGTGAGGCCGAACGAGCCGCGCTCGGTGACATGTTCCTTCGCTTGTCGAGGGTGAAAAGCGACTACTTTAAGATGCGCTTCTTGGACGAGAACGGGGTAGAAGTCGTGCGCGTCAACAACAACCACGGCTCGCCTTATATCGTTCCGCTGGAAGAACTCCAGATCAAGTCCAGCCGATATTTCTTCACAGAGACGTTCAAACTCGCAAAAGGACAAATATTTATTACGCCCTTCGATCTCAACGTCGATGAAGGAAAGATTGAACAGCCTCCACATCCAACAATACGGTTTTGCATCCCTGTTTTTGACCGGCAGGACCGCAAGCGGGGAGTCCTGCTCATTAACTATGAAGGGCGAAAGATTCTCCGTAGGTTCGAAGATGAAACCGCTCGATCCGCGGGGCACGTCGTGCTCCTGAACTCGGAGGGGTACTGGCTGAAGGGCATAAAACCCGAAGACGAGTGGGGATTCATGACTCCGGCAGGAAAGGAGAAGACCTTTGGGAAGGCTTTTCCTGCCGCGTGGAGCAGGATTTCAGGCAACGAATCGGGAACATTCTACAATCAGGATGGGTTCTTCGCCTTCCACACGATGTATCCCATGGCCGAAGTGCAGCGGTTTGTTTTGGACAGAGTGAAAGGGGACCCCTTCCCGCTGGGTCGAATCGAGTCCTACCAGTGGAAAATCGTCTCCTTCGTGCCGGAAGCCGTCTTACAAGCGAAATCTCGCGGCAACTTATCCCGGCTGGCTCTTGTTGACTCTCTCTTTCTTGTAATTCTTGTGGTGGGTTCCTGGGTCGCAGCGAATGCTCGCGTGAATGGTCGGCGGGCAGCGGCGTCTCTCAAGCGGCAGGCAGAACTGCTCGACCTGGCGCACGACGCCATCATCGTGTGGGACATGAGCCAAACGATCCTCTTCTGGAACCGGGGTGCCGAGGGCTTGTATGGATGGCCGCGGGAAGAAGCCATAGGGAAGAATGTCTCGGCTTTGCTCCACTCTCGTTGCCCGCAACTCATCCACGATGTTCAAGATAAGTTATTGCTCCAAGGTCAGTGGTCGGGAGACGTGATCGCGAGCAGGCGGGACGGAACGGAGGTGACCACTTTTGTCCGGTGCGCCCTTCAAAAGGACCAGCGCGGCAATCCCCACGTCATTCTGGCGATCGCCACCGACATCAGCGAGCGCAAGCGGGCGGAGCAGGATTTGCACAAGGCCAAGGAAGCCGCGGAAGCGGCCAGCCGCGCCAAGAGCGAGTTCCTAGCCAACATGAGCCACGAGATCCGCACGCCGATGAACGGCATCATCGGCATGACCGAACTCGTCCTGGACACCGAACTCAACCCGGAACAGCGCGAATGCTTGGGCATGGCGAAGACGTCCGCCGATTCCCTGTTGGCGGTGATCAACGACATCCTGGATTTTTCCAGGATTGAGGCCGGAAAACTGGAGTTCGATGAGATCGAGTTCGACGTGCGTGACTGTCTCGGCGACACCATCAAGATGCTCAGCCTGCGAGCACACCAGAAGGCGCTGGAGCTCGCCTGCCATATCCGGCAGGACGTGCCGCACGTGCTGCGCGGTGATCCTGGCCGCCTGCGGCAGATTGTCGTCAACTTGGTCGGCAACGCCATCAAGTTCACCGAGCAAGGCGAGGTTGTGGTTCAGGTGGAGAAGGAATCGCTAACGGAGGACGAGGTTTGTCTGCGCTTCGCCATCTCCGACACGGGTATCGGCATCACTCCCGACAAACAAAAGACCATCTTCGAGGCCTTTACCCAGGTGGACAGCTCGATGGCGCGCAAGTACTCCGGCACCGGCTTGGGTCTGACGATTTCCTCCCGGCTGGTGGAGAGGATGGGCGGCCGGATTTGGGTAAAGAGCGAACTCGGAAAGGGCAGCAAGTTTCACTTCACCGCGCGTCTCGGCGTGTCAAAAGCGGCAGACCTTCAGCCGGCTCCGAAGAAGACGGGCGATTTGCGCGGCGTTTCTGTGCTGGTGGTGGACGACAATGCGACCAACCGCCGCATCCTGACCGAGATGGTTGCCCACTGGTACATGCGACCCACAGCGGTCGATGGGGGGTGCGTAGCTCTGAGCGCGCTCGAGCAAGCCAGGCAAGCGAGCGATCCTTTTCCGTTGATCATCGTGGACGCCCAGATGCCGGAAATGGACGGATTTACCTTGATCGAGCGGATTCAGCAGCGCCCAGAACTCGCCGGGGCCACCATCATGATGTTGACCTCTGCCGGCCAGGCGGGCGACGCCGCCCGCTGCCGCAGGTTGGGCGTTGCCGCTTACCTAACGAAGCCCATCAAGCAGTCGGAGCTGCTGGAGGCCATCTTGGTCGCCCTCGGGGCGGCGGCCCGCAAGCAAGCCCAGGCGCCGTTGGTCACCCAACATTCGCTGCGCGAGAGCCGGCAACGGCTCCGCATTTTGGTGGCGGAAGACAACGCTGTGAACCAGGCGCTGGCGGCGCGCCTGCTGGAGAAACGAGGGCACACGGTTGCTGTGGCCGCGAACGGCAGAGAGGTGCTGGCCGCCCTCGAGAAAGAAACCTTCGATCTTGTGCTCATGGATGTGCAGATGCCCGAGATGGACGGTTTCGGGGCGACGGCGGCGATCCGGGCGAAGGAAATTGGCTCCGCTACTCATATCCCGATCGTGGCCATAACCGCCCACGCCATGAGAGGCGACCGCGAACGATGCCTCGCGGCGGGCATGGATGCCTACCTTTCAAAGCCGATCCGCGCAAATGAACTTTTTGAGATGATTGAAGACCTCACCCACTGTGCCGCGCCGCCTCGGAGTGCCGCGCCTCGAGGAAAAGACACCGACCCTGTCCTCGCTCATGCTGAGCGAGGCGACAAATCTCTCTGACGCCGTGCGCGAGACAACTCAGTCATTCGTGATTTGAGGAGAGATACTGGCTTCGCGGATGGCGAGAAACTCCTTGCTCCAAGCCTCGTGCGCCGGGTCCGTGGCGTAGCGATCGGCGGCCGCGCGGTTCTCAAACTCGATGACAAACGCGGTGTGGTAATCGCGCGGCTGCATGCGGCTGGGCTTGGTCCAGATGTTCTTGACGCCGGGAAGTTTTCCGACCATCGCCTTGAAATCGGCCATGATCTTGGCCTTGTCCGCGTCGGTGGCGTCTGCTTTCCACTTGATCAGCGAGATGTGAATGATCGTCTTGGGCTGGCCGTACTTGGCCTGGCCGGCGGCGTAGCCGCCGAAGAAAATTGCCGCGGCCACCAGCATTGCTGCTGCGATGCGAAGTGTCCCGTTCATGTCTTTCTCCTTGGCGAGTGGAATCGAGCGGAAGTGTACGCGAGCGCCGCGCGCGGGCGCAAGCGGCTAGGCATCCTGCCGCTCCAGAATCAGAAAATGATTCTTGCGCATCAGCTCGGGTGACGATAGCCCGACCAGCGCGGACTTGACGTCGCGGAAACCGTGGGCGAGCAAGTACGCGCGCGCGTCGTAGCCCGGATCGATGTGCATGGGCGCGGTGCTGTTGGGCCCGTTGTAGCAAGTGGCCACCAGCCGCCCGCCGGGGCGCAGCAGCTCGCGCCAGCGGGCGAAAACCGGCGGGAGGTCCGCCAGGTGCTCGATGACGTCGAGCGCATAGACAATGTCGTAGGGCCCTTCGAGCTCGCCGAGTTCGTGGACGATTCTCAGCGGCAGGCGCTCGCGCTCGGCGCGCCAGCGCAGGTAGTTGGCGGACTCGCCGGGGACGTCGAGGTAGGTGGTGTCCCGGCCCTCGCGCGCCAGCGCGCGGCTGAAGTTGCCAGGGCCGCCGCCGAAGTCGAGTACGCGCCCGCGCGCCAGGCGCAGCAGGTCGAGCGTATAGACGATGTGCTTGTAGAGCAGGTGGTGCTGGCAGTTGGCGTAGAGGTAGAGCCGCGCGTTGCGGCTGTACCATGCCGTGACCGCCTCCTGGCCCTGCGGACTCTCGCGGCGCCAGTTCTCGGCCAGCCGCGCCACGCTTTCGGCCATGTTCTGTACCACCGTCTCGCGCGGCTCGTTACAAAAGGTCTGAAGGTTTTCAACCAGGTCGTCGAAGTTTACCCGGTTCTGCTGGACCGCGTTGGCGTAGAGGTGCGCCACACCCGTGGTCCAGAGAAACACCGCGGCACACGTCACGACTGCCGTGGCGCTGGTCGACGCCGGTGCCAGCAGCCGCTCGAGCGCCGCCGCGGCGACAGCCCCGGCAAGGATCTGCTGGAGAAAAATCCTTGGCCGCAGGAGCGCCACAGCGAGAAAGACGAAGAGCATCGTCAGTTCAGCCAGCAGCAGGTCCGGCACACCGCCACGCCCGGCCATCCACAGGATGAGGAGATCGGAAACAACGTACGCCGCAGCGAGCGCCGCCAGCCGTGGCGGGTCCGGAGCCCGCAAGTCCACGGCCAACGGCTTGCGCAGTGTTTTCAGGAGCGCAAGATGTAAGGCTACTCCGACGGCCACCGCGGCCAGCGCCAGCCACGCCTGTGCCGCGGCCACGAGGATTCCGGCCAGAAGCAGAACGAACCAGCGGGCGCGCGCCACCCAGCGCGGGCGGCGCACCGCCGCGGCGTCCAGCCCCAGATAGTTCGGCAGGTAATGCGCTGCCCAGAGCAGGCCCAAAGATAGCACTCCTGCGGCGATCCGCGCGGCCAGCGGCGCGCGGGCATGCGCGGACAGACCCAGCAGCAGTCCGCAACCCGCGGCAGCGGGCAGGAGCCGCCAGCGTTGCCCAACCAGGAAGGCGCGTTGCTTGTCGTAGTCCATGCGGCGGAGGCGCGGCATGTTAACACGGCCGCTGCGAGGCAAGAAAAACGCGCTGGAGCATGCATGAGGCGGACGCTTGGAGCTGCGAGGTCGCCCAAGCGGTGCTCGAGCTCGACTCCGCGAGCGGAAAAGTCCTCAAGGTGAACATTCTGCAGCGATTTGGCTCCGTCGAGCGACTTGGCGGACTGCCGCTGGAGCGCCTCTAGGAGATCAAGGGGATGGGGGTACCAAGATCATCGGCCTTGTGGCAGCAGCCTTGGAGATCGCCCGACGCGCGGCCTACGGCATCCTGGATGGCGAGAAAACTTAAACCACCAAGAAGTAGGCTCCGGGAAAAGGCCGCACGCGACCCACAAGCTGCAGCCGGGATGCTCGCGGAGCGTCCAAAAATCATAGTTCTGAGCAGGCCAAGCCAAAAGGGGATTTTTCAGCAAGCCCAAACCGAACGCAGCTCTGACTCTGCGGTGTGCGAGGTCGCCCCAAGTGGCGCAGACGTGGCGCAAGGAGCTTGGAGCTTGCGCAGGGTTCAGTACATTCCGCCCATGCCACCGCCGCCATGGCCTGCACCTGCGGCCGCCATCTTTCCCTCTTCCTTGATGTCAGCCACCAGGGCTTCGGTGGTCAGCATCAGGCCGGCGATGGACGCAGCGTTCTGGAGCGCCAGGCGGGTCACCTTGGCCGGATCAATCACGCCAGCCTTTATCAGGTCCTGGAACTCGCCCGTTTCCGCGTCGAAGCCGAAGTTATCGTCCTTCGACTCGCGCACCCGGCTCACTACCACGGCGCCTTCGTGGCCGGCGTTTTGGGCGATCTGTCGCATGGGCTCTTCCAGCGCGCGCTTGACGATGTTCACGCCGATGGCCTCGTCCCCGTGTACCCTGAGCTTGTCGAGAGCCGGGATGCAGCGCAGCAAAGCCACGCCGCCGCCGGCCACGATTCCTTCCTCGACCGCCGCGCGAGTGGCGTGCATGGCGTCTTCGACGCGAGCCTTCTTCTCCTTTAGCTCCATCTCGGTCGCCGCTCCCACCTTGATGACC
>JBGPZW010000078.1:0-15776 GCA_041493955.1 Terriglobia bacterium
AAATAGTTGGCGAAGTCCGCGCCAATAAGTTTCTCGCGAGGCGCCCCTGTGACTTTCACAGTGGCCTCGTTCACGTCCGTGATTTTGCCTTCCGGGCTGATCGTGACCAGCGGGTCCACGCTGGCTTCGATCAGGCTCCGCGCATACTGTGACGCCTGCTTCTGCGCGGTGATGTCGCGCGCGGCGGCGAACACGCCACGTACGTTGCCTCGTGCGTCCTTGTAAACAGAGCCGTTGTACAGCACATCGGTCAGCCGCCCATCGGTATGGCGGATGGTCAGCGGATAGTCGGTGACGAAACCTTCTGAGAAGACCCGCTGGTAGCCCTCACGGGCCTTTTCCGGTTCGGTGAAGTAGTTCGAAAAATCCGTCGCAATGAGCCTTTCCCGCGCTACGCCAGTGACCTTCGCCGTGGCCTCGTTGACATCGGTGATTTTTCCTTCCGGGCTGATGGTGACCAGCGGGTCCACGCTGGCTTCGATCAAGCTCCGCGCATACTCTGACGCCTGCTTCTGCGCGGTGATGTCGCGCGCAGCGGCGAACACGCCCAGCACGTTGCCTCGCACGTCCTTGTAAACCGAGGCGTTGTACAGCACGTCGGTCAGTCGCCCATCGGTATGCCGGATGGTCAGCGGATAGTCAGTGACGAAACCTTCTAAGAAGACCCTTTGGTAGCCCTCGCGAGCCTTTTCCGGCTCCGTGAAATAGTTGGCGAAGTCCGCGCCAATAAGTTTCTCGCGAGGCGCCCCTGTGACTTTCACAGTGGCCTCGTTCACGTCCGTGATTTTGCCTTCCGGGCTGATCGTGACCAGCGGGTCCACGCTGGCTTCGATCAGGCTTCGGGCGTACTGCGTGAGGCGGATTTCATCCGAGATATCCTTCGACATCAGCAGATACCCCATGGGCTTGCCCGAGGGGTCGCGGCGTGGCGTAATCACGACGCGCGCGGTGAACTGGTCGCCACTTTTTCGTTGACGCGCGAGCGTTCCTTCCCACTTGCCATGTTCCAGTGCCGCTCGCATGATTTGTCCGGGTACGCCAGCCTTGACATCCTGGGGTGCATGCAGAATCGAGGAATTTGCCTTACCGACAACTTCATCGGGCTCGTAGCCGTATAGGCGCCGCGCGCCTTCGTTCCAAAGCAGGATCTTCCCCGTGAGGTCCTTCGCTATCACGGAGTACTCGGTTGAAGATTCGAGAATATTGGTGATGAATTCCACCGCCTCCTGAGCGGTGCTGACGATGGAGCCATCGAACAGTCTGGGTTTCGCGTGATCATCTCGAATTGCCGCGGAGTTCGTTGCCAAGTCGATCGTAGAACCAGTCAGGCCGCGTTGACTTCGGGGCTCAAAGTTCTTTGAGTCTTGACCTTTCTTGCTCATGACCAGGGCTCCTTCCTTTGGACCTGCTTTTTCACGGATTGGCCTAACATCCTCTCCAGTTTGGAGCGAAACAGCTTGTCGGCCCGCGCTTTCACCAATGCCACCTATCTCCGTCCCAGTTCAGGTTGAAGGGCAAATCCTTTCGTTTGCGCACGAAATGCACCAGCGTGATCGGGATGGTCATGTAGGCGAGGAAAATCAGCGAATCGGAGACGACGTGCAGCCAAACAAGCCCCGGCACCCACCTGTAGCAGTACCCGTGCGGCATGAGGTTGCCGGGTGTAAATAACCACTTCAGGAATTCCATGGCAACATCTCTAACCGACCGCGACCCGCCGCCCTCACCCGGGGCAATTGGTGACGTACTCGTGTCGGCGCCCAGACGGCTGAAACAACACCGACGACGAGAAGAAGCACAAGCGCTGCACCGAACGCGAGTTGCACCTTCCGATTCAACAGGGACTTGCTCTTCATTTCACACCAGGTTTGGAATGGAAGTTCTATTCCGGACACGACCCTGAAGGCTGAAAGAGGGCAGCCTGTAGCCGCACGCCGGGTTCTTTGGAAGGGAATTTAATCCTATACCAGCCTTAGGTAAGGTCAAGTTCGGCTTGCAGGCAGGTGCTCATTATACTACGAGCAGAGAATATTCGCGTGTGAGCGCTTGGGCACCAGGCAAGCAGTGCGAATCCTGCGCGAACGCGGTGCATGGCTCGCGCTCGTCAGAATTGCGATTGGCCTAGCGGCAACATCAGGGCTGACTCGACTTGCAGGCTCATTCTTGACCAAGGCTTTCGGCATTCGAAGAAATCTGAAAGCGATCGACTGACGAGGAAGTACTTCGTTCTGACATAGCGTGAAGGATCTTCGAGGCTCTGGCACAGTTGTGGCACGATCTAGACCAGGGGCGGTGGGCACAAGCTAGCAAAGTAAGCTAGAATAAAAACTTAATTATGTCGGGGCGTAGCGCAGCCTGGTAGCGCGCCTGCCTTGGGCGCAGGAGGTCCGGAGTTCAAATCTCCGCGCCCCGACCACCAAACTACTGTGGCGTTGAGTTTTCCCCCTGCGCTATAGTTCTACTTCCATCCGACTTGGGAACCATCGGGAAGAATTGAGCGGTCTGGATTTCTTGTGCCGACTGCAAGGCGAGTTTTCGGTCGTTCGTAGGCTTGTCAGGTCGCGGCTGGCCGCGGCTACTTAACCCGCTCGGAGAATGAGTCCAGGTCCAATCGTGCGGTTACTTCGTCGGTGATACGGGAGTCGATGATCTTCTTCCCCTGGGAGTAGCTCAACATCAGGGCGTTGAAGCAGAGATTGTTGATTGTCCGCGGAATTCCTTTGCTCTGCTCTGCGATGCGCGCCACAGCATCCGGCGAGAACAACGGGGCGCCCGTATGACCCGCCACCCGCAGCCGGTGCTCGATGTAATGAGTTGTCTCCTCCGCGCCGAATGGGTCGAGGCCCACTAGAGTGGTCAGGCGCTGGCGCAATTGAGAAAGGCTGGGCCGCGCCAATATCGCCGCAAGCTGCGGCTGGCCGACCAGAATAATCTCCAGCAGTTTGACGTGATTGGTTTCAAAGTCGGACAGCAGGCGGATGGTTTCGAGCACTGTTTCCTGAAGATTCTGCGCCTCGTCCACGACTAGGACGAACCGGCGGCCTTCGAGCATTTCTT
The DNA here is from genome assembly GCA_041493955.1 of Terriglobia bacterium. GTDB lineage: Bacteria > Acidobacteriota > Terriglobia > Acidiferrales > UBA7541 > QHYU01. Next base: position 3,058 of record JBGPZW010000078.1, read on the forward strand.
GAAACAGGATCTCGTTCAACTTCTTGTGCATGGCCACGAGGTTCATCTTGTTGCAGTCCACGCCCAGTTCGCTCAGCAGGTACTGGAAGAACTCGCGCGAGTCACACTGCGTTTGGAACAAGAACACTGTGCGAGCCTTGTCCCGCATTTGTTCCAGGATCTTATTCAGGAGGCTCGTCTTCCCCATCCCCGGCTTGGCGATAAGCGCCATGAAACCCCGGTCGTACTCGACGCCGCGCGAAAGCTCCGACAAAGCCTCGCGATGTGCGCGCCCAAGATACAAGTACGCGGGGTCCGGCGTGACGCCGAAGGGCTGTTCCCGCAGGCCAAAGAAACTCAAGAATTCGGCAAGACCTGGCTTCCCCTTTGAATCGACACCAGCGGGCAACAGTGAAGGTACTTCCTCGGCCCGCGCATTGCCTGGATCGGCAGGTTGGACTGCCGGTTCCTTGCTCTTCTCCTTGCGCAAGAAGAGAGTCGTCTCCTCGATCAGAGGGGTTTCCTGGACAGTCGGGGCGCATGGCTTCACGGCACTATCATCGGTGGAACAATCTGAGGCGCCATTCCCGTTGGGTGGCGTTTCCGCGGCAACCTGGGGGCAGACCACCGATTCGGTTGCCTCGCCGTGCTGCGTATTGCTCGCCGCCGGCACCGCACCATTCCTGTCCTCTGGGGAGGTCAGGTCCGGCTCAAAGCGGCCACACTCGCAGTCCACTACTCGTTCCAATTCTCTGGACCACCGGCTCTGGGAACAGTCTGTGCCGGAAACGTGCATCTGTTTCCGGTGACCACAAACGCAGAGGTGGGAGGTCCCGCTACTGGCTGTACTGCCCATCGATGTATCCAAGGCGGCGCTTCTCCCTTTGGTTTGAAAATGCGCAGCGAATGCGGGTGGAGCCAGGTTCTCAACCGCCTCGCGCGAATCGCTGCTCATGCTTCTCCCGGGTCCGGGAAGAATCTTTCGAGGTTTAACAGGTCTGATTCTCCCCCAATCCCTACTACATATTACGGGGCCATCCTCGCGCAGCAGATAGCCGGGCAGTCCCATCTGGCTAGTCCTTTCGTACCTGGTGACCGCTACTACCTTCGGAGCGCCTGCCATCCCGGGGCGGAATCGGAAGCCGAGCAAGTCCTGTCTTCCGTTGAGAATAGGAGGTGGAGCAAGGCGAGCCTTGGCCCAAGCAATCCCAGACGTGCGGTGAGGGAGATTTGACGATAGCTCTGATTCCGACCCTCGCGTGGAGTTCGCACATCGGGCGCGCGACGCCACCCCAAGAGCCAAGTCAATCCGGAGCATGTCCTGCACCTCCCTCCTGGCCCGGCTGTTACGGCGAATCGACGAAACGCTGGGGCGGGCGCCCGCGTAGTACCATCGTGGACCTGCCCATGACGAGCGCCAACGGCATAGCCATTCGCACCGAGAGGGTCTCCCGGCACTATACGATGGGCGCGGCGCTGATCCGCGCTGTGAACGAGATCACGCTCGAGGTGCGCGCGGGAGAATTCCTGGCGCTGCTGGGCAGCTCGGGCTCAGGCAAGTCCACGCTGCTGAATCTGATGGCAGGACTCGACCGCCCGACCGCAGGCAAGATCTTCGCCCACGGCCGTGACCTCGCCCAGATGAACTCGCAGGAGCTGGCGCAGCACCGCAGCCGCACCGTGGGTATGGTCTTCCAAGCCTTCAATCTGCTGCCGAGGATGACGCTTGAGGAAAACGTCGAGCTGCCGCTGCGCCTGGCCGAGGTCCCGCGCAGCGAGCGCCCCGGACGGGTGCGCGAAGCACTCGAACGCGTAGGACTCACCGCGCGACTCGCCCACCGGCCCGGCGAGCTTTCCGGCGGCGAGCAGCAGCGCGCGGCCCTGGCTCGCGCGCTGGTGAACCGTCCGAGCATTCTGCTGGCCGATGAGCCGACGGGCAACCTTGACAGCCGCACGGGTGAGGAGATTCTCCAACTGCTCAGCGAGATCAATCAGACGCTGGGCAGGACGCTCGTGATGGTGACGCATGAGCGCGCCTTGGCCGAGCGCTTCGCCCACCGCATCGTTTTCCTGTCCGACGGCAAGCTGCTGGAAAAAGAGGAGCCGCGATGAAGGCTCGCGACCTCGCCGAGCTGGCCGCGCGCAATCTGCGCGAGGCGCTCCTGCGCAATACCCTAACTACCTTGGGCATCGCCGTCGGTGTGGCTTCGCTGGTGGCCATGCTTTCCCTCGGCATCGGCCTGCAGGAATTGGCCAGCAAGCGCTTGGCGCGCTCCGGGCTGTTTGATACGGTCTTTGTTACTTCCAAGCAAGACCTCCGTGGGTTCGGCCGGGGCCCGCGCGCGGCGGCACCGGCCGCTGAGGAATCGCGGCCTCTTGACGAAGCTGCGCGTCAAAAGATTGCGCAACTGCCGAATGTGGCGGAGGTGTATCCCGAGATCCGCTTTGCGGGCGAGCTGCGCTACGCGGGGCGCTCGCACTTCGCGCTGGTGACCGGCCTGCCACCCTCGGCCCGCACGCGCGACGCTTTCGACGGAATGAAGGGCGCGTTCTTTTCCGCTCCCGCTGCTGAGGAGGTCATCCTGCAGATCGAGTTCGCGCGTGAATTAAACAGCGAGCCCGCCACGCTGCTCGGCCAGGAGCTCCTGCTGCACTACGCCGAGCGGCGCACGCTCGGGCCGTCTGCCGGGGCCTCCGCCACGAAGGACGCCGATCCCGGCACGAACACGGGCGTGGGCTTTTCGGTGCTGCCGCGCGAGCGAAAGCTGCGCATCGTGGGCATTGTCGAAACCCAGCCCGGAGCCGGCCCCGGCGGCTTCGGCATCGGCCGCGTGTTTCTTCCGTTGCAGCTCGCCCAGAGCATGAACGTGTTGCAGGGCTCTGACGTGGGCGAGCTCGTGCGCGCGTCCTCTCCTTCGGGTGGGCCCACGAGGTACTTGAGCCTCAGCGTGCGCGTGGCCAGCCCGCAGCAGGTCCCGGCTGTCGAAGAGGCCATCAAGCAGATGGGCTTCGCCGCTTTCTCCCTGCTCGACGCCACGCGCAATCTCCGCCGCTTCTTTGCCCTGCTGGACCTCTTCCTCGGCATTTTCGGTAGCCTGGCGCTGGCCGTCGCGTCGCTCGGCATCATCAACACGCTGGTGATGGCCATCCTCGAGCGGCGGCGCGAGATCGGCATCCTCAAGGCGCTGGGCGCGGGCGAACGCGACGTCCGTCAGTTGTTTTTTGCCGAGGCTGGCGTCATGGGTCTGGTTGGCGGCGCGCTGGGCGTGGCGCTGGGCTGGGGGATCTGGCGGGTGATCAACTTCGGCACAAACCTCTATCTGAAACGGCAGAATCTCCCGGGTGAGAACATCTGGTCGGTGCCGTGGTGGCTGGTGGGCGCGGCAGTCGGATTCGCCGTCGTGGTCAGTCTGGTTTCGGGGATTTACCCGGCGGCGCGGGCCGCGCGGCTCGATCCGGTGCAGGCTCTGCGTTACGAATAAATTCCGCCAAAAAAAGAACCGGGACGCTCCGCTGAGGGGCCAAAGCGTCCCGGCTTTTCCTGCCCACCTCCGCAGGTTGCGGGCAAGACTTGATCTACGCGGCGTTTTCGTCGCCGCGCAGGAACTCGTAGCGTTCGATAGCCGCCACCACACCCACACGGCCAGGGGTAGCGTCTTCCACTTCTGTTCGCTGGATGCGTCCCAGGCACCGTACGCGCACCGGGCCGGCCAGGGTGATTTCGTGCGGCAGGGTCAATAGGATTTCGACGGGCGAGCCGCCTTTGACTTCCTTGGGCAGGAAGAAATAGACGCCTCGGGAGCTGACATCCTTGGACTCGGTCGAAGCCTCCCCGATCGAAGACCCGCTGGTCCACCGCACAGTGAGTGGCAACTTGATCTGAAAGCGCTGGCTCAATCGACGTTCATCAGTCCCGGACAAGGAGAACCCTCCTCGGGTGAATCGGCTCTATCATGACGCTGTCAGGATATAGGGCTGGGGCAAATGGCTCAATAGGCCGTCAGGCTCAATCTCTGAGGTTCCAGGTTGGTACGCGCGTACTAGGTAAATCCTGTCACGGAAGCCTATAAGTCCTTGCCTGTAAATGGGTTATTGAAGTAATCAGAGGTGAAATGGGCCCAGAAACTGGGCTCTGGCGGGTCCCAAAGAGCTTGCGGTCTTTCGAAACGCCATTTCGCACCAGCGCCGACCGGATCGGGCATCCGGCGCAAGGCCGGACGGACCCGCGGGCCCGCTTAAAAGGTCATTGGCCACCCCTGGAGAGGCTGGTGGTCAAGGGATCCGGACAATCCGAGTTGTGAGAGGCTAGGCCTGGTCGATGAGGCGATGGTGGATGGCGTACAGGGCCAATTCCAGCCGGTCGGAAACGCCCAGCTTATCGAAGATATTGTGCAGGTGGTTTTTGACGGTCTGCTCGCTGATGAACAGTTTTTCGCCGATCTCCTTGTTCCGGTAGCCCTGCGCGACCAGTTGCACGATCTCCTTCTCGCGATCGCTCAGCAGGGGCTTCTCGCGGCGCGGGCCGGCATCGGCGGACTTGGCAAACGCCTTCATAACCTCGGCGGTCATGCGGTTATCAAGCCAGATCTCGCCGGCGTGGACGCGGTAAATGCTCTTGACCAGCAGATCGGTGGCGGACTGTTTCAGGACCACGCCACGCGCGCCCAGGCGCATGGCGCGGATGACGTCGCGGTCGTCTTCAGCGGCGGTCAGGACGATAACCCGGGTGGGTAGCGAGTCGAAGTTCACTTCCTCGAGCACCGCCAGGCCGTCCTTATCCGGCATACGCAGGTCGAGCAGTAAGATGTCGGGCTTCAGCTTGCCGAGCATCTTGATGCACTCGGTACCGTTCGAAGCCTCTCCGACGATGGTGATGTCCTCATCGGCTTCGAGCAGCCGGCGCAGGCCATCGCGGAAAATCGCGTGGTCGTCGGCCACCAGAATCCGGACAGGTTGTTTATTCTTGGCCATGTTAGCCGACCGGCAGTTCGATGGTCAGCCGCGCACCATGGCCCGGGCTGGATTCCACGGTTAAAACTCCCCCCACGCTTCGGGTTCGCTCCTTAATCGAGATCGGGCCCAGTCGCAACCGGTCCAGTTCATCCCCTGTGAACCGTCCCGCAAAACTAAACCCCTCTCCGTTGTCGTCCACCACGAGCACGACTTCGCTGTCATTTTGCCATAGTTTTACCACGACGTGGGTGGCGCGCGCATGTTTTTTTATGTTGTTGAGTGCTTCTCGGTATATCTGAAAAAGCTCGCGGCATACTCGGTCGGGGACCGTCAGTTCGGCCGAGTCGATCAGCAGGTCGAGGGCAAAACCGGCTTCGTCTCGGAAGCGTTCAGCGAAGCCGCGCATCAGGTCCACGAGGTCGGCGCTCTGCACGCGCAAGGGGCGCAGGTCGGTGACCATGCGGCGGAGCTCCTCGCTTTCGTTGCGCACGGTCTGCTGCAGAGTGGCCAGCGCGCCGGCCACCTGGTCCGGCGACTGAGAAATCCTGCGGCGGAGCACGTCGAGTTGGATCTCGACGCTCAGCAGCGTCTGCAGGATGCCGTCGTGCAGGTCGCGCGACATACGGCTGCGCTCAGCCTCAATGGCCCGGGCGCGCAGGTGGCGCAGGAGGAAGAGGTTTTCGAGCGGCGGACCGATGTGGCGCACGATACGTTCGAGCCACCGCAGGTCATCGGGCGTGAACTTTCGCTGGCCGTTGCCGAGCAGCACGCGCCCGGCCGCCGCCCCGCCGAACTCGAAGGTGGCCGCGAGCACGGAGCGCAGGTCCATCTCCTTGCGCGAAGGGCCCGGCAGACGCGGCAGCTTAGCCAGGCGCCGCCCGTCCCGGCGGTTCCAGCCGAAACCTTCGCCAGCGCTTTCCACGTCGTTCCAGCACACGCTCGCGTCGGGGTTGTCGAGCAGAAAGCCGTCGCCCCGGGTAAGCGGCACGCTGCCCGGAATGATACGCTCCTTCTCGCCCGGCCGCACCTTCCAGACAAAGATGCGCTCCAGATCCGCGTCGCGAAACACCAAGTAGGCCACCTCACAGGTAAAGACGCGCGCCATCTCGCTGAGGATCAGCCGCAGCGATTCGGCCACTCCCCGGTCCACGTCCAGCATACCGGTGAGCCGCGCCAGGAAATCGTGCTCCGCCGCGTGACGCCGGTTACGTTCTCCAAGAAAAGCCAGGCCCGCGCCAGCAGCGAAAGTTCCGGCGGCCAGCGCCACCCAGGAAACCACGGCCGGCCCATGCACGGCCCCGCGGATCGCCGTGCGCACCAGAAGCGCAAGTGTCACCACTCCGGCCAGCGGCACGGCTCGCCGCAGCCCCCAGTAGAATCCCGCGGCGAACACGGCGAACAGGTAGAGAAACCAGAACGACACCACCGAGGGCGTCAGCACCAGATAGGCCGCCAGGGCCACCAGGTCCACCGCCAGCGGCGGGCGCCAGTCCAGCGTGGAGAACACATTCACCAGCAGGGCCAGCGCCAGTGCTGCGCCCAGATAGACGGCCACAAACCAGATGGCGCGATGCGGGTGCGCCGAGGGCTCTACCTCGAGCAAGTCCACCAGCGCCAGCACAAGGAAAATGGGCCGGGCGTAGACAACCTGGAGCTCGATGTGGCGAAGTTCGGCGGCGTGGGGTTGCATGTGCGGGCAACCGCAAGGAACAAAAACAGTCTAACAAGCTGTGCCCGTGGCGCAAGCGGCGCGTTCCTGACGGACACTGGCAGCGCGATTCCGGCATTTTCCACAGGCAGGACGCCACCGCCTTGACAGACGGGTGCATAATCTTCGCCGGCGGGATGGAGGGTGTGGCCGTCCCGGAGTCATCCGAAATTTGTAGAGCGGTTGCGCAATCGTCTCGCTGAGCCTGCACCCAGCCGCAGGAGCCGTTTGCTTTGAACCAGCAATTTACCCGCACCGAAGTGGGCCGGATTCTCGGCACGACTCGGCGCCAACTTGACTACTGGGCCCGGCTCGGTCTGGTTGAGCCGCGGGCGCGCTGGGGCGAGCGCTTCTACAGTTTTGCGGACCTGGTCGCGTTGGCCACCGTCAAGGAACTGACCGGCAAAGGAATTCCCGCGCGGCGGCTGCGCCGCTCCATCCTGGCCCTGCAGACCCAGCTTGGTGAGCTGCCCGCGCCGCTTTCAGAACTCCGCATCACAACCAACGGCCGCGAAGTCGTCGTGCTGCCCCCGGGCCCCCGCGGCCGGGCCATCGAGCCGCTCACCGGGCAATTCGTGCTGGATTTCAAGGTCCGCGACCTGGGGCAAAAAGTCCGGCAGATGTCGACGTGCACGGCCGAAGAGTGGTTCGAGATCGGCCTGGCCAACGACTCCTCGCCGGAGACACTCGAGAAGGCCGCCGACGCCTATCGCCGCGCGGTGGAACTGGCGCCGGACTGGGTTGAGGCCTACATCAATCTGGGCACCACGCTCTATCAGCTTCAGCGCATGGAGGAATCCAGGCGGTGCTTTGCCGGCGCCGTGGCGCTCGAGCCGTCGAATCCTCTGGCGCGCTTCAACATGGGCTGCGTGCTCGAGCAACTGGGCGAAACCGAAGCCGCGATCGCAGAACTCCAGCGCGCCGTCCGCCTCGCGCCAAACCTTGCCGACGCCCACCTGAACCTGGCCCTGGCCTTCGAGAAGCGCGGCCAGAAACAGGACGCCCGCAAGCACCTCTCCCTCTATCTGCATTACGAGCCGCAAGGCCCCTGGGCCGAGTTCGCGCGTTCGCAGATCGGCCGCCGGCGCGGCCAGGGGCGCGCAGGCAAGCTCACTCCCTTCCGCCGGAACGGCTGATTCCCCGCCCCACCCGCCGCAGGCACCCTCTGGAGAAGCGCGCGTTGACGTGCTATTATTTTTCTCTGGTGGTGAGCGTAGCTCAGCTGGTAGAGCGTCGGCCTGTGGAGCCGAAAGTCGTGGGTTCAAATCCCATCGCTCACCCCAACATTCTTCTCACCCGCCGCAACCTTATCCTCCGCTAGACCGCATTCAAGGCACCTTCTACATTGCATTGTGTGTAGCGGCGGACTGGAGTTTACCCCGGCGGTTGTGGTCCGGGCGCTCTGTGCGTCCCGGCCTTGCCGGAAAGGCCGCCACGGATCGCGTCCCGACGCCTTTCGCTGGAATCCCAGCGGCTGTCATCTCGAGTCCCGACCCTGCCGGGACGAGGGATCTCTCGGAGAGATTCCTCGCTGCGTCCTGGTCGGGACCGGGACTCCGCTCGGAATTACGACCCCCGAGTTCCGCGCGGATGCAGGCGCTCAAGGTATGGCCCATGATTGGGGTGAAGTCGTAACAAGGTAGCCGTAGGAGAACCTGCGGCTGGATCACCTCCTTTCTGAATAGAGCGGCAGAAGAGCCTGTGCAGGTGTGCAGGTTGACGCTGCCCTAACCCTCGGCGGCTCTCCCGGGCCGCGCAGGATCGTCGCTCGGTTTGCTTTAGCCGCGCGGGTTCTCGCAGGTATCATCCGCTTTGTCGAAGAGCTATTTTCCGGTTAAGCCCGGCGATGCGTCGCCGGGGCTTTTTGTTTTCCCCCAATCCCCTGTGTCATCCTGAGGCCCGGCCTTGTCAGGGCGAAGGACCTCACCTGAACATGCGGGTAGGCGCGCTTATCTCTAGCCGGCCCCGGCCTCGAATCCATGGGGTTTCGCCACGCACTCAAGGAGGATGCACGACCGGGAATCAAAGACTCTCCAGGGTCGCTGGAGCGACCCTTCCGGCAACTCTACTGGGCGTTAGTCTCCGACAGAATTTGCGTCATACGCGACCACCCCCGGCGTCCTTTTCCTGCGCGTAATTGATTCCGAGGCCCACGAGAAAGGTTTTCAGCCGTCATTGACTTGCCCGGCAGGTAGATTAGAATGGGGCGCAATAGCGGCCTGATATGATCGATCCCAATGCCAAATAGTTGTGCGCTTGCGGGAGGATCCCATGGTCGACACTCTCTATGAGATGATTGGCGGAAGGCTCAGAATCAAGGCCGCTGTGGAATTGTTCTATCAGAAGGTCCTTGCCGACGAGAGCCTCCGCCCCTTCTTTGACGGTGCCAGCATGGACCACCTGCATGCACGACAAAGCATGTTTCTCTCCATGCTGCTCGGCGGGCGGGTCGTTTACACGGGCAAGGACATCGGTGAGGCGCACCAGCGGGCACGAGAGATGGGGATGAATGAGTTTCACTTCGACACTTTTCTCCAACACTTCCGGGCATCCTTGGAGGAAGTAGGAGTCCAGCCCGAGCGTTTGGAGGAAGTCATGAAGCTTCTACAAGCGCGCCGCGACATCGTTCTCAATCGCTGAAATTGCTTCCTGCGTTCAGAACTCTTTCTCCTTCGTGCGGGCTTCGCCCACTGAGGACCGAATCTGCCTGCGCAGTTAGGCGTCTGTCCCTTTTGCATCCATTCGGCTCCGCGCGCCCTGGACAGGCTTGCGAGACGAGGGTGGGGATCCCCTTGGGTAGTGTGACTTGTGCACGACTGGCCCCCGAGCGGCGTCTACGTTGACGTCCGCGGTATAATGTGTTGTAAGGCCCGCCAAGAGTCTTCCGGGCGCGGTCTTGGCGTCCCGAGCGGGGTCGTCGAGCGCGCTTTGTGCGTCCCGGGTGGGTTTGCGGGACGCGCACTCTGCGTCCCGGACGGGTCTGCGGGACGCGCCTCAGTCTGAAGGCTGCAGTCCTGAAGGCTCCCGCCTTACACCGAGCCATCGCACCATGTTCCCGCAGGCGACTCCGACGTTTACCCGGACCGAGCATCGCTCGACGCTGCCCAGTCCCATGCTCGGCCGCATAAGTCATTTAGAATACTCCCTTACGAAAAACGTGTCCGCAACTCCTTTGGAATCCGCACTTAGCCCATTTTAGGAGCTTAAACGTCGTAGAATCAGCACTTACAGAAAAAACATAGGGGGGGGGGGGGTAGGGGTACCCAACGAGTCAAGAATCACAGGTCACGAACCACAAATCGCCGGTTCCAGATTGAAAGGCGCTCAGCCGTTCACTATGATGGCGCGGCCTTCCGCAAATGGTGAGACGGAATGTATGAACTGATCCGCGCGCGGCTGGCGAGCCGCGAACCGATCCTGCTCGACGGCGCCAACGGCACCGAACTTGTGCGCCGCGGCGTGCGCTGGCGCAAGCACGGCCTGCTCACTGACGCTGATGCGGTGCAGAAACTCCACCAGGAATATCTCACGGCCGGCGCTGACGTCATTCGCACCAATACGTTTCAACTCAACCCGCGCATCTACCTGAACGTCTTCCGCAACCGCGAGCACATGCGGCACATCGGCGCGCCCGGCCTGGAAAATTTGACCCCGCGCCTGTTGCGCACGAGCGTACAGGTGGCTCGTCAGGCGCGCTCGGCCGCGGGGCGAGAAGCCACGGCGGCCATCGCCGGCGTTCTCTCCCCGCTCGAACACTGCTTCCGGCCGGACCTCGCGCCGCCGCCCGAGCAGGCCCGCGCCGAGCACGAAGCGCTGGCGCGCGTTTTTGCCGAGGAGAAAGTGGATTTTCTTCTGCTCGAGAGCATGAACACGATCGGCGAAGCGCGCGCGGCGCTCGCCGCAGGCCGCGCGGCAGGCCTGCCGGTCTGGGTGAGTTTCGTCGTGGGGCCCGAAGGGGAGTTGCTCAGCCGCGAGCCGCTCGCCGAAGCCGCCGCCGAGATGCAGCGTGGCGGCGCCGAGGCGGTGCTGGCGAATTGCGCTCCGCCCGCGGACATCGCCCGCGCGGTCGAGAAGTTGCGCAAGAGCTGCTCGTTGCCTGCGGGCGCGTTTGCACACGTCGGGCGTTTCTCGCCACCCAGTTGGAAGTTCGAGTTTTTTCCGCAATTCGTGGAGACCGACGAGTGGCCGCCGGAACGCTACCTAGCAGAAGCCGAGCGCTGGCGAGAGCGCGGCGCAACAATCCTCGGCGGCTGCTGCGGCACCGGCCCCGCGCACATTGCCGCGCTGCGGGCCTGGCTCGCCGAGGGAAGGAGCGCGCGGGCATGAACACTGCGGCCGTTTATCCAGCGATCCACGAAAAACTCGCGCGCGGCGAAACCGTGATTCTCGACGGCGCCATCGGCACGGAGATCCTCCGACGCAACGTCACCTGGGCCGATCATCAACTGACCAATCGCCCCGATTTCGTCCGCGGCATTCACGAGGATTATATCCGCGCGGGCGCCGACGTCATCAGCACGAACAGTTTTCAGCTCTGTCGCCGCGCGCTCTACAACCATTTCCGTGACGACGCGCACCGCCGGCACATCGGCGCTGCGGACCTCGACGACCGCGCCAACCGCCTGCTCGCCGCCTCAGTACGCCTCGCCGTCGAGGCGCGCCAGCGCGCCGCCGCCCCGCGGCCGGTGGCAGTTGCCGCCGCGGTGACCACGCTCGAATGGTGCTTCCGCCCGGACCTGGCTCCTTCGACCGACCAAGCCCGCAGCGAATATCAGGAAATTTTACAAGTAGTGAAGGACGCCGGGGCCGACCTGGTGCTGCTGGAAACCGTCAATAGCATTCCCGAGGCGCGCGTGGCGCTCGAAGTCGCGAAGCAGATCGGCCTCCCCTGCTGGATCGCCTTCGTGCCCGACGAGCGCGGGCGCTTGTTCACCGGCGAGACCCTGCAGCAAGCCGTCGGGGAACTCGAACCGCGCGGCGTGGATGCGATTCTGCTGAATTGCGCGCCGCCAGATGACATCACGACCGGCATGACGCAGCTCGCGCCGCACGCGCGCGTTCCCATCGGCGCCTACGCGCACATCGGGCGCTTTGATCCGCCCGAATGGCTCTTCACCGATGAGTATCCGGTGCCGCGCTACCGCGACGTCGCCGCGCGCTGGAAGCAGATGGGCGGCCGCATCCTCGGCGGCTGCTGCGGCACCACGCCCGACCACATCGCCGCCCTCGGAGCGCTGCGCTAATCTCGCCTCTCAACTTGCAAACCCCTGATGCACCCACGTCGCCTGCCGGAGTCAGCCGCGGCAGGCTGCTGCGCATTCTCGGCGTAGGCTTCGGACTGTCCGTAGCCATCGGCAATACGATCGCCGCGGGCATTGTTCGCACGCCCGGCGAGATCGCCGCGCAAGTCTCCACTGCGTGGCTGTTCCTGGCAGTGTGGCTGGCCGGCGGACTCTACGCGCTGCTCGGCGCCAACTCGCTCGCGGAGCTGGCCACGATGATCCCGCGTTCCGGCGGGCAGTATGTCTATTCGCACCGCGCGCTGGGCCCCTACGCGGGCTTCATCGTCGGCTGGAGCGACTGGATCTCCACCTGCAGCACGACCGCCGCCGTCTCCATCGTCATCGGCGAATACACCGGGGCGCTCATCCCCGCGCTGGCAAGCCGCACGGTGGGCATCGCCGTGGCGGTGGCCCTGGCCTTCGCCGTACTCCAGTGGCGCGGCGTGCGCTGGGGCAGCCGTACCCAGGAACTGACCGCTGCGCTGAAGACGCTGGCATTTGTGGCACTGGTGGGGGCGTGCTTCATGCTCGGAGGCGGCCGGCAGGCGGCGGCAACGCACGCGCCGGGCGGCCTCACACTGGCCGTGGCGGTGGTGCTCTCGCTGCAAGCAGTCATCTACACCTACGACGGCTGGGACGGCATAATCTATTTCTCTGAAGAAGTCCGCGAGCCCGGGCGCGACATCCTGCGCTCGATGTTCGGCAGCGTGCTTTCGATCATGGCCATTTATCTGCTGCTGAATGCGGCGTTGGTTTATGTGCTGCCAATGCGGGAGATTGCCGGGCAGACCTTCGCG
>JBGPZW010000015.1:0-35160 GCA_041493955.1 Terriglobia bacterium
ACGATACGCGCAGCGACGCGTTCAGCCACTTGGTCGAGGCGGCGCCGGTCGGCCAGCAGCTCTTGCTGAAACGCTTTGGTCAATCGCCGGAGTCTCATCACGGGACGATCTTGTTCAGCGGATATTCGACAATGCCCTGCGCCTGCGCGGCCTTAAGTCGCGGAATAATCTGGCGCACGATCTCCTCATCCACGATCGTGTTCACGGCCACCCATTCGGGATCGCTCAACGCCGAGACCGTCGGGTTTTTCAGCGCCGGCAGCACGCTCAGGACCGCCGGCAGGTTTTCCCGGCGAACGTTGAGCATCAGCCCGACCTTGTTATACGCGGCAATGGCCCCCTGGAGCAGCAGCGCAAGGTTGGAGATCTTCTCACGCATCCAGAGATCCTCCCAGGCGGTGCGGTTGGCAATCAACGTCGTCGCCGACTCCAGCACAGTATCCAGAATACGCAGGTGGTTGGCGCGCAGCGAGGAGCCGGTTTCGGTCACCTCAACAATGGCGTCGGCAAGCTGCGGCACCTTGACCTCCGTCGCGCCCCAGGAAAACTCCACGCGCGCGCGGACGCCGTGCCGGTCGAGGTACTGCCGGGTCAGATTCACCACCTCCGTGGCGATCACCTTTCCTTCGAGGTCCTTGGCCGACTTCATGGGTGAATCTTCCGGAACGGCCAGCACCCAGCGCACACGCGCCAGGCGTTGCTTGGCGTAAACCAGTTCGGCGACTTCCTTCACCTCGGCGCCGGTTTCCAGAACCCAATCCTTGCCAGTGATCCCGGCATCGAGCGCGCCGGTTTCGACGTAGCGCGCCATCTCCTGGGCGCGCACGAGCATGCACTGGATTTCAGCGTCATCGATGGTCGGGAAATAACTGCGGGGGTTCACGGCGATGCGCCAACCCGCCCGCGCGAACAGCTGCAGGGTAGCTTCCTGCAGGCTGCCTTTCGGAATTCCCAGGCGAAGCTGTTTCATGGCTTCTTCCCCTGGCCGTAAACGGCGTCGGGATCAAAAGCGCGTTCGGCGATGACCGTGGCCTCGCCGTCGCGCTCGAGCCGGCGGAAGAAGCAGGAGCGATATCCTTCGTGGCATACGCCGGGCCCGGCGGGTGCGACGCGGAGCAGAAGCGCGTCGGCGTCACAGTCCAGGCGAACGTCGCGGAGGCGGAGGCGGTGGCCGCTGTTCTCGCCCTTGCGCCAAAGCCTCTTCCGCGAGCGGCTGTAGAAGGTGACCTCGCCGGTCCGGAAAGTTTCCTGCAATGCTTCGGCGTTCAGGAAGCCGAGCATGAGCACTTCGCCAGTCGCCTCGTCCTGGATCACGGCGGGCACCAGACCACCCTGCTTGTCGAAATCGATCTCCATCGCTCCTCCCAAAAACAAAAAGCCCGCTGACGCTTACCGCGCCAGCGGGCCGATGAGTGCTGCTACAAAATCGCTACTCAGGCCTCCACGGGCACGGCTCGACACCGTGATGATGATGGTGAGGACGATGCGCCCGAGGCCTCATGTTCGCTAACACTCTAGCGAAAATGGGACCGCGCGTCAAGACTCGGATTGCCGAGCCCCACAGTCGTTCGTTAAGATGGCGCCAGCCGGAACTGTGACAACGAAACTTTACATCGCCCTATTGTCCTGCCTCTTGATGCTTCCCGGCCGGCCTTGCGACGGCTTGAGCGGGAAACACCCACGCCGGCCTTTGCCACGGTCTTTGCGGGCCTGGAGGCTTCGACTTCTTACGGCATGGGACGCCTGGCACGGCCGGCCGGGCTGGAAGTGGCGGGCAAGACCGGGACGGCGTCCCCGACCGGGGGGCGCTGGACGCATGCATGGTTTGCGGGCTACGCGCCGGCCAAGACCCCGGAGATTGTCCTGGTTGTCTTTCTCCATCGGGGGCGAGGCGGCACCGACGCCGCCGAGGTTGCGCGGGAGATCTTCGCTGCCTATCAGCGCACACGGCCCTGAATCGGCACGATTCCCTGCTTCGCAGGGCAGGACTTCTGTGGGATGATCGGCGCAAATCAATGCGGCGACTGATCTTACTTCTGGTTCTCGGGGTGCCGGTGGCCGCGGGAGCGCCAACCAGTGAAGCTCCTTCGGAGATTTCCGTAAGGCTGTACTGGCTGTGCGCGCCCGTGCAAGTGCGCCTCACGCCGAACGGGGGTACGATGTCGCTCCGCCTCTGCCCCACCTGCAAGCCGGCTCCTATGGCTCGTCCCATTGGTTTCAAGGCCAGCCACAGCGTTCTTTCCATCGAGGGTCTGAGCGCCGCGCGACCTCGTGGCGCGCCTCCTGGCGCCGTCAAGACAGCGGAAGTCTCCGGTCCGTTCAGCCTCGAGGTGCCCGGCAAGCCCCGCGTGGGCATGGCTTATCCGCTCGAAATTGCCGCGCGCGACGACCGAATTCTCCTCACCCTTCGGCTGCCGCTTGAAGATTATGTCGCCGCCGTGCTAGTTGGCGAGAGCGGCAACTTCGCGTCGGAGGAATCGCTCAAGGCCATGGCCGTGGCAGTGCGCACTTTTGCCGTGCGCCAGCGCGGCCAGCGCCGGGGTGCGCATCCGAGCGAGGGCTTTGACTTCTGCGACACCACGCACTGTCAGCTCTTCCGCCTGGGCCCGTTGTGGCGCCGCATGCGCATCATGGCCGAAGCCACCGAAAGCGAGCTGCTCTGGTACGAAGGCTCTCTCTCCGCCACCTACTACCATCGGCAATGCGGCGGCACGACCGAAGCTGTCGAGCAGGCTTGGCCGGGGCGCAAGGCGCCTTACCTGCGGCAAATGGGTGACACCTACTGCCTGACCCGCGGCCGCGGCGAATGGCACGCGGAAATCGGTAAAGTGGAGTTGCGCAAGGCGCTCGCGGCCGCGGGTGTGGAAGTGCCTGCATCGCTCCACGCTCTTACCGTGGTGAAGCGGACGCCTTCCGGCCGCGTCGCGCGCCTCGAAGTAACCGGGTCGAAGACGGTCACCGTCAAGGCCGCCACCCTGCGCCGCGCCGTCGGTCGCGCGCTCGGCTGGGAACGCATTCGCAGCGACCTCTACGATGTTCGCGACGCCGGCGAGCAAGTTGCCTTTCACGGTTACGGCGCGGGGCACGGCGTCGGGCTCTGCCAGGTAGGTGCGGCGGAGATGGGCCGCGAAGGTAAACCTTTCGAGGGAATCCTTCGCTACTACTACCGGGGCACGTCGTTGGGCCTGACCGCGCAGGGGGTTCCCTGGCAGACGCTCGGCGGGGAGAGAGCCGACCTGCTCACCACGCGCCCGAAGCAAGACGAACCGCTTCTGCCCCTGATTGAACGGGTGATGCGCGATGCCGAGGGGCAAACGGGCTGGACGCTGTACCTGCGGCCGCAGTTCAAGGTATATCCGAGTGTGGAAATCTTCCGGAACTCGACTGGCGCGCCGGGCTGGGTGGCCGCTAGCACCCGCGGCCGCGTGATTCGCCTGCAGCCACCTGAGGTGCTGCGCGCGTCGGCCACACTGGAGCCCACCATCCGCCACGAACTCCTGCACCTGCTGGTGGAGGGGCACGCGCGTCGCGGGCTCCCGCTATGGTTCCGCGAGGGCCTCGTGGTCGCGCTCGCCGCTGTTGGCCCGCCGCTGCTGGACACCGGAGCATTCCGGGATGCGACCGCGCTCGAGCGCGCACTCACCCGGCCTCAGACCCACCACGAACTCGAGCAGGCCTACCATTCGGCACGCGCACGGGTTGAATCGCTCATCGCCAGGCATGGGAAGGACACTGTGCTCGGTTGGGTGGAACACGGCCTGCCGTCAGCCGCGCTAGCCAGCGCTCACTGACCGCTTCTTCCATCTTGGGGCGCGAGGGCGCCCTGGAGCGGTTCGAGGTGGTAAACAATCCTTTCTGCCTCACGCGCGGGCACCAGACGGAAGTATTCCCGCAGCAGGTTGAGCGAAACCGAGCCCGTGCGCTGAAGCTTCTCCTCGGTCGAGAAGTATTCGGCCCTCGCCGACCAATAGAGTTTGCCCTCACCGGTTTTGTTGATGCGCACCTTGTTGACGCCGGGCGCGAGTTCGCCGGGGGGAATCCGCACGACCGGCACGGTGGGGGCGAGCGCATCGGCCTCGGTGAAGTGCCGCGAAAGCACCTGCTTCCTGTTCACCGACACGGTGAGGCTGAAGTTCGGCTTCATCTCGCCGCTGCGCGCCGAGGGGCGACGTCTAGAGCGTGTTAGTTATTCGGCTTTGCCGCCGCGGAGGGCTTGGCGAACCGTCCGCGCCAGCATGCTTCGCGTGAAGGGTTTTGTCAGCAGCAGATCGCTCTCGTGCAACTCGCCCTGGCGGACCGTGGCGTATTCAGTGTAGCCCGACATATACACCACTTTCATCTCCGGACGCAGCGGCGCCAGTCGCCCGGCCAGCTCGCGGCCGCCCATGCCCGGCATGACCATATCGGTGACCAGTAGGTGGATGGGACCCGCGTGGCGCATGGTGATCTCGATGGCCTGGGCGCCGTTCTTGGCCTCGAGGACGGTGTAGCCGCACAGGTTGAGGAATTCGCGCGCCACTTCGCGCACGTCCCGTTCGTCTTCAGCAAGCAGAATTGTCTCGGTGCCCTGGGGCAACTCGGCGGAGGATGTCGCACATTTCGCGGCTTCGACGGCGTCCTGCACCTGCGGCAGATAAATCTTGAAGGTGGTCCCCCGCCCGAGTTCGCTGTACAGCCAGATGTACCCACCGCTCTGCTTGACCACACCATAGACGGTCGCCAATCCCAACCCGGTACCCTGCCCTTTTTCCTTGGTGGTAAAGAACGGCTCGAAGATGTGCGCCTGGGTCTCCACGTCCATACCGGTGCCGTTGTCGCTGACGGCCAACATGACGTAATGACCCGCGAGCAGCGGGGGATGCCGGCGGGCGTAGGCCTCGTCGAGTTCCACGTCGACGGTCTCGATGACCAACTTGCCGCCGCGCGGCATGGCGTCCCGCGCGTTCACCGCCAGGTTCATGATCACCTGCTCCATCTGTCCCGGGTCGGCTTTCACGTGGGCCAGGCCCGGGTCGGCCAGGATGACCAGCTCGATGTCCTCGCCGATCATTCGCGGCAACAGCTTGCCCATTTCCGCCACGACCGCGTTCAGGTCAATTACCTTGGGCTGCAGAACCTGCATGCGGCTGAAGGCCAGCAACTGGCGCGTCAGTCCCGCCGCGCGGTCCGCGGCCTTTTCGATTTGCTCGATCTTGCGATAGTGCCAGTCATCGGTGCGCACGCGGTCCAGGAGCAGCTCGGTGTGTCCCTTAATGACCATCAGCAGGTTATTGAAGTCATGAGCCACGCCGCCCGCCAATCGCCCGACGGCCTCCATCTTCTGCGCCTGGCGAAGCTGGTGCTCCAACAGCCGTTGCTCGGTCACGTTTTCGGCGATCATCTCGTAACACGCCGCGCTCCCGTCCACATCGCGGACCAGCCGCCCGCTGAGCCGCACGGTGATGGCTGTGCCGTCCTTGCGTTTCCAGCCGACTTCCGCGCCCTCGATCCGCTCGGGGTGGTTCTGAATCATCCGCGCGCGTTCGCCGGGATCGCGAGACACTTCAACATCCATGTTCACGGCGAGCAGTTCGGCCTCCGAACTGTATCCCAGCATCTCCATCAGCGCCGGGTTGACGTCTAGCAGGCATCCTTCGCCGTTCACTCGGTAAATGCCGTAGGGCGCGCCCTGCACCAGGGACCGGTAGTTGGCCTCGGAGCGTCGCAGCGCCTCTTCGGTGCGCTGGCGCTCGGTGATGTCACGCGACACTCCGAGCAGCGTAACCGAGTTTCCAAACTCACCCGGGAGTGGCACGGCATAGGTTTCCATCCACCGTCGCGTGCCTTTCAGGCCGGTGATCTCAAGTTCCATGCTGCCCTTGTGACCCCGGCAGACACTCTCGGTGAATTGGCGGAACTTCTCGCGGTATTCCGGGCAAACCAGTTCATAGACGGACTTCCCGATCACTTCAGAAGGGTGATCCGCCTCAACCATGGCCAAGCCCGCCGGGTTCATCTCCAACAAGGTTCCGTCGGGCGCGACGAGCTTGACGCACTCCGGCTCGGTGCCAATGATGGCGCGAAGACGATTCTCGCTCGCGCGCAGCGCTTCTTCGGCCTTCTTCCGCCCAATGGCCAGGGCGATCTGACCTCCGACCGAAGCCAGAAATTCGAGGTCGCGCTTCGTGTAGGCGTGTTCGTCTTCGTAGTGCTGGAGCACCAGCACGCCGATGGTCTCCGACGGCGTGCGGAGCGGCACCCCCAGCCAGGCCGGCGAGGGCGTTCCCACTAGCTCCACGTTGCCCTGCTCGACCAGCTGATCGAAGAGCTTCTGGGTGATCAGCATCGGGCGGCCGGTGCGAAACACGTGAGCGGTGCAGCTACTTCCCACCTTCATGGGCGGCGGCGCGGCGTCGAATTGGTCCACGAAGAAGGGGAAATGGAACATCCCGGTGGTGTGGTCGTGCAGCGCGACGAAACAGTTCTCCGCGTAGAGCACTTTCCGGAGCGACTGGTGGATCAGGTGCAAGAGCTCGTCGAGGTTCGCGGTGACGTTCAGTCCGTGGATGATTTCAAACATTACCTGGCGCTCTTGTTCGGCGCGCTTCCGTGCGGTGATCTCCTCGACGGTACCCTCGTAATAAAGAATTCTCCCGCTCCCATCGCGCACGGCGCGGGCATTCTCCGAAAGCCAGATTCTGTTCCCGTCCTTGCGATACACCTGGTACTCAAAGCCCTCGACAACGTCGTTCTCTTCCATCCGGCGCTTGAACTCGGCCCGGCTGTGCGGATCCACATAGACCTGCTGGCCGATGTCGGTCACGCTGGCCATCAGTTCCTCGGACGAGGCGTATCCGTACATGCGCGCCAGCGCGGGATTCACGCTGACATAGCCGCCCTCCGGCGTGGTCTGGAAAATGCCCTCGACCGCGTTTTCCACAATGCTGCGGTATTTCTCTTCGGCCCGCCGCAGCGCCCTCTCGGCTTTTTTCTGCACGGAGATGTCGCGGTAGTTGATCACGATGGCGCCAATGCCGGGCTCATGGAGCAGATTGTGGCCGGACGCCTCCACGCATCTCCACGTGCCGTCTTTCGCCTTCAAGCGGAACTGCGTGTTGATCATCCCTCCTGGTTTGTGGAGCAGTTCCCCCAGCAGGCTCCGGGTTTGCTCTAACTCCTCCGTATGGATAAGGTCAAATGCATTGCGACCCACGAACTCGTCGAGCTGATAGCCGAGGATGTGGGTAGTCGACGGGCTGGCGTAAAGGATGGTTCCGTCCGCACCGGTCAGCGCCTTCAGGTCGGTGCTGTGCTCGATCAGAACGCGCAGGCGCTGCTCGCTGACCGTCGCAGCGGACCCCGGCTTCTCCCGCAAGGTGAGTTCTCGCGCGACTCCGACCGCTCCGATGATTCTCCCTTCAGGATTCCGCAGCGCTTCGATGTGCGCATCGAAACTCCGGTCTCCCCAAGCGGCTTCAAAGCTGGACGATTCACCCTGGAGCGCCCGGCGGTGCGCATCGATAAAGCGCAGGTCGGGGTCCTGTCGCTGGAAGTAGTCCAGCAGGCTGACGCCAATCAACTCGTCGGGTTTGAGGTTCAGAAGCGCCAGACCTGTTCCCTGCACGGAGAGAATCCGAAGGTTGGAATCCGTGGACCAGAAGATGGTGGGGACCCGCTCGCCCAGGCGGATGTGCGATTCGACACGGGGCGCAAACTTCCGGATTGTGGACTCGACGTCCTTTTGCATGGCGCGCGAATCGCTGACTGCTGAGAGAGCTGAAACCATTCTACCTGTAGACTCTTCGATAGCCCGGCCGGCTGCTGGAAGGTGTGGCCAAAACGTAATCCGGTCGCAGGCGCATTGAAACTTCATTGATGCCCTACCCGGCACGGGGCGGGCACCGGCGGGACGCTTCCGCCGGTCGTTGACGGCGTGTTACCCTCCCGGCGACCCCCGGCAACGGATTCCACGCCACGCCGTGATCCACGGCATCGGGCAACAGGCCGGAGCGGACGGGTGAAGGAGGAGGATCGTGCACACCAAGATCTGGTCGGACATGTTTATTCTGGGGTTACCGGTGCTGGAGAAGATCGCACGCCCGGTGATCGTCTATTTATTTCTCGTTATCGGGCTGCGCCTCGCCGGTAAGCGGGAACTGGCGCAACTCAATCCCTTTGATCTGGTCGTGTTGCTGACGCTCTCCAACACCGTCCAGAATGCCATCATTGGCGACGATAACTCCGTGACCGGAGGAATCATCGGCGCCACTGCCCTGCTGGTGATCAATTATCTGGTTGTTCGCTTCCTCTATGGACATCGCCGACTCGACCAGATTGTGGAAGGCAAGCCCGAGGTTCTAATCGATAACGGCAAGCTGCGAAGGAGCCTGCTAAGCAAAGACCTGATCACTCTGGAAGAGCTCCAAACGGCCGCGCACAAACAGGGATTCGGGTCGCTCCAGGAGGTCGAGCGCGCCGTGCTGGAGCCCGGCGGAACGCTGTCGTTTGTCGGAAAAAGGCCGGCGCCCGAGGAGGCACGGCATCTGGAAGTGCTCAAGCGGCTCGAACAGGTGATGCAGGAGGTCACGCAACTCCGGCGGATGCAGTCGCCCCCGCCAGCTTAGGCACAGCGAGCTGGTGCGCTTTAGCCAGAGACAGAGAGATGCGCGTGCTGTCGTCGACATCTCTTTGTCAACGTAAGAACAGGCCTGTGACGGCGATCACCACACCGATCAAACCGAATACGATCCCCAGGTGCCAGAACACCCGCCGCCGGGTCAGCAGGGTAATCGAAGAGATTACCAGGGCGGATTCGAGGACACCTTCACCCAGATCGAATCGGTCGGCCTTGCTTCGTTCCAGGCCCGTTTCCTTCTCCAGCTTTCTTGCTTCGGCATCGATCTCCTTTTGCTCCTCCTTGTAGCGCTCGATTTCGTGTTGGTACTTCTCCCGGACCTGCGCAGCGCGCTCCTGGCTCTTCACGTCGGTGGTGGAGAGCAGATCGAGGAATAGTTCGTAGGTGTGCCGGCGGATGTTCTTGGCCTGGAAGTAGGCCCAGTGGTCGCTGGCCCGAGTCTGGAGGAGCAACTCTTCGGTGTGCGCACGGTGGCCTAGCAGGGTCACTCCCGCCACCAGCACCGCAAGGATCGCCATGGTGAATGAAACCGGCGCCAGTGTTGAATCGCGATGCCCTTCCTCGGCGCGCTCGTGCAACTCGTGCAGCTCTTCGGCCATTTTGGTTTCGTGGTTGCCAGAAGGTTTGTAGCGCCACGGTCAGGCGGCCGTCGAGAGGATAACAGAAGCGTGTGCATCCGCAACTGGCGACCCGCATAAGGCGGGAGTCCCAGCGCCGGGTTCACGCGGCAGCGATGTGTTCGGGCACAGTTCTGACCGGGGGGAGTATCTCGGTCCCGGCCTCGCCGCGCAGGGAAGCGACGATTCGCTCCGGCGAGGTGACAATGGCCCGCCGCCCCCCGGCCTGCAGGAACTCGAGGGCCGCTTCAATCTTAGGGCCCATGCTGCCGGGCGGGAACTCGCCGGCCTCGAGATACTCTCGGGCTTGTTCCCAGCTGAGCTGTCTTGACAGCCGCGGTCTGGGCGGCAAAATGCCACGCCACGCATTCCACGCTGGTGGAGAACACCAGCAGCTCGGCGCGCAGGCTCTTCGCCAGCACCGTGGAAGAACGGTCCTTGTCGATCCCGGCTTCGATGCCCTCGAGCCTGTCGTGGCGTCGCACCACCGGGATACCGCCGCCTCCGGCAGCGAGGACTACGACGCCGGCGCCCAGGCAGGCGCGGATCGCCAGCAGCTCCACGACCTCGAGCAGCTGGGGCGACGCCACCACGCGTCGCCTACCCCGGCCGGCAGCGCGGAGTATAACGATGCGACGTTTCATGGGCCCCCCTCCTGCGGGCGCGCCTTGGGATTTTCCTCACTCCAGGCAAGCGAACGGGCCGCGGGTTGGGCGAGAAGGAGGTTCAGTGTGCCCGCGCAAGGCCTGAAGTTGCTCCATGGCTTCGCAACTGAAACCAGCACAGGGGCGCCCGGTGGCCAGGCCAAGCGGAGCCGCGCGGGAGTATTGGGAGAGGAATCCTGCATCCAGGACAGGCACTTGCGCCCGGTTATGCAACTATCGACCCCCCCAACTAGTTAGATCGAGCAACCTGTGTCGGGCGCCGAAGCCAACTCCCACGTGTTCGGCGAAGTTGCCCAGTCGTTACCAGGCCCGGTGCGCCGAGTGACACACGGCCAAGGTACAGGAGGACGGTTGCCATGGGAATCCCGGCAGGCATTTAAATAGCCGGCTAAGGTTCTTCCTTAGAGCAAGATACGAGTGGTCCCATTGAAAGTGTGTCGGATTAGTCGGCAGGAGAGACGGCCACGACAGCTTTCAGGCTTTCCCGACAGGCGGCTACGGTCTGGGAAATGTCCTCATCAGTATGCGCCGCGGAGACGAACAGCGCCTCAAACTGAGATGGCGGTAAGAAGACTCCGCGGTCCAGCACCTCCGCGAAAAACGCGGCAAAGCGTCGCGTGTCGGACTTCTTCGCTGACTCGTAGTCCCACACCGGCGCACTGGTGAAAAACAAAGTCGAAAGCGAACCGGCTTCGTTCAACTGCCCGGGGACACCGCTCTCCTCGAGGGCTTCGCGGAGGCCAGCGACGAGGCGGCTGGCTTTGGCGTTGAGTTCATCGTAGAAGCCCGGGGCAGCCAGCAGGCGCAGCGTCTCGATACCGGCGCGCATGGCCAGCGGATTCCCAGAAAGCGTGCCCGCCTGATAGACCGGCCCCAGAGGCGCCACGAGCCGCATGACGTCCCGGCGGCCGCCATATGCAGCGACGGGCAGCCCGCCGCCGATGATCTTCCCCAGCGTGGTCAGGTCGGGCGTGATTCCGAACACCGTCTGTGCGCCGCCATAAGCAAGCCGGAAGCCACTGATCACTTCATCAAAGATCAGCAGCGCGCCGGCGCGCCGTGTCAACTCGCGGAGCCCCTCGAGGAATTTCGGCCGGGGCGACACCACGCCCATGTTCGCGGCCACCGGCTCGACAATCACGGCAGCAATTTCGCCGGGATGCTGGACAAACGCCCGCTCCACGCTGGCAATGTCGTTGTACGGCACGTTCAGCGTGAGCTCAGCAACGGCCGGCGGCACGCCGGGGCTGGAGGCGATTCCGAGTGTGGCCAGGCCGGAGCCGGCTTGTGAGAGGAAGCTATCAGAATGCCCGTGGTAACAGCCCTCGAATTTCAGAATGAGATTTCGCCCGGTAAACGCGCGGGCCACGCGGATGGCGCTCATGGTCGCTTCGGTGCCGGAGCTAACAAGGCGTACCATCTCGAGCGAAGGCAGCGCGCGAGTGAGCATGGCAGCGAGCTCGACTTCGAGCACATTGGTCATACCGTAGCTGGTGCCGCGCCGGGCCTGCTCGGCGACAGCAGACGTGACGGCCCGATGCGCATGACCCAGGATCATGGCGCCCCACGAGCAAACATAATCGATATACTCGTTCCCATCGACGTCGAACAGGCGCGCGCCCGCGGCACGTTCGATCACGAGCGGCTCGCCGCCGACCGCCTTGAAAGCGCGGACTGGGCTGTTGACCCCGCCGACCAGCAGTTGCTCGGCCTGGCGAAAGACGGCTTGCGATTTGGATCGGGAACGGCGCGTCACATACTGCTCCGGCTCAGGCAGGCTAGCATGTCTTCAGCCACCGGGCGGCGTCCTTGGCGTGATAGGTCAGCACGATATCTGCGCCGGCGCGCTTGATGGCGGTCATGATTTCCAGCACCACACGCTGTTCGTCGAGCCAGCCGTTCCGCACCGCGGCCTTTACCATGGCGTATTCCCCGCTGACGTTGTAGGCCGCCACGGGCACCTCAAAGCGGTCGCGCACCATGCGCACCACGTCCAAGTAGGGCAGCGCCGGCTTGACCATTACCATGTCCGCGCCCTCTTCAAGGTCCAGAGCGACCTCGCGCAGGGCTTCGCGGGCATTGGCCGGGTCCATCTGGTAGCTGCGGCGGTCGCCGAATTGCGGCGCCGACTGCGCCGCGTCGCGGAACGGGCCGTAGAAGCCCGAGCAGTACTTCGCCGCATACGAGAGGATGGCTACATCTTGGAAATCATGCTCATCGAGCACGCGGCGGATGGCGCCAACCCGTCCGTCCATCATGTCCGAGGGCGCCACGATGTCCGCGCCGGCCCGTGCGTGGGACAGCGCCTCCTCGGCGAGGATTTTCAGCGTCGGGTCGTTGAGCACTTCGCCGTCTTTCACCACGCCGCAGTGGCCGTGGTCGGTGTATTCACACAGGCAGACGTCGGTGATCACCAGTAGTTTCAGCTTGGCCTTACGGATGGCCTCGATCGCGCGTTGCACCACGCCGTGCGCCGCCACCGCTTCCGAGCCGCGCGCGTCCTTGTGCTCGGGTAGGCCGAACAGAATGACTCCGGGGATTCCCAATGACTCGACCTCGCGGCACTCTTCGACGAGTTGATCGACCGACTGCTGGCAAATGCCGGGCATCGAGCCCACTTCGGTGCGGATTTTCTTGCCCGGGCAGACAAACATCGGATAGACGAAACCCTGGACGCTCGGCCGGGTTTCTCGCACGAAGCTGCGGATGGCCTCGTTCCGCCGCAGGCGGCGGGGACGCTGGGTGGGAAAGCTCATGACGATTCCACTCCTGAAGGAAGGCGTTGGCCGAAGTAATCTGCGATCGCCGAGACCAGCGCGCTGGCGGTAGATTCGCGGGCTTCGATTTCCACGGGCAGGCCAGCCTCGCGGATGGCCGCCGAGGTGACCGGGCCGATAGCCGCCAGCGCCACGCGGTGAATGATGCTGCGCAGTGTTTCCAGGCTGATTTCTTCCACGACATGGTGAAAGGCTGACGGACTCAAAAACGACACCACGTCCACCTCGCCGCGGCCAATTGCTTCCGCCACGCTCCGGTCGAACGATTCCGGTGCGCCCGTATGATACGCCACCACATCCACCACCTCGGCGCCCTGCGCCCGCAGCGCGGCAGGCAGCTCAGCCCCGGCGCGGTCGCTGCGCGGCAGCAGGACGCGCCGGCTGACAAGTCGCGGCCCGAGTTCTTCGGCCAGCTTGGCCCCCCGGAACTCGCTAGCGACGAAATCAACCCGGAGCCCCTCTTTTCGGGCCGCCTCGGCGGTTGCGGGACCCACCACGGCGATCATCGGTGGAACGGTGCGCGGGGACACCGTGGCCCGCCCGTCGCCTTGCAAGTCAACACCCAGCAGCCTGCATCGCTTGAGGAAAAATGCCAGCGCATTCTGGCTGGTGAAGAGTACCCAGTGAAAGCGGCTCAGCGACTGGATAGTCTGATCCAGCGGCGCAGGATCTTCCGGATCGTTAAACGTAACCGCAGGCAGGAGCAGAACCTGGGCGCCCAACTCCCTGAGCTGGTCGACCAGCTCACCGGCCTGCTCGGGCGCGCGTGTGACGACAACTCTCTTGCCGGCCAGCGGCGCTTGTTTAGTTGCTGCCAAGATTCCTGCCTACCAGTCTCAGGATGCGGTCCGCGCCAGCCGCAAGCAACGCACCAGCCAGCTCGCGGCCCAATTCCACCGCCTGCCCGGGGGACCCGGCGGCGCGCCTGCGAACGTAGTCCGTTCCATCGAGCGAGAGCACACAAGCATCGAGAACCAGCCGGCCTTGCTCGATCCGGCCTAGCGCGCCCAGCGGCACTTGGCAGCCACCTTCCAGTTCCGCGAGTAGCGCGCGCTCAGCCGTCACGGCGCGGCGCGTCTCCCCATCGTCCAGAAACGCAACCGCCTCGAGTACCTCCCGATCATCTGCCCGCGCCTCGATTCCCAGTGCGCCCTGGCCAACGGCCGGCAGGCTGATCTCGGTGGGAATCACCTCCGTGATCTTTCCACTCCAGCCCAGGCGATCGAGACCCGCTTTGGCCAACACAATGGCGTCGTAGTCGCCGCGCTCGACCTTGCGCAAACGGGTATCCACGTTGCCGCGCAGCTCCTGTAGCTCCAGGTCGGGGCGATAGTGGCGCATCTGGGATTGGCGGCGCAAGCTGCTAGTGCCGACGCGCGCGCCGGCCGGAAGCTCGGCCAGCTTCAACCCCTTGCGCGCGACAAGACAATCGTGCACGTCCTCGCGCTTCGAGATGGCTGGAAACGCCAATGTGGGGGCGATTTCTGTGGGGACGTCCTTCATGCTATGCACAGCCAGATCCACGCGGCCCTCAAGCAGCGCGTCCTCAAGCTCTTTGATGAACACACCCTTCAGCCCGATCTGGTTGACGCTGGCCTGCCGGAACCGATCGCCTGAGGTCCTGATCAGGACGATTTCGGCCCCGATTCCCGCCTCCCGTGCCAGTCGTTCGCGCACATGATTGGCCTGCCACTGCGCAAGGACGCTGCCGCGGCTGCCGATGCGCAACGGTCTCAAGGTTTCTCCCGGGGCAGGCCGAACAGCTCGCGCAGCGCTTCGATGTTTTGCAGTTTGCGCCGGAGCTCGCGCGCGCTTCGCAGCCGCTCGCCGGGCTCCGCAAGAATCCGGTCGAGGAACTCCTCCATCAGGCCGGCCACCTTCTCGCGGCCCTCGGGGGAAAGATGCTGCATCTCCTCTTCGCGCTCGCGAAGAAAATCCTCGCGCTCCTGGTGGAGCTTGGCGCGGAGCTGGCTGAGCAGCGAAACAGCGTAGACGCTGGTCTTCCAGGACTCGAATTTCAGCACGTGTTCGTCAATGATAGCTTCAGCGCGCGGGATCTCGCTTTCGCGGGCCTTCTTGTTCTGCTCCACGATCTCGGCAAGATTGTCGATGTTGTAGAGATAGACGTTGTAGAGCTTTCCAACTTCGGCCTCAACATTGCGCGGCACGCCCAGATCGATGATGAACAGCGCTCGGTTGGCACGTGCCCCCATGGCTCGCTCGACCATGGCCCGCGTCAGGACTCGATCCGAACCGCCCACCGAACTCACGACAATGTCGGGGAGTTCGAGGGCATGGGACAGTCCTTCCCATTCAACTACTTCCCCGCCCACGCGGCTCGCGAGTTCCTCGCCATGGCCCCGGGTGCGGTTCGCCACTAGAATCCGCGAGATGCCGCGACCGCGGATGTGCTCGACCACCTGCTCGCCCATGGTTCCCGCGCCCAAGATCAACGCCTTGTGCCCGCGCAGCTTGCCGAAGATGCTCTCCGCGAGTTTCACCCCCGCGAAGGCCACCGACATCGGACGCGTGCTGATCTCGGTTTCCGTCCGCACGCGCTTCCCCACCTCGAGCGCCGCCTGGAACATCCGGTTCAGTACCGGCCCCGTAGCGCCGTGCTCAAGAGCAACCCGGTAGGCCTCCCGAACCTGACCCAGAATCTCTGCTTCGCCCAGCAGTTGCGAGTCCAGGCCCGCGGCCACGCGGAACAGGTGTCGCACCACGTTGGTGTTCCGGTGATGATAGAGGTTTCCGTCCAGATCCGCGGGAGACAGGTCGTGAAACGAAGCCAGGAAGCCTTCCAGGGCGCCGACGCTGTCCTCAGCCGATTCCGGCGGTACGCCGTAGAGCTCGCTGCGATTGCAGGTGGAAAGGACCAGCGTCTCCTCCAGAATGCCCTTCGAGCGGAGCTCGTCGGCGGCGCGCCGGGCCTGCTCGGCCGTGAAGGCCACGCGCTCGCGCATCTCGATGGAGGCAGTGCGGTGGCTCAGTCCGATGAGAACAATTTCCATCGGCCCTTCTCAGCGCCTTCCTGCCCGAGCGGCGGTTTTCCAAACATGCATCAGAAATACCTGTGATAGTGCGAAAGATAGAGATTCACGATCGTGTAGCTGAAGACCACAAATAGAAAATTCAAGACGCAGAGCCGCGAGGCTCGCGCGCCGCGCCAGGCCGTGGTGCGGGCAAGCCATACGTATCCAGCGTAGAACAGGAGCACAAGCAAAGTGGTAATCTCCTTCGCGTCGGCGTTCCAATACCGCCCCTGGATCCGGTTCACCCAGATGAAACCAAACACCGCCCCGACCGTAAGCGAGACCAGGCCCACGATCACGCTGCTCCGGCTCATGCGCTCGAGTACTTCCAGTGCCGGGAATCGCCAGAAAACCGTGCCGAGCCGACGGTCGCGCAGCAGGCGGTTCTGCAGCAAGTAGATCCCGCTCAGCACAAAGGAAAGCGCAAAGGCGGCATAGGCCAGGATGTTCAGCGTCACGTGCAGTGCGAACTCGGCCCCGTGGGCTGGCGGCGCAGGCGGGGGTGTGGCGGGCGAGAGATGGGCCAGCAGGAACAGCACGATGACGAACGGCAAAATGAAGGGTCCCACGGCGCGCTGGCGATGGAAAGCCTCCAGGCCGAGATACGTGACCGCCAGCAGCCAGGCAAACAGAGACATGGAGCCATACAGATCCTGGTAGGGTACTGATTGGGCCCACCGGGAGCGTTCGATCAGCGCGAGATAGTGCAGAATCACTCCCCCCGCCAGGCAGACCGTGGCCGCGCGTCCAATCAGACGCTTATTCACGTACAGGAACCAGATGTAAAGACCTAGGCTGAGGGCGTAGAGCCCAAGGGTCTCCAGAAACAGGTGGGTCATCATATTGATCCAGCGTCAGCAGGCACGGCGCCGGGCGTTGACAATTAAGGTGCTTACAAGCCGCCTTCCGACAAACTTGTATTATAGCCAACTTCCCAGCGGGAAACCACGCGGCAATGCGCTCCGCAAATCGTGCGCGTGCCAGCAAGTTTTGTTATCATTTGTTCTTGCACGTCTCAATGACCACCAAGCGAATCGCCACCGGAAATCGCAGGGAGCTTTTCCTGCGTGCCTGCCGCGCGGAACCCGTCGAGCGCGTGCCCGTGTGGATGATGCGCCAAGCCGGGCGCTACCTGCCCGAATATCGCGCCATCCGGAAGAAGCATGCCTTCCTGGAGGTCTGCAAAACCCCAGACCTTGCTGTGGAGGTCTCCCTGCAGCCGTTCCGGATCGTGGGGGTTGATGCGGTCATCGTTTTCTCCGACATTCTGATTCCCGCTGAGGCCATGGGCCTGGGTGTGGAGTTGACCGACAGGGGCCCGGTCATCGCTCAGCCGGTGCGGGACGCCGGGCAGGTCAAACAGCTGCGCGAGTTTGACCCCGAACAGGAAACCGCGTTTCTGCCAGAGACCATTCGCCGGCTGTGCCGGGAGCTGGGACCCGAAGTACCCGTCCTCGGCTTTGCCGCGGCGCCGTGGACGCTGGCCTGCTACATGATCGAGGGCCGCGCGAAGGATGGTTTCCCCGCACCTAAGCAGATGATGTACCACGAACCGCGCCTACTCCGAAGTCTGCTCGAGAAAATCGCCCGGGCGACCGCCGGTTATCTCCAGTCGCAGATTGCTGCCGGAGCGACCGCGGTCCAACTGTTTGACACCTGGGCTGGAGAGCTGGGGCGGCACGATTACCAGGAATTTGCGCTGCCGGCCGCGCAACTTCTACTCTCCGAATTGAATGCCGGTGACGTGCCCGTCATTCTCTATACGAAGGCCTCGGCGCATCTGCTGCGCAGCGTGGCGCAGTGCGGGGCCAGCGTGCTCAGCGTGGACTGGCGGGTGGATCTCGCCGAAGCCAGGCAACTCCTCGGCGGCCTGGCTCTGCAGGGCAACGTGGACCCGTGCATTCTGCTGGGGCCGGAAGAAGGTATTCGCGCCGCGGTGCGCGAGACGATTGAAAAGACCGGCGGCGTGGGCCACATCCTCAACCTGGGGCATGGGATCCTCCCCTCGACCCCAGTGGAACATGCGCGCGCCTTTGTGCACGCGGGGCAGACAACCGCCCTCCCGGCCCGCGTGCCGATGGGGAGGGCCGATTAGGCAGAAGCGATGGCCGACTCCAACGTCAATCTCCACCTGGCGCAGGAAAGCTTCAGCATCTCTGAAGAGTTCCTGAACAAGTACAACCGTCCCGGACCGCGCTACACCAGCTACCCGACCGCGCCGGTTTGGCAGGAGAATTTCGGGCCGGACGACCTTCAACAAGCCTTTGCCACGGCTGATGCGGCCGCCACGCCGGTCTCGCTCTACATGCACCTGCCTTTCTGTGAGAGCCTGTGTCTGTTCTGCGCGTGCAACGTGGTGATCCAGAAGAACAAGGCCGCCGCCTCACCCTACCTGACGACACTGAAAAAAGAGATGGACTTCGTGGCGCGGCACGTCTCCCGCCAGAGGCCGGTCATCCAATTCCACTGGGGCGGGGGTACGCCGACCTATCTTTCTCCCGCGCAGATGGAAGACCTCTACGGCCATGCGCGCGAGCAGTTCACAATCGTCCCGGGCGCGGAAATCGGCATCGAAGTGGACCCGCGGGTCACCACGCGGGAGCATCTCGAGACGGCCCACCGCCTGGGCTTTAATCGCCTGAGCATGGGGATCCAGGATTTTCATCCCGAGGTGCAGAAGGCCGTGAACCGGGTCCAGCCGTTTGAACTGACGCGTGACCTCATCAGCGCCGCCCGGCAGCTGCAGTTTGAAAGCGTCAACGTCGATCTCATCTACGGCCTGCCCTACCAGAACGCCGAGCGATTCGCCGAGACGGTGGACAAAGTGCTGACGCTGCAGCCGGACCGCGTGGCCATGTTCAGCTACGCCCACGTGCCCTGGCTGAAAAAGCAGCAGGGCTCGTTCCAAGAGCATCTGCCCGAGGGCATGGAAAAATTCCGCATCTTCCGCGCCGGGCTGCAGAAGTTTCTCGAGGCGAGCTACATCTATATCGGCATGGACCACTTCGCGCGGCCGAGCGACGAGCTGGCCATCGCCCAGCAGAATCGCACGCTGCACCGCAACTTCCAGGGCTATACGACCAAAGCTGGCGCCGACCTCTACGGCATGGGCGTTAGCGCGATTAGCGGGATCGGACACTCCTATGCCCAGAATTTCCGCGACCTGCACAGCTACCAGGAGCGAGTCGAGCGTCGGGGCATCGCGACCATGCGCGGCTACCGGCTGACGCCGGAGGATGAGATCCGCCGCGCTGTCATCAGCCGCCTGCTCTGCCACGCAGTGATTGGCAAGGGCGAGATCGAACGCGCATTTGCGCTCTCGTTTGACGACTATTTCGCCAGGGAACTCGCGCTCCTGCAGGAGTTTTCGGAGGATGGCCTGGTTCAGGTCAGCCCGGAGGAGATCCGCATCACCATGCTGGGCCGGATCTTTATTCGCAATGTGGCCATGGTCTTCGACCCCTATCTGGAACAACAGAAACTGGAAAGCCGCCCGCTCTTTTCCAAGACCCTGTAGAGGCCGACGGCTGAGGTTCAAACCCGGTGCAACCTCCCGTGCACACCGTTGTGATCGGCGGCGGCATCTCAGGCCTGACTTGCGCCTTCCGCCTGCGCCAGGCTGGGATACCCGTTCTCGTGTTTGAACAATCCCCGCGGGTCGGCGGGGTCATTGAATCCGTCCAGCAAGACGGGTTTCTGTTCGAGCGCGGGCCCCAGAGTTTTCTCTCCACCGACCTGCTTCTTGAAGTCATCGAGGCCGCCGGGCTGCAACACGATCTGCTTCGCGCGGACCCACGCGCGCCACGCTACATCCTCACCGGGGGACGCCTGAAGGCGGTGCCCATGGCCCCGCCCGCGCTGCTGACCACTTCTCTGCTCGGCCTGTATTCCAAATTGCGCCTGCTCTCCGAACCCTTCCGCCACTCGCAGCCACCGGTGGACGACGAATCAGTGGCGAATTTTGTCCGCAGGAAGTTCGGCAATGAGTTGCTGGAGCTACTGGTGGGGCCGTTTGTCTCCGGCGTTTACGCGGGCGACCCGGAAAAGCTGAGCCTGCGCAGCGCCTTTCCCAGCGCCTATCGATGGGAGAAGGACTACGGCAGTGTCCTGCGTGGGGCGATGAAGTCGCGCCCGCCGAGAGAAAAGCCGCGGCCCACGCTCTGCTCGTTCCGGGGCGGCGTGGCGACCCTGGTGCGCACGCTAGGGGCCAGACTGGGCGATGCAGTCCACTGCGGCACTAGCGTCACTTCCGTTCACCGTGGAAAGGCCAATGGCAAATCGCAGTTCGAACTGCAAGTCACCGGACACGGGCGGAGCGAGACGCTGAGAGCCAGCGCGGTGGTCGTGGCTACGGCCACCGAGGCGGCCGGGAAGCTGCTGGCCGGCATCTCCGAGCAGTTTCCAGCCCTCTTGGCGAAGATCGAGTATGCGCCGGTGGCTGTGGTGGCCGGCGGGTATCGCCGTGAACAGCTGCAGCATCCGGCCGACGGCTTCGGCTTTCTGGTGCCGCGCACGGAGCGCCTGCGTGTGCTGGGCACGGTGTGGAACTCCTCGCTTTTCGCTGACCGCGCCCCGGAGGGCATGGTTAACCTGACCAGTTTCGCGGGTGGCGCCACCGACCCCGGACTCCTCGAATTGAGCGACGACCAAGTCGCCGAAACCGTCGCCCGGGAGGTGGCCCGCGTGCTGAAGATCAGCGGCCCGCCGGTCACGCGCCACGTGCAGCGCTACGCCCGCGCCCTGCCGCAGTACAACCTGGGCCATGGCGCGATCCTCGCAGCCCTGCGCGAACTTACTGCCGGCTTGCCCGGCTTGTTCATGACCGGCAATTATTTCGAAGGCCCGTCCATGGGCGTCTGTGTGGAACAGGCATTTCTCACGGCCCGGGCGGTGGAGCAGTACCTGACCTCGACCGGCGAGATCGTCTACGCCGGAGCCAGCGATTCGCAGACACGACCGGGGTCTGCGGGATGAAGACCCGGCCACGGGGTTTTCCCATCGTGACACGCCGGGCGCCCGGCGAAAACTTCTCGTTGGACAGACGCCCGCTCTGCCGTAACTCTAGAGCAGGAACAAGAAAGAGCGAGACTGTAAGCGATTGAGTTCCCCTTTTTTGACGGCATGGCGCACAGGGAGATCCTCAGAACTCTCAGGAGTCCGCGGGCACAGTGAAGAGATGGATTCCTATCTGGACCTGGACGTGCACCGCTGCACTCGTGCTGCTGACGGTGTTCTCGATTCGCGAGACACACCGCGTGCGGGGACAGCTCGCCGCGCTGCAGGAAGAGGTCCGCGCGGCGCGGCAGCAGAACCGCGCGCTCGAGTCGGACCACCAGCTCTACCAGCGCGCGCTAGCCATCCTCTCCGCTGCGGGCACAAAGGAAGTGGCGCTGAAACCGGGACAGGCGTCGCTGCCTGACCTTCGCGCTTACTGGAACGCCGAGCTCGGCCTGGTGCTTTCCGGGCGCCATATTCCACTCCTCGGTGCCGGCCGAACCTGGCAACTCTGGGTGGTCCCCAAGGAGGGCAAGCCGATCAGCGCAGGAATTTTCCGTCCTGGCGCGGAGAGACAGGTTCTGTTCGTTCCGCAGGTCGAGGCCAGGATGGGCGACGCGGCGGCGCTAGCTATCAGCGAGGAGCCGGCTGGGGGCAGCCCTCAACCGAGCAGCACACCCGTGTGGGTCGGGCCCGTCAGGTAGATTCGCGCAGCCAGGATTAATCCCGGGCGCGCCCGCGGCGTTTGAAGCGGTGCGCCAGGCGAATGCGGCGGCGTTGGAGCGCCTCCCGGTAGCGCCGCCGATCTTCCGAGGTCTTGAGGATCAGCGGCGCGACAACCTTGGGCTGCCGCTGCGCATCGATAGCCACGAAGGTGACGTAAGCCGACGTGGTGTGCTTTCTCTCGCCAGTCAGAATGTTTTCCGAGAAGACCTTCACGCCGACTTCCATCGAGGTGTGAAACACGCGGTTGACTTGGGACTTTAGGATAATCAACTCGCCCACCCGGATGGGGTTGCGAAAGTCCACGTAGTCCACCGAGGCCGTGACGGCGTAGCTGTTGCTGTGACGGTGCGCCGCGATGGCTGCGGCGATGTCCACCAGATGCATTACGCGCCCGCCCAGAATGTTCCCCAAAGGGTTGGCATCCTGCGGCAGAACCACCTCCACCATTTCTGTCCGCGAAGCGCTGACCGGTTTCCCAGACATTGCCTGAGGACTTCGCTTGATTGGACGATTGCCTTTCCCGGCCACTCTCGGACTCCGTCCTGGCAAGGTAGTTTGCGTTCGACCAGCAGGCCGATATAATACGCGGTTTGGCACTATGACCCAACAGCAGAAAACGCGGCGTGAGGTGCTCGAAGGGTTCCTCGCCGCCAATCCCGGCGATGCCTTTGCGCGCTACGGCCTGGCGCTAGAGTGCGCCAAGAATGACACCGAGGTCGCGATCGAGCATTTTCGCCAGCTCCTGGCCGCTCACCCCGACTACGTGACGGGCTATTTCCAGTACGGGCAACTCCTGGCGCGAATCGAACGCACCGACGAAGCCCGCCAGATCCTCGACCAGGGCATCGTTGTCGCCCGCCGCGTCGGCGATCAGCACGCCGCCTCCGAAATGGAAGCCGCGCGGGACGAACTCCGCTAAGCACCGCTACCTGATTCTCTTTCAATCTCCTTCACCGTCGAACCCAGCACCTCTGGAAGTCCCGCCCCGCACCCGCCCCGCGCTGAGATGCTTCGCGAAGCCGTCCCGGACCGCAAGAGAAGGGCTCCGTGGGACTGGAGCAAGGATTGCGCTGTGGGGCGCGCCGTATCTCCCGTTCAGGATTCTGCTATCATGAACTCTCCCTGGCACCATGAGACCCGAACCCATTCCGTTGTTCCCGCTCGAGGTGGTGCTGTTTCCCGGCACGCCACTGTCCCTGCACATCTTCGAGCCGCGCTACAAGCTGATGGTGCGGCACTGCATGGACAGCCAGACGGCGTTCGGCGTGCTGCTGGCGCGCCAGGAAGGAATCGCCCGGGTGGGTTGCACGGCGGAGATCGTCAAGGTCGTGAAGAAGCATGAGGACGGCCGGATGGACATCCTCACCATGGGCGTGAATCCCTACCGCGTGCTGGAGGTCATTGAGGAGAAAGCCTATCTGGAAGGCACTGTCGAATTGCTCGAAGACGACCCGCGGCCCGCCCCGGCGGAAACACAGCAGCATCTTGTGTCGCTCTATGGACAGTGCCATGCGCTGGTGTTCGGCCGGGAACCGAAATCACCCGAACTTAAGCCCGGGGAGTCCCTCGCGTTCCAGATCGGCAGCGAGTTGCCCCTGGAGCTGGAATACAAACAGGAGTTGCTGGAGCTCCGGGTCGAGTCCGATCGCCAGCGCCACTTGCTCGAGCGGCTCAAGCTCTGGCTGCCCCAGCTCTCCCGCCTCGAGCGCGTGCGGGGAAAGGCGGCCGGCAACGGCCACGGGCTCCCCCAGGCACCGTTGGCAGATTGATTTCACCAGCGCGTGAGTGACCTCACGCCCCCTCGCATCATCTATAATGAAGTAGAGCGCTCGAAACGCTGAACACAGCCAAGGAATCGGGGACCCATGACCAAGAAGGCCGAGAACCTGGGGCAATTGCGACAGACGGCGTGGGCGGAGCTTCGCGTAGCGGAGCGGACCGTCAAGGACGAAATGCGGGCAAACCTTCTCCAATGCCTCGAAAAGAAGGAAACGCTCTTCCCCGGAATTCACGGCTACGAAGAGACAGTGATCCCGCAGATCGTCAACGCCATTCTCGCGCGCCACAATTTCATCCTGCTCGGCCTGCGTGGCCAAGCCAAGAGCCGCATCCTGCGCGGCCTGGTGCAGTTTCTTGACACGGAGATCCCCGTCGTCGCGGGCTGCGAGATCAATGACAATCCCTTCCGCCCCATCTGCCGCGCCTGCCGCGATCTGATCGCCGAGCGCAGCGAACAGACCCCGATCGCCTGGCTGCCCCGCGAGCGGCGCTTCGTCGAGAAGCTAGCCACGCCCGACGTCACGATCGCCGACATCATCGGCGATGTGGACCCCATCAAGGCGGCCCGCGCCGGGCGCGATCTCTCCGATGAGCTCACCCTTCACTACGGCCTGTTGCCTCGCGCCAATCGCGGCATCTTCGCCATCAACGAACTGCCCGACTTGGCCGGCAAGATCCAGGTCGGCCTGTTCAATATCATGCAGGAAGGTGACATCCAGATTAAGGGCTATCCCCTGCGTCTGCCGCTGGACGTGTTGCTGGTCTTCACCGCTAACCCGGAGGACTACACGGCGCGCGGCAAGATCATCACCCCCCTCAAGGATCGCGTAGGCTCGGAGATTCGCACG
The DNA here is from genome assembly GCA_041493955.1 of Terriglobia bacterium. Classification (GTDB taxonomy): domain Bacteria; phylum Acidobacteriota; class Terriglobia; order Acidiferrales; family UBA7541; genus QHYU01. The sequence goes on from JBGPZW010000015.1 coordinate 24,054, forward strand.
CATTACCCGGCTTCGCTTGAGGAGGGCCTGGCTATTACCGCGCAGGAGGCCTGGACCAACCGTGACGGCAGACGGCGGCTCGAGATTCCCGCCTATGTCCGCGAGGTGATTGAGGAGGTTGCCTTCCTGGCGCGCGAGGATAAGCGCGTGGACCGGCGCTCGGGTGTCAGCCAGCGCCTGCCGATTGCCTGCCTGGAGAATGTGATCAGCAACGCCGAGCAGCGCGCGGTGCGCAACCATGAGGCCGTGGCCGCCGCTCGCATCGCCGATATATACGCCGCCACCCCGGCGATGACCGGCAAAATGGAACTCGAATACGAGGGTGAGCTGCGCGGCGCGGCGAATATCGCGCGCGAGTTGATACGCGGCGCCGTTGGCAAGGTCTTCACCAAGTATCTGGCCGAGGCCGATCTTCAGCCCGTCGTGCAGTGGTTTGAAATGGGCGGCGAGTTGAAGCTTCCCGAATCAGCCTCGGCCGCTGAATCCTTCGCGCAACTGAAACACATTCAAGGCTTGCTCGACCACGTCGAGCGCCTCGGTGTCAACGGCAAAGCCGACCCAGCCATTACGGCCGCCGCGGCGGAATTCATACTCGAAGGACTCTGGGCGCACAAACGCATCAGCCGGAATGAAGAGCGCGGCTTCCACGCGGAGCGCCCGAAGGCGCCCGAGCCCCGCGAGCCCTATGCCCGGCCGCCGCGTCGCCAGTTCAACTAGGTGGGGATGTGAAGTTCATCCGTTATTCGCGCTACACCGGCGAGCCCTCAGACTCGATTGATCTCCAGGAGCTCGTCAAGCGCCTCTCCGACTTCTTCCTTCAGAGCGGCTTTGAGTCGCAGTTCTACGGCATCACGGAGATGGACCCCGAGCGCTCCATGGAGCAGCTTCGGCAGGCGATCCTGCGCGCGCTCCAGGAGGGCGACCTGCTCCCCGACGAGGCCATGGAAGAACTCCTCCAAAATCTCGACCTGAACCAGAATCAGCCGCTTCGCGATCTGATCGACCAATTGATCGAACGGCTGGCCGAGGAAGGCTACGTCTCACCCCAGCCGCCGCAGGTCACGCCCCCGCCGGAAAAGACGCCGCGCGGGCAACTCGGTGGCCCGCAGGACGCTCAGGCGCAGGCGCGCTTTGAGATCACCGACAAGACCATTGATTTTCTGGGCTTCAACACGCTGAAGGATTTGCTCGGCTCGCTCGGCAAGAGCAGCTTCGGCCGACATGACACGCGCGATCTGGCCACCGGCGTAGAGTCCGGTGGCGCCTCCCGGCGCTACGTGTTTGGCGACACGCTCAACCTGGACATCAGCGCCACGCTGTTCAACGCCGTGCGCCGCGACGGCGCGCGCGTCCCCATCGAGCTCGACTACGAAGACCTGATGGTCCATCAATGCGAATACCAGAGCTCCTGCGCCACAGTCCTGATGCTCGACTGCAGCCACAGCATGATCCTTTACGGCGAGGACCGCTTCACCCCGGCGAAAAAGGTGGCCCTGGCTCTATCGCATCTGATCCGCACGCAGTACCCCGGCGACTCGCTGCAACTGGTCCTGTTTCACGACAGCGCCGAGGAAGTGCCCCTGGGCGAGCTGGCGCGCGTCCAGGTGGGGCCGTATTACACCAACACGCGCGAGGGCCTGCGCCTGGCGCAGCGCATCCTGGCGCGTCAGAAGAAAGATATGCGGCAGATCGTCATGATCACCGACGGCAAACCGTCGGCGCTGACGCTCGAGGACGGCCGAATCTACAAGAACGCCTTCGGTCTCGACCCGCTGGTGGTCTCACAGACTTTGGAGGAAGTGAGCAAGTGCAAGCGCGCCGGCATTTTGATCAACACCTTTATGCTGGCGAGCGACTACAGCCTGGTGCATTTCGTGCAGAAGGTGGCCGAGCTGTGCCGCGGCAAAGCCTACTTCACCACGCCTTACACCCTGGGACAATACCTGCTGATGGACTACATGCAGCGCAAGACCCGCCACATTCACTGACTCTTTCGCTTGACCGCATCGCCGGTTCGCTTAAGATGGCGGCGCTGTGCGGACCACGTATAGCAGCACCCTTTAGGGCGCTATCCTTCTCGTCGCTCTAACCGCGTGCGATGGCGGGCTAAAGCCCGCTGCTACATTCATCTCCTACACGAGGCGGACGGGCGATGCCGCGTGAGCGACTTTTGATCATCGGTGGAGTGGCCGCGGGGATGAGCGCGGCGAGCCGCGCCCGCAAAATCAATCCGCAGCTTGAAATCACCGTGCTCGAAAAGGGCCAGCACATTTCCTACGGCACGTGCGGCCTGCCCTACTTTCTCTCCGGACAGGTCGCCGAGCCGCGCGAACTGGTGGTGTACACCCCCGATTTTTTCCGCGAGAAGCGCAACATCGACGTGCTGACCCAACATGAGGCCGTGGCCATCGAGCCGGGTAGGAAACTGGTCCACGCCCTGCGCGAGGGCTCTCAACCGGTCGCTTTTTCGTACGACAAATTGGTGATCACGACGGGCGCGGCGCCTTCGCTCGAGCTACCCGGCTCGGAGCTCACCAACGTTTTCACTTGCAATGACCTGGCGGGCACCATTCATCTGCGCACACTCATCGAGGAAAAAGGCCCACGGCGCGCGGTGATCATTGGCTCGGGCTATATCGGCCTTGAAGTGGCGTACGCGCTCAGGCAACGCGGACTCGAGGTGGCCATCGTGGAGCGCTCGGAAGCGGTGCTCGAAGAAGCCGAGCCCGAGATAGGCGCGCGCGTGGAGCAGGTTCTCGCACAGCATGGAGTTCGTCTGGTCAAGAGCGCGGCGGCCAGTTCGATCACGCCCGGCGCGCAGGGCCGGGCCAGCGCCGTGCAATACGGCGTCGGTGGCAGCCTCCCGGCCGACCTCGTTTTGCTGGCTACCGGAGTCCGCCCCCGCACGGAACTAGCCGAGGCGACCGGGATCCAGCTCGGCCCGACCCGCGCGATTGCGGTGGACGAGCGGATGCTCACCAGCGTGAACAGCATCTATGCGGCTGGCGACTGCACGGAGGTCCCGCACCTGGTTACCGGCAAGTCCGCCTGTATTCCCCTCGGCACCACGGCGAACAAACAGGGCCGCGTGGCCGGGGAAAACGCAGCGGGCGGCAATGCGCGGTTTGAGGGCGTGGGGGGCACGTTGGTGACGCAAGTTCTCGAGCTGGAAGTGGCCAAGACCGGACTGAGCATCCAGCAGGCCAGGGCCCACGGCTTCCAGCCCGATGCCGTGACCGTCACTTCGACGTCGCGCGCAAAATATCTGCGCGGCAAGCCCATCCTCGTGAAGCTGATTTGGGACCGGCCCACCGGCCGGCTGCTCGGCTGCCAGATGGCCGGCGAAGAGGGCGTGACCAAGCGAATCGACGTCGCCGCGATGGCTCTGCATGCGCGCTTGCACGTCGCAGAGATGCTGCATCTGGATCTGAGCTACGCGCCGCCGTTCGCCCCGGTCTGGGATCCCATCCTGATTGCCGCCAATGAAGCCGTGAAAAGGCTGACCCACTCGTAGGTCCGCACCTTGTTCCCAGGTCCTTGCATCTAAGGAGGAGGTCGAGATTGGCCCTCCCGGCTCTTTGCGTTACCATGTGGCGGTGAGATTCCCCCACCTATTCAGTCGGATCTTTGGAGGGAAACGGATGAGGAAAGTCCTGGCCGGCCATCGGGCACCGAACTTCGCGCTGAACTCGATGAATGGCCGCCCATTCTCCCTCGCCGACGCATTGAAGAAAGGCCCCGTGGTAACCGGCTTTTTCAAGATTTCCTGCCCGGTCTGCCAGTTCACTTTTCCGTTCCTCGAGCGCCTTCACCAGTCCTACGGCGAACACATCAGCATCGTGGGCATCTCCCAGGACGATGCCGGCGACACCAGGGAATTCTGCGCCGAATACGGGGTGAGCTTCCCGGCGCTGGTCGATGCGGACGGTTACGCCGTCTCCAACCAATACGGGATCACCAATGTGCCCACCGTTTACCTGATCACATCCGACGGCAAGGTCGTGGTGAGCATCGAGGGCTTCTCGCGGGCCGACCTGGAGAAAATCTCCGCCGAGCTCGGACGCCACTCGGGTCGGACAGCAGCAGCGGTGTTTCACCCCGACGAAGTCATTCCCGACTACAAGCCCGGTTGAGGGTCAAAGAACTAGGTTCCGGCGGAACCTGCAGACCCAGACTAGAAAAGTTCCTGCTCCAACAATTCCTTCTTGTGTTTGGGGGGCTTGCGGCGTTTGTCGGGCAGGACGCGCTCGGCCGGAGGCGGACCGGCTACTTCGCGGGCGCGGCGCCGCGCTTCTTTCCCTGCGCTGTACTTCTTCCGGTCTCTTTTTCTGGCCACGGCGAGTATGAATGCTGGATTGGCGGAAGCGTGTGGGAGTCGAACGGACAGTACAAGTCAACAAGTCCTATGGACTGGTGGCGTTGCAACCCACGCGACGGCCAAACGGTACAAGTATGGCATCAGACCTTCCGCAAAATGGGATGCAGGAATAAAAAGCATGCTTCGCTCCCCTTATACACGCTCTCCGATTCCTTTGACGTTTTTGGCGAGATTCGGCCAATTCGCTTCTATTTCGCGCAGCCGCTGTTTGACCGAACGCGTCTCTAGTTTCTTGCGGAGAACAGGAAGAGAATCCACTTGTAGGCGACGCAGCCAAGCGTAATCTGTCCGTTCTTCGCGGGGTTTCCTGCTCTCGTGAAACAAAGCACAGCACGAGTCCGAACAAAACCGTTTACGGCCTGTGCTCTCAGGCACGATGAATGTTCCGCATTTAGGCCGCTCACAATGCCGGAGCGGCATCATTTCAGCGTATTTTCTGCGAGTAATGCTCCCGCATCCGCAGCGATGCGCTGGCGGTAGCCAAGCGTAATTTCAGCAGAAGCTGTTTGTTTTCCAAGCCCACAGGTCAAACGCCACCTTTGGCGGAGCCTCGGAACAATTCTGGGGGATCGACAGAACACAGTTGCCAGAACGACGCCTCTGAGAGCTTGCCCGTCCGCCACTGTTTCAGACTCTCGAGAGTTACGGCGATCTGTCCTCCGTCAGCCGAATCGAAGACGATCACCACTCCGGCCACCGCTGGATCGTGCGAGGTGACCTCCTGGTATGCCGTGAGTAACAAAGACTTCGCAAAATCTCGTTTGGCTTGTGCGGAGGACTGTTTCCCGGACGCTAACGCGGGCTCAGTCCAAATGATCCTGATGGTTTTTCCGTGCAGGGGTTCCCAATCCCCTTTGAAGATATTCGTTGCTTCGCGCACCACCCGGAAAGGCGGGGCGTCAATCGTTTCGGCAACACCGGCCTTCTTCGAAGGATCACCGAGTCCTTCCGGCAAGTCCAGCTCCGTGCGGCGAATCCAGCCACGGGAAACGCCCGAGATTTGCACGTGTACCCAGGTGCTTCCGCTATCGAGAATCTCGAATTCATCTTCTGCATGTGCAGAAAATAACACCGGTGCATCCGCTCCGGGTTTCGCCATAACACGTGTTCCCGATTTCCGGACGACCGCGATATTGGCCGGATGCGACTGATTGTGGAGGATTTCTTCGAGGTTCTGGACGTCGATGTTCAGTTCTCTCATCCGTCTCTCGGCGTCTTCGCGTCGCTGCTTCAGTGACTCCAGATCCTCCTCACCGTCTCCCACCGCGGCTGCGGCCTCCGCCAAAGGTATGGAAAGGCCAGGTGACGGCGCACTGAATGCACTGCGAACGACGGCAGATTTATCGTTAGCACGCGCCTGGGCTAGGTCTGGGCGCACCGTTGTGCGCGACGGGACGAGCGAAATGGACGCCGATACGGGCCTCGACATAGCTGGCTGTGCCGCTTGTGGCGGAGGGACAGAGCCCGGTGCCTTGTTCGCGAGTACTTCTTCGATACGATCCAGCAGATCCGTTTCCAGGCGCCCATTGGACGGCAATACGCGATATCCGGATTGCACAGCATTCGCATCCACATACCACGCTGTGATCGTGGCCGTGACACGTACCCGCGTGTGCTCCGGTCCGGTAGACATCACCTGGAAGCTGCATTCATAGTAAGCGCGTCGGTAACGGTCCAGCAGTTGGTCCGTCTTTTTCACAAAGCCGTCGAGAATCGGCAGACGGCCGCTCTCCGTGGCATGAAGCGCTTGGATCGCCTGTTCAACTTCCGGCTTAGGACTATGAAAGACCCGCTCAAATTCAGGGGTTTGAGCGGCGGTTAGGTTCGCGAGCCACAGCGGAACTGACAACAGTGTCGCATAGACGAAAAACAACGACGGAGACCTTCTTGTCATGGTAGCGGCTCCACTTGGTTATGGCGTAGCCAGCCTCGGTGCCTGTCCAGAGTTTCCACCCCATACCAGTACGGCGTAATGATCAGGACTACAACTTCCGTGCCGGCCGCCAGCGATTGCAGTTTCGTCGCGTTGTGAAACGGTGCCGACTTCAATTCCGCACCCCCGGCTCTAACGTGCACTTCGACCTGATGCCGCAGGTCCCGGACCCGCAACTCCACACTTTTCACGGAAGATTCCGCCGCGTCGACCCTGGCAGCTTCGTCCTGACGCTGGCGAAGCAAAATCGCTTTTTTCAAATCCTCTTCCTGCCGCTTTTTCAGGATCGCCGCCGTTTCCTGCTCGGTCAGTTGGAGTTGTTGGAGCCGATCCTGAATCTCCTTGAATTCACTCGTTTCGACGGTGCCATCGGATGCATGCGCTTTGCGACGCCCATCTTCGACAAACACGGCATCGATCTGGAGCCGGGTTCGCGACTCCGCCACGGCCTGAACCTCATATCGGACAGTAATCGTTCCCAGGTCATTGCTGGTCTCGAAATGACGAGGGGCCAAGGCGCCAGTCAAGACCTTGTAGAAAACATGTCCGGGGCCCTGCCAGGGCCCGAAGTAGGCAGACGATTCCGCAGGCATCGCCCCTGTGAGCGTCTTCTGGTCGTCATAGACGTATGTTCCGCGAATGACGGAATCTTCCGCAACGAGCTTCACGACCTGGAGAACCTCGGTCTCCGTGGCAGTCAGCTCAAATACAAATCTCACAGAGGCTGGACGTTTGTCTTCGGGCGATCCGGTTGAAGCGCCGGAGACTATGGTCGGCAGAAAAACACCCAGGAGAATGGCAACGCGGGAAGTCCGGCGTAGCTTGCGAGGCGGCAGGCCTGCTCGCATCGAAGCGTCCCCCTGCGTGTGTTTGCACGCGAATTGCACCATTTCATCTCCTCTTTTTCGGAGAACACTCATTCATGAGCCGCATGCGTCCTCTTACCTCTTGTTCTGGTCCTTTGCACATACCGAAGAGGCCGAATTGCAGGCATAGCCTCGAGTTCATCCCGGACCGTTCGCCAACGCCCCCCGCGAATCGTGCAGCCGGAGGTATCGTATCTGTTTCCCTGGCGACGACCAGCCTGTTTTATGACGTTTTGCCTAAGTTGCAACCCGGGGGTGATCTGAGCTTGTTTCAAACTCAGCGGCAAATTCGCCTGACGGCAGGTATCCGTCCAAGCGCGATGAATTACGGGCCGTTGCGGCAAACGAATCGCTTCCGTGAGGGTGCAGGACGTTCCAAGGAGCCGAGCTCACTCGAGAGCCTTGCCGGCACACACGGAAGACCGTCGCATTTCCCCGTAACTATTTTGGAACCAAAACTCCCAATTATTCTTGACTGACCGGCCGAGTGCTTTAAAATTTCTTGCGTCAACACCTTCCCCCATCATCAGACAGGAGGCCGTATGGTCAGGTGGTTCTTGAAGGGCAGCAGGAGCGTAAAGTGGTCGTTGCTCACTTCGTTTCTCCCATGCGCCTCTCTGATCGTGGCGATGGTCCTTGGCGACAGCCAGCCAGCTTACACACTGCCCGTAAACAAGGTAATGGCGATTCCCGCGTTTGCGCGGAAATATGGGCTCCCGTGTTCGGGCTGTCACACGGCATGGCCGGAGCTGAACAACTTCGGACAGACCTTCCGCGACAACGGATACCAGCTTGGAAACGATCGCGACTCTCCCATCTATCAGAATCCCTCGTATTTCCCGATCACGTTCCGGATCGCGCCGAGGTGGCATCGGGAGAGCATGAACCATCAGCCGATTGATGCCGTCACAGGGGATGCGGAGAGCGGGCTCGTTCAAAAAAGCGTGACCAAGCATGGCTTCGATCTTTCTGGGATGGACATCTGGGCTGCTGGGACACTGTACAAGAATATTTCGTTCTCGCTTCTCCCCGCCGTGGAGGCAAACGGGACGGTTGGATTCGAGAACGCGTTTGTGAGATTTGATAATCTGAAGAGTCGCTGGATCAATGTCAAGTTCGGAAAATTCGAGCTCGACAACATGATTTCCGAAAAGCGCTTCCTCTTCCTTTCGGATAATGGAGGCATGTACCAGCTATACCACTTTGTTCCGCCAGGAGGTTCGAACAACTTCGCGCTTGGTGAAAACCACCTCGGCGTGGAATTGTCGGGGCACTCGGTCAATAGCTACACACGTTACGGCGTGGCCGTCCTGGGCGGCACCAATGGAGAGCCCGAACTGCCAGCGAATCGAGGCTACGACACGTATCTCACCTTTAGCCAGGCATTCCAGGCCGGTAGCCTCGGCCTGCAGCGATTTGGCACTTTCGCCTATATCGGTCAGAGGCCGACCTTTTCTTTGACCTCGGAAGGTGTTCCGATTCCGGGCACTGGACGTGGCAACAAGCCGTTTTATCGAGTCGGCTTCTCTGGCGACTTGAACTTCGGCAAGTTACACTTCCTGCCGTTCTTTATGCATGGTCACGATAACGCATTTCTGGGAACGTCCACTCCCAGTCATGAGCCTCTTCCGGCCGGAGCCCAGGCACCCAGTTGGAACGGCGGGTTTATCGAAACCCATTACCACCACAGTCCGCAGCTGGTCTTCGTTCAGCGGTTCGAGATCATTCGGATGGCGCAGCAAGCGCTTCCGAGCACCGCAGGGAACGTGGGCAACATTGATGCTTATTCTGTTGGTTACCGCTGGTATCCGATCATGTTCAGTCGCGCCGGGTTGGCCTTCCACAACGAATACTCGATCGTGAAGACTCAAACGGGAGGCGCCTCTAGGGTATGGAGCAGCAGTGTGCTCGTCGGACTCGATATCGACTTCTGAGGGAAAAGGCCACACATGAGACTGAAAACTTTATTGATAGTGCCCGTTTTCGTGCTTGCGGCAGGAGCTACTGTCTGCTTTGCCCAGGAGAGCCATATCGGGAGTCTGAAGGGACGCGCATCGGCGGGCAAAGAGCTTTATCGCCGATTCTGCATCGGCTGCCACGGCCAACAGGGCGACGGGAGCGGGGAGAACGCTCCGTGGATGGACCCCAAGCCGCGAGATCTCACAGCCGCTGTGTATAAGTGCCGCTCGACCCCCACGGGTACACTGCCGACCGATCAGGATCTCTTCAATGCGATATCTCGTGGGTTCGTTGCCACGAGCATGCCCGCATGGCATCCCCTGACGGACCAACAACGCGCAGACCTCGTCGCGTATATCAAGTCGTACTCGGCTCGGTGGAAGAACGATGCACCAAGCGCGGCGATCACAATTCCGGCGGAACCTCCTGTCACAATCGCAAGCATTCTGCACGGGCGGGAACTCTACAAAAAGATGGAATGCGGGAAGTGCCATGGCCCCGCAGGCCGTGGCGATGGTCCATCCGCCGGGACGCTCACCGATAGCAAAGACAATCCATTGCGCCCGTACGATTTCTCGATTGGTTCACGGTTCAAGTGTGGCGAGTCGAACCAGGACCTTTACCGTATTTTCATGACCGGGCTTGACGGGACGCCAATGCCGTCTTACGCCGAAGTTATTCAGCCGGCAGATGCTTGGGACTTGGTCCACTACTTGCGGACTTTGCAGCCATTGCATTCGCAAGAGGCCACGATCTGGAAGGGGTGGGAGGCTTCTCACGGCAAGTAACTTAAGCCCATTGGACCGGCCAAGGAGCCGTGAGTAGAAGCAGGTGCTGAGCTACGCTAAGTCCTTGATCTTACATGGTGAAAACGGGATCATACAACAGGCTCTAGGCCGTTGGGTTGGCACCTCTCAGAAATGCTCTCGCTCTTGATCCTCCCTGGACGATCCCCCACCTCTCCGCCGCCATCCACTGCACACGCTCGCATCTTCCCATGCTGCCTTCGTTGAAGTCGGCCCGAATCATTCACATTACTGGTGCCCACGCAGAGCGCGAGGCGTTACGGCTCCAAGACTCCACCCCGTAAGGGGATCTGGGGGCACTCGCCTGACACGAATGCCACAGTGAATAGTCTGCGCGCTTCACAGTCTTGGAGAAGATTCTCCTAACTTGTGCATTAGTTTGCCGCGTTCTGTCTCATTCTATGAAATAACTCTTTACGAATGTGGGAGCTTCCGGTGGAGGCTTGATTGCGGGGTGTGTACTAACTGAACTGTGCGTAGCGTCCCCGCCTCACCTTCAGGATGAACGAGCAGGGGCTCGTTTTTGAGAAAGAGCCGCTCCCCGCGGTTCTTCAGTCAATTTAAATTCGATTCTAGACGATCAGGCGAGTGGGGGATCCGTCAGGAACAGGGACACGCAGCCCTCCCGCCTTGGCCGCGAAGGGTGATGCCCCTCTCCGCGGCCAGTTCGGCGAGCGGGTTGACATGAATGACGCGAGGAGCAGCCATGTCCGGCGCGATTGCCGAAACATTCAAAATCACACACACCGGTGAGGGCTCGGGGACTTCCGGCCCGCCCGATGGCGGATACGATGGAGAAAGCTCCGGCGGGGGAGCGCGCGCGATTCCACAGCGCGCCTACTTCACCCTCGTCACCGTAGCAATGGCCGCCATCGTGATGTTCTTCATGGCGCTCACCAGTTCCTTCATCTTGCGCAAGGGCCAGGGAGGTGACTGGGAACACACCCGGCCGCCGGCCTTGATGTGGTTGAACACGGCAGTGCTGCTGGCCAGCAGCGGCACCATTGAGGTGGCCCGCCGCCGCCGCGCCGCAGGCGACGCGCAAGCGTTTCACCGCTGGTGGGGCCTCACCACGCTGCTTGGTCTTGCGTTTCTCGCCGGCCAACTAGCGGGTCTGCGCCAACTGTCGGCCGCGGGCGTTTTTCTTGCCAGCAACTCCGCAAGC
>JBGPZW010000080.1:0-15538 GCA_041493955.1 Terriglobia bacterium
ACACCTTGAAGTCCGTGCCGCTGCTCAACGAAAATTTCCAGGACGCCCTGCCGCTGCTGCCCGGCGTGCTGCGCGGGCCGGACGGGTTGCTCAACATCAAGGGCGGCCGCGCCAACCAGGCCGGCACGCTGGTCAACTCGGTCAGCTCGGTCGATCCGGTGACGGGTCTCGCGGCCATCGGCCTACCCCTTGAGGCCGTGGGCTCGGCCAAAGTGCTCTCCAATCCGTTCTCGGCTGAGTACGGCCGCTTTGCCGGCGGCGTCGTGGAACTCGAGACGCTGGGCGGGACCGACGAGTGGAGGTTCGCCCTCAAGAGCTTCTTCCCGCGTTTCCGGCGGCGCAACGGCACGATCATGGGCATCGAATCCATCCGGCCGCGTGTGACCTTCTCAGGACCGCTGCTGAAGGGCAAGCTCTACCTCTTGCAGTCGTTTGACTATAAATTCGTCCGCACCCCGGTGCCTTCGCTGCCCGACCTGCAGAACGACCAGGTGCTCGAAACGTTTGACTCCCTGACGCAGCTCGACTGGAACCTCACGCCCAATCACCACATCTCCAGCACCGTTTCGATCTACCCCCAAAACCTGCAGTTCGTGAACATGAATACCTTCAATCCCCAATCTGTCTCGCCCGACTATCGCCAGCGGGGCTACCAGGTGGCGGTGACAGAGCGCTCCATCTTCGCGAACGGCGGATTCCTAGCTTCCACGTTCTCGGTGAAGCGCTTTGACGCGCACATCTTTCCCGGCCAGCTTCTGGCTGGCGAGCTCGATCTTTTCTCCGAGCAGAACTTTGGCGCGTTTTACAACCGGCAGGATCGCGAGAGCAAGATTTACCAGTGGTCGCAGGCCTACCACTTCCGGCCGCTCAAGGCCGCCGGAACGCACCTGGTCGAGGTAGGCTACTTCTACTCGCGGTCAGACTACTCCGGCACGGTCAGCAACCTGCCCGTGCTGGTCCTGCGCGAGCCGGCCACTCCGGGCACCGGCTGCGCGACGGACGTGACGCACACGGTTTGCACGCTCAGCCAACGCATCACCTACGCCGCGCCGGGTTCGCTCGCCGCGACCAAGAACGATTTCGCCTTCTTCCTCCAGGAAAACTGGCAGCTCCACCGGCAGCTCACGCTCGACTTCGGTGTGCGCGTTGACCGCGACGACCTCTCCAAGGACGCAGTGAACGTAGCGCCACGGATCGGGTTCGTCTGGGCACCCACGCGCGACAACAAGACCGCCATCCGAGGCGGCGTGGGCCTGTTCTACGACAAAGTTCCTCTCAACGTGGCCACCTACCTGGCCTATCCTGCGCAAACCATCACCCGCTATGATGCGACGGGTCTCAACATTGTGGACGGCCCGGCCACTTTCGTGCACACCATTGCCACGCCGGACGGCCGCCTGCACGTGCCTTACAGTCTGGGGTGGAATTTTCAGGTGGACCGCGAGATTGTCCGTGGCGTGCTCTTCCGTTTCGGCTACGAGCAGCGCGAGACCCATCGGGACTTCCTCGTCGAGCCCTTCCAGACTGCCGGCGCAGCGGCGTTGCGCCTGCTCAACAGCGGCCGGCAGAGTTATCGCGAATTTCAATGGACCCTTCGCTGGGAGCCGACCGAGCGCACCACCCTGTTCGCCAGCTACGTGCGCTCGCACGCCGAGGGCGACCTGAACTCCTACGACCAGTACTTCGGCAATTATCCCTACCCCGTCATTCGCCCCAACCAGAACGGGCTGCTGCCCTTCGACGCTCCCAACCGCTTCCTGCTCTGGGGTACGATCGGCCTGCCGTGGAAACTCGAGTTTTCCCCTGTGTTCGAGATCCGCAGCGGTTTTCCCTTCTCCAAGGTGGACAACGACCTCAACTTCGTGGGCCAACGCAACTCGGCAGGCCGCTTCCCAACTCTGGCCGCCTGGGACATCCTGGTGGCGCGGAAGTTCCCCGTCCGCTTCTTCCACCGCAAAGTGACCATCAATACCGGCTTGCGTGTTTACAACCTCACCGCGCACAACAACCCCCGCGACGTCCAGCAGAACATCTTCTCCCCCCACTTCGGCCAGTTCTTCAACTCCGTCGGTCGCCAGTTCCGCGGCCGATTTGAATTTGAGTTCTAGCGGCCCCTTGCTGGCGTCACTGGTGCGCCGGGTGGCATAATGGCCCCACGAGCAAGTAATGAAGATCCTTTCGAGCGATTCCGCTTATTCGGGGCTATTGGCCGACCTTTATGAGCTGACTATGGCGGCGGGGTACGTCGAAACCCGCTTCGAGGCCCGCGCCACCTTCGAGCTCTTTGTGCGCAGCCTGCCGCCGCGGCGCAACTACCTGGTCGCCGCGGGGCTCGAACAGGCGCTTGATTTCCTTGAAAACGTCCACTTCGCGCCCGAGGAGATCACCTACCTGCGGGCGCATCCGGTCTTCCAGTCCATCGGGCAGCGCTTCTTTGAATATCTGGCCGACTTCCGTTTTACCGGCGACGTCTGGGCCATGGCCGAGGGCACGGTGTTTTTCCCCGGCGAGCCGCTGCTGCGCGTGACCGCGCCGATTGCCGAAGCCCAAATCATCGAGACCTTTCTCCTGGCCACGCTCAACTTCCAGACCATGATCGCCAGTAAGGCCGCGCGCGTGGCCACTGCCGCCCGCGGGCACAGCGTGATCGAGTTCGGCACGCGCCGCGCTCACGGGATTGAATCGGGCGTTCTGGCCGCCCGCGCCGCCTACATCGGCGGCTGCCAGGGCACTTCCAACGTGTTGGCCGGTCGTAGCTTCGGCATCCCCATCTTCGGCACCCAGGCGCACTCCTGGATCATGGCCCACGAGAACGAGGAAGAAGCGTTTCGCAAGTTCCTCGATATCTATCCCAACCATGCTGTCCTGCTCGTGGATACTTATGATGTGCGTGCCGCGGTGGAAAGGATCATCGCCATGGGGCGCAAGCCGCGAGGTGTGCGCCTGGATAGCGGCGATCTGGCTGCTGACAGCGTTTGGGTCCGGCGGCGGCTGGACCAGGCGGGCTGGCGCGATGTCGAGGTGTTTGCCTCGGGCGACCTCGAAGAAGACCGCATCGCTGCGCTGCTGGCGAGCGGCGCGCGCATTGACGGCTTCGGTGTGGGAACGGCGCTCGCTACCTCCAGCGATGCGCCGTCCCTCGGCGTGATCTACAAGCTGGTGGAGCTCGAGCGCGGCGGCGCGGTGCACAATGCCGCGAAGTTCAGCGAAGCCAAGGTGACCTATCCTGGACGCAAGCAGGTCTTCCGCTTCACCGGCAGCAGTGGTAAGTACGCCGAAGACATCATCGCGCTCGAAGAGGAGCAGTTCTCCGGCGCGGAGTCCCTGTTGGTGCCGGTGATGCAGGGCGGCAAACGTGCCCTGCCCGCCACGGAGCTCGAGGAGGCGCGCCGGCGATGCCTGGCTGACCTGGAACGCTTACCCGAGAGCGTTCTGGACTTGCACCCGCCGTACCCTTCGGCCGGCTACCCGGTACGGTACAGCGTACGGCTGGAGGACCTGCTCGACGAGGTGCGCCAGCGCGTGGAGCGGGCCGCGCGCATCTAATTCTCCAGGAGACCTCTCCAATGGTGTCGCGCAAAGCTGTCTTCTGGGACGTGGACACCCAGGCCGACTTCATGCTCCCCGGCGGGAAGCTCTACGTGCCGGGCGCCGAAAAGCGCATCGGAAATATGCGGCGCCTTGCGGACGCGGCTCGCGCGGGCCGCGTGTTCATGGTTTCCGATGCCGACGCTCACACGCCGGATGACCCGGAGTTCCATCAGTGGCCGCCGCACTGCGTGCAGGGCACGCCCGGCGCGCAGATCATTCCCGAGACGATGACCGACAGCTTTTTTCTGATCCCGAACCGTGCAGGCGTCCCGCTGCCAGCCGACCTGGGCAGGTACAAGCAGGTGGTCATCGAGAAACAGACCCTAGACGTCTTTGACAATTCCAACACCGAGACACTGCTGCAGGGACTGGAATCAGTGGTCAGCCCGGACGCCGAGTTCGTCGTGTTTGGGGTGGTGACCGAATACTGTGTGCGTCTGGCGGCGAAGGGATTGCTCGACCGCGGGCGACGCGTGGCGCTGGTGACCGACGCGATTGAAACGCTCGATCCGGCCGAGGGGAAACGAGCGGTTGAGGAGTTGACCGCCAAGGGCGCCCGGCTGATCACCACCAACGAGGCCCTGGCGCTGCTGTAGCCCTTCGCCCGCCGCCGCGCTAGAATAATCCTGGCACGTCCCCTCCGAGGTGCTTCGGTGATTCCCGCTGCTGAACTCAAACCCGGCATGGCGCTCCGCATCGAAGGGCAGATCTTCAAGGTGCTGGAGGCGGAGTTCAAAAAGGACGAGGTGGTGCGCGTGGATGTGGAGTCGGGCCGCTACCTCGAGCGAGTGCGCGCCGAGCGCAAGCGCGGCGCGTGAATCACTGCCGCGGCGGACGCGCCGCACCCTGCTTGGCTAGAGACTCCGCAAATACGCAATCAGCTCTCGCATCTGGACGGCGCCTATGGAATCTTTGAACGGCGGCATGTCCTGGCCGCCCTTTTCAATCCACCCGCGCAGCGAGGCGTCGTCCACGGGCTTGCCGTCGGCAAATTTCCCGCGCCTGTAGAGGCCTTTCATCCCCGGGCCTATTTTCTTCGCCGTGCTGCCGCTAAAATGGCAGATCGCGCAGAGGGCGTCGAAAATCTTTTTGCCCTTCTCAACGTCGCTCGCAGTCGGCAATGGGTTTGGCGCCACTCTTGGTCCGCTGGTGCTTTTGCCGGGCGCCTGCGCAAACAGAAGGGCACCACCGGCCAAGCCGAGGCAGGCCAGAAGAAGCGATCTCGCGTGTCCGGAGCGAAGCAGCAGGATCACATCTCCGTGAGAGGCGCGCTCAATCATTCATTCTGTCATTTTGTCGGTGGTTTGACACCTCCCGGGCGCTGTGCTACGTATCGTTTCAGGAATAGCGCGCTGCGCACAGGGTCACCATGAGTTTCGACAAGCTCGCACAGGCTTGGGAAGTGCTGCAAGAAGCCTACCAGGCGCAGATGGAAGGCGACTACGACTTCGCCGTCGAGCTTTACGAAAAGTCCCTCGCCATCCAGCCCACCGCCGAGGCGCATACTTTCCTGGGCTGGACGTTTCACTTTCAGGGCAAGCTCGACGTGGCCATCGAGCAGTGCAAGCGCGCGATCGAGATTGATCCTGATTTCGGCAATCCCTACAACGACATTGGAGCGTATCTGATCGAGCTGGGCCGCTACGACGAGGCCATCCCCTGGTTGGAGCGTGCCACCGAGGCTAAGCGGTACGACCCGCGCCACTTCCCCTATTTCAACCTGGGCCGCGTCTATCTGTCCAAGGAGATGTACGCGCAGGCCCGGGCGAATTTCCAAAAGGCGCTGCTCATCGAGCCCCGCTATAAGCTGGCTCACGAAGCGCTCGAAAACCTTCGCCGCCTGGTCAACTGACAGCCCTTCATAAACTGTCATCCCGAGCCCGCCCTGCGGGCGAGGGTTCACTCAGAAAGATTCCTCGCCCCGACACGAATCGTCGGGCCTCAGAATGACAGGGAATCTCGGCCCAGGAGCCCGTCCACGACAGGTCTCTTCACAGCGGCTAGCTGGCCGGCGATGCTGCCTGGCTGGGTCTCACGACTCGGTCGTAGGCCCAGAGCAGCAGCGTGGTTACGAAGCCCACGGCCGAGATCACCCACCACACTCGCTGGGGCTGGTGCTGGACCTCGCCGAAGTAGTGCACCAGGCGCCCCCCGATCCGCCCTGCGGTGAAGAATCCGATGGCGATGGGCAGAAAGGAATAACCCATAAACGTGCCCTGCTGGCCCGGCGGCGCCAGCCGCGAAACGTATTCGTAGTAGCGCGGCGACTGCGTCATCTCGCCCACGGCCAGCACAAACAGCGCCGCTGCAACCACCAGGCTCGACGTCTGCACGGAGATTCCCATGCGCCCCAGGCCCCCGGCCACGGCGCCCATCAGATGACCGGCTGTCGTCGAGACCAGAACCAGCCAGGAGAAACTGGCGATGAGCATCCCCAGCGTCATCGCCGTCAACGAAGGAATTTTCCGCGTCAGATAGCTCACCGCAATCTGAAAGATGATAACCGTGAGCGGATCGATCGAGAGCAGGAGATCGATCTTTGCATGGGGATCGACATAGCCGCGCACGTAGAGCGGCAGGGCGATGAACTCCTGCCAGAAAACGATCCAGAATCCGGAGAAGATCACCAAAAAGAGCATGAACCGGAAATTCCCCAGGACGACGAACATGTTCTTGAGCGCCTGGGCCACGCTGGCCACCTGTTGCTCGCCGGAGCGGGTGGGCTCCTTGTAGTAGATCAGCGTGGCAAAGAACATCAAGAAGACGCTGATGGCGCAAACCCGGAAAACGTTTTCGATGCCAATCCGGTCGCGGACGAAATAGGCGACGATCGGGCCCAGCGTCCCGCCGACATTGACCAGCGTGTAGTAAATCGAATAGCCGATCGAGCGCACATTCTCACGTGCGGCCCGGGCCGTCG
The DNA here is from genome assembly GCA_041493955.1 of Terriglobia bacterium. GTDB lineage: Bacteria > Acidobacteriota > Terriglobia > Acidiferrales > UBA7541 > QHYU01. Next base: position 6,512 of record JBGPZW010000080.1, read on the forward strand.
TGCCGACCACGCAGGGCTTGACGATCGACGGACCCAGCGCCGGCACCGTGATGATGCCCAGGACCAGCCAGTACAAGGGAACCGTGTTGCGCACCGGCGCCATCCACGGTGCCGAGAGCGAGCCCAGCAGGAAGTAGCCCAGCGACATCACCAGGTACGCAAAGGCCAGCGAGCGTCGGAAACCGAACCGGTCGGCCAGTGTTCCGCCTAGAATCGGGAGAAACCAGACGATTCCGCCAAAGAAACCGATCAGGTCACCCGCCTGGGCCTCGGTGAAGTGCAGGGTTTCGTGGAGGTAGATGGCTAGGACGGCCTGCGTGCCGTAGTAAGCCAGCCGCTCGAACATCTCGGTGATGTTGGCCACCCAGAAGGCACGCTCGAAGCCTACGCGAATCTCCTGCAGGCGCTGTTGGAAGCTCAACGAATGCCTCCTTGCCGTGCGGGCTGCAATATCGCGCGCGATTGTAGCGGAACCCAGGCCGAATCGCGCCGGTTTTGTTGCGGCTTCCGGCTCGATGGGGCGTGTGCTAACATCGCGCTTCGGCCAGTGCCCGCCGGAGTTTCCTGATGCCGACCACCACGATGAAGGCCCTCCGAAAAACGCGTGCCGAGCGGGGTGCGCAGCTCGAAGCCGTTTCCATTCCCTCTGTGGGGCCCAATGACGTTCTGGTGCGCGTCCGGGCGGCCTCGATCTGCGGCACGGATCTGCACATCTATGCCTGGGACCCGTGGTCGGCCTCGCGCATCAAGCCGCCGCTGACCTTCGGCCACGAATTCTGCGGCATCGTCGAACGCGTCGGCGAGGAAGTGGACGGGGCGGCGCCGGGTGATTTCGTCAGCGCGGAGATGCACGTCAACTGCGGCCACTGCCACCAGTGCCGCATCGGCCAGCCGCACATCTGCCAGAACGTCAAGATCCTCGGGATTGACGAAGACGGCTGCTTCGCTGAATTCGTTCGCATCCCCGGACGCAACATCTGGAAGATCGACGCGGCCATTCCGGAACACTATGCGGCCATCATGGACCCGCTCGGCAACGCCGTGCACACGGTGCTGGCGGGTGAGATTGCCGGACATACGGTGGCGGTGATCGGCTGCGGACCCATCGGGCTGATGGCCATCGCCGTCGCGCGGGCCTGCGGTTGTTCGACGATCTTCGCCACCGAGGTGAATCCACACCGGCGGGCCCTCGCGCTCAAGATGGGCGCGGACGAGGTGCTCGATCCCGCCGTCGGAGATGTGGTGGCGCACGTGCGTGCGGCCACCGGCGACACTGGCGTGGACGTGCTCCTGGAGATGAGCGGCAATCCCAACGCCATCCATCAGGGATTTCAGATGCTGCGCGCTGGCGGCCGTGCCTCGCTGCTCGGTATCCCCTCGCAGCCGGTGACCTTTGACCTGGTGGCCGACATCATCTTCAAGGGCGCCACTGTCCAGGGCATCTTCGGCCGGCGAATGTTCGAGACCTGGGTGCAGATGACCGCGCTGCTCAAGGCCGGGCGGCTAAACCTGGAGCCGTTGTTCTCCGAGCGCCTGGCGCTCGACCGCTTTGCCGATGCTTTTTCGATACTGCAGGGCGGCCAGGCGGGGAAGATCCTCTTCTATCCGAACGGCGTCCAGCGCTGAAGGCGCACGTTTCTGCGCCCGCACCAAAATTGGACAGCACCTCCGGGGAGGAAGCATGACCACCGCGACGCATAATCCGCTCTCTTACCTGCACGATCAGATCGAGGATTTGAAAGCCAAGGGGCTCCACTTCCACCTGCGCGTGCTCGAAACCGAGCAGAGGCCGGTCGCCAGCTTCGACGGCAAAGAGGTCATCAATCTCAGCTCGAACAACTACTTGGGTTTGACCACGCACCGCGGCTTGCGCAAGGCGGCACTCGAAGCCATCCGCAAGTGGGGTGTGGGCTCGGGCGCCGTGCGCACCATCGCCGGCACCATGAAGATCCACATGGAGCTCGAAGAGCAGATCGCGCGCTTCAAAAATACGGAAGCGTGCGTCGTCTTCCAGTCCGGTTTCACCGCGAATGCGGGCACGGTCGCCGCCATCCTGGGCAAGGACGACCTGATCATCTCCGATGAGCTCAATCACGCTTCGATCATCGACGGCTGCCGGCTCTCCAAGGCCACCATCAAAGTTTTCAAGCACAAAGACCTGGCCGATTGTGACCGCATCTGCAAGGAGACCGAAAACTGGGCGGGGCACAAGCTGCTGATCACCGACGGAGTGTTTTCCATGAACGGCGACATCGCGCCGCTGCCACAGCTCTGCGATCTGGCCGAAAAGTACAACTGCATCATGATGGTAGACGACGCGCACGCCTCGGGCGTACTCGGCCGCGGCGGCCGGGGCACCGTGGACCATCTCGACTGCCACGGCCGCGTAGACATCCAGGTTGGCACGCTGAGCAAGGCCATAGGCGCGATGGGTGGTTACGTCTGCGGCTCGCGTGAACTGATCGACTGGCTTTATCATCGCGGACGTCCCTTCCTGTTCTCCACCTCGCATCCGCCGTCGGTCACTGCCACCTGCCAGGCGGCTTTCGCGCTCCTGGATTCGCCCGAAGGGGAAAGGCTCATCAAGAAGCTCTGGGCCAACACGAAGTTCTTCAAGCGCCGGCTGAAGAAGCTCGGCTTCAGCACCGGCGCCAGCGAGACGCCTATCACCCCCATCCATGTGGGGGAGGCGGCCAAGGCGTTCGAATTCTCCCGACGGCTGTTTGAGGCCGGCGTCTATACCCCGGCGGTGGGCTACCCCACGGTCGCCGAAGGCCAGGCGCGCCTCCGGGCGATCGTAACCGCGACGCACAAGCGCGCCGAGCTGGAGCGCGCGGCCCAGATCTTGGCCGAGGTAGGGAAGGGTCTGGGTATCGTATAAGAGAGCCGCTATGGCCCCTAGAAAGGCTTGGGGAGGCCGCCGGACGGTTCCACGGCCCGGATTGACCCTCGGGGCGGGGCGGTGGGTGCACTCCTTACTTCACTTGGTTATCTTTTGCCCGGCGGCCTCACCCCAGTATGGTCCCCGTTTTTTTGCAACTCATTCACAATAAAGCGATTAACTTCTGGAAGGTAAATTGCTTCCCCCGTTGAATATCCCCTGTCGGGCTTGATCGGATGCACCGGATTGGTTCGGTGCGCAAGAGCCTGTGTCTGTTCGCGTCAGCGACTGAGTGAGGCACTCGTCTTCCGACGCCCCGCCGGGCGCCAGGGGCATAGAAGCCCGAAAGAAACAACAAAACGGTTTCGTTTGTCCGTAACAGTGGAATTTAACTGTTGAACTGTTCGCACTCCGGAGTGTAATCTGAGAGTGATCTAGCCACCCGCGTCCCCGGGGGCTGTTCGACTCCGGGCAGACGCGGAACCCCCAGCCCCCCAGCCCTGCTCTGACCAAGAGGAAGATTCAGGTTTGCAACTTTATCGTCTCTGAATTGTTTCAGAGAAAGAGCCGTACAAAAACGCTCTAGGGGGAGGATACATCATGCGAGGGTCTCGCCTACTTGTAGCGCTCGTCGTATTCAGTTTTGCAGTGATGGCCGGATGTGGAGGCGGTAGCTCCAACTTCAGCGGCGGGAATCCGCTGCCCGGGTCCAGCCAGGCCAGCTTGTCAATCACCGATAATCCGCCAGCCGGCGTGACGGTGATGTCGTTTGAAGTCAACGTCATCAGCGCGTCGCTGAGTCCGGGGAACGTGCCGCTACTGAATACGCCAACCGAGATCGAAATCAAACATCTGGAGACCGAGAAGGCCTTCCTTGCTTCGCTCAGTGTTTCCCCGGGCCACTATACGGGCCTCAACCTCACTCTGTCCGGCACCGAACTGACCATCCTGAACAGCACGGGCGGTCCGATCACCGCGTTCGGCCAGACCTGTAACAACGGGCAGGTTTGCGAGTTCAAGCCCAATGGCCCGCCGATCAACGTGAGCTATACCGGCGCGCCCTTTCCGCTCGACATCGCTGCGAACACGCCGGTCGGCTTTTTGGTGGACCTAAACCTGATGAATATCATCTCGAGCACGCTGGGCATCGACTTCACTGTCCCGAATGGTGTCATCGTCACGCAGTCGACCGCGCCTCCCACCGGCGAACTGGGCAAGCTCGACGACTTGAAGGGGATGGTGGTTTCCACCGACTCCCCGAACAACCAGTTCGTGCTTCACACCTTGGCGGGTGATCGCACCATCAAGGTGGATACCAGCACAGTCTATAAGGACTTCGACGAAGGCAACCCGCCTTGCACGGCGAATCCTCAGAACTTCTCCTGCCTGAAGCCGGGCCAGATGCTCGAGGTGGACCTCTCTTTGCTCGGCAGCGGGATGCTGCTGGCGAAGAAGGTCGAACTCGAAAGCCACGACCAGAATGAAGAAGGGCTGGAAGGGATCATCACCTCGGTGGACGCGTTGAATAACAAGTTCAATATGGTCGCGGTGGAAAACTTCAGCGCGCTCGTCAATGCCGTGGGGAGCCCGATGACCGTGAGCGTTCAGACCGGCGCGACCTTCGAGGTGCAGCCGGGTAACGTCACTGTGGATCCCACCCTCATCAGTGGGTTCACCGGCGGCAAGATTAACGCCTTGATGGTCGGGCAGTCGGTGCGCGTCCACCGGCTCAGCGGGGACGGCAGCACGGCCACACCTATCGTGACTGACCGGGTGCGTTTGGAAGCGTCCCGCTTCACGGCGACTGTGGCGGGAGCGCCTACGGGCAACAACTTCAATGTGAACGGGCTACCCAGTCTGTTCACGAGCCAGATTCCGGCTATCAACACCATCGGCGTGCAGACCGTCCCTGGGCAAACTGAATTCGAGGGTTTCACTCCGGCCTCCATCGCTGGCGTGGCGGCTGGCAACCTCGTCTCGATTCGCGGGCTGCTGTTCAAGACCGCGGGGAATCCAACCGTGGTGGCGAGCAAGCTCCGCAAGCGCTCATAACCAAATCTGTTCCGCAGACAGACTTCGGGCCGAGGCAGAGCAGATGCCTCGGCCCGAATCTTTTAGAGAGTGTTGAAAAAGCCGGTTTCGGAGCCGATTTTTCTGGAGTGACCATGCGCTTGTGTGCTTGCTGGGCGTTCAGGAGGAACGCCGCCGATGATGGGTCAACAACCACGGACAGACTCGCTGTTTTATTACTTCTGCTTAGAGGACCAGATCCCCGAAGATCACCTTTTGCGACTCCTTGATCACCATGTAGATTTGAGCTTCGTACGAGAGCGGCTGAAGAACTTCTACAGTCCAACTGGGCGACCTCGATTGATCCCGAAGTGCTGCTGCGCCTGTTGTTGGTCGGCTACCTGTACGGGATCACCAGCGGACTATGCGGCGCGAGTGATACCGTACTTCGCTGGTATTACGATTCCCCTGGAAGAGGCTCACATCCTATGGCAACAATGAGCGGATACGCGAGGCTCATAACATGAAACGAGTGGGTCAGCTATTCACCAGGAGTGTCTCCCGCAAGCCCGCCTTGTGCACGGGGAGCTTCGTAAAACGAACAATGGGAGAAGAGAATGTCAGAAAAAGCTGATGCCGCGATAGAACATCCGGGCATGGGGGCCATACCCGGTGCAAAGGGTGTAACCTTTCGCGTATGGGCGCCCCATGCCGAAAAGGTTTACGTGACCGGAACCTTCAATGATTGGAGCAAAACCTCAACACCGCTAGTCAGTGAGAAGAACGGTTACTGGTCGGCTGACGTGTCAGAGGCAAAACAGGGGGATGAGTACCGATACTTAATTCATGGTCCAAAGGGCCCTCTCTCTCGCATTGACCCGTATACGAGAAAGGTGACGAACTCAGTTGGCAACGGAATTATCTATGATCCTGAGGCATTCACCTGGGGTGATCATAACTTCCACATGGCCACGGAGAATGAGCTTGTCATTTATGAAATGCACGTCGGCACGTTTAACGCCAAAGAAGAGGGGCATCCGGGCACGTTTGCTAGTGCCATCGAAAAACTTCCCTATCTTCAAGAACTGGGTATCAATGCCGTGGAAGTGATGCCGATCATGGAGTTTCCAGGCGACTTTTCGTGGGGTTACAATCCGTCTCACCCCTTTGCTGTTGAGAGTATTTACGGTGGACCGGATGCCTTTAAAGGATTTGTTAAAGCGGCCCACCAGCATGGTATCGCTGTCATCGTAGACGTCGTTTACAACCACTTTGGTCCCACCGATCTTGATTTGTGGCAGTTTGACGGTTGGAGCGAAAATGAGAAAGGGGGAATTTACTTTTACAATGATCGCCGCTCGCACACACCCTGGGGCGACACGCGCCCCGATTATGGGCGCGGTGAAGTGCGCCAATATCTGCGCGATAACGCTCTGATGTGGTTCGAGGAGTACCGCGTCGACGGCTTGCGCTGGGACGCGATAACCTATCTTAAGAATATTGATGGAAATGAAGGAGATCGGGCAAATGACATCCCCGAGGGCTGGAGTTTGATGCAGTGGATCAATGAGGAAATCCGCCAACGTTTTCCGGGCAAAATTAGCATCGCCGAAGATTTAAAGAACAACGCCTGGATCGCCAAAGATGTGGGGGCAGGCGGCGCAAGCTTCAGTACGCAATGGGATAGCGAATTTGTTCACCCCATTCGCCAGGCCGTCATTATCAGTGATGATAAATCCCGCGATTTAGGGGCAGTCAGTAAAGCTATCGAGCATCGCTACGATTTAGATGCTTTTCAGCGTGTCATTTATACCGAGTCACACGACGAGGTCGCTAATGGTCGAGCACGCGTGCCGGAGGAGATCTGGCCAGGTAAGGTGGATAGCTGGTTTTCTAAGAAACGCTCCACCTTGGGCGCTGCACTTGTTCTTACTTCGCCCGGTATCCCGATGCTTTTTCAAGGGCAAGAGTTGCTGGAAGATCGCTGGTTCCAGGATAAAGTCCCGATCGACTGGTCTCGAACTGAGGACGAACACGGTATTCTCGGCATGTACCGGGACCTGATCGCCCTACGGCGCAACCGGTCGGGCTTGACGCGGGGATTGTGCGGTCAAAACATCCACATCTATCACTTTGACGATGGGGCCAAGCTAATCGCTTTCCATCGCTGGGACAAACAAGGCCCAACCGATAGCGTCATTGTTGTAGTTAATCTGGCGAATCAAAATCAAGATGGTTATGTCATCGGTTTTCCGCGGGCCGGATTGTGGAAAACGCGCTTTAACAGTGACTCCTACAACTACGGCGCAAATTTCGCCAATCATCCTACCCCCGACGTCGAAACTCAGAAGGAAGGAACAGATGGACTGCCCTGCTCCGGCAAAATCGGTATCGGGCCATACACGGTTGTAATTTTTTCGCAGGATGAATAAGAATCCATTGATGGAAATTTCAAAGAAAGGCCACAAGCCGCGCTAGAGTCTGCCAATGTCTTGGATGTGGGCGGCGCCGCATCCGTGTTTGGAAATCAAATGATTTACAAACATGCATCTCACCCTGTTGTGCCCCATGAAATCAATCACTTACGGTCACCTGGGCGAGGGGGATTTCCAAACATCGCTGTGCGGCTTAGAAGGCCGTCGCAGCGCTTACCCCAGGCGAATCCCAATTGACCGCCAGGAAACGCCGTTCCGCCGCAGCAATGCTAGTTCTGCGGCGTCTACGGCCTTGCGCGGGCGTCCCAGCCGCTTGCGGAACGTTACCGAGCAGTTCCCGCTGGCGGCGACCGCCCAGAATTTGAAACGACTGGTGCGGTTTCTTGCGCAGCGGCAGGCGGTGACCGCACCAAGCGCGGCCTGCGTAGCAAAGACGCAAGGAAGAAGGAGTGCAAAGCGAGAAAGATAGCCAAACGGAACTTCCTAGACACTCACCGCGGCAAGGATCGCTTCTGTTCTCCTGTCTTTTTCAACACTCTCTTTAGTAACTGGTCATGGGCTTGGCCATTTCTGGCAGCGCCCTTGTGCCGGCGGTGCTCCCTTCCTCGCTCGCGCGTCTTGGAGCCATCCGGGGTAAGACTCGCGCAACCCGCAAGAATTTTTCTCGACCTGGGAGAAGCGAAATGCGTTAGCTTCACTGCAGGGAGCCTTTTGGGGCTGGCAACCCTTGGCCGAGGAGTCGTATCCCATAGGCAGCCGTGCCGAAAAGGTTCCAGGTGGAGCGTGGGAAATGTGCAGGTCTCGCCTGCTTGCCTCTCTAGTGCTGCTGAGCATGGGCCTCGTCGCCGGATGCACCGGCGGGGGGCAATTCAAGGGGTCGAATCCTCCGCCGGCGGGGAGCGCGCCGGTCAGCATCATCATGACGGATACACCGCCAGCGGGCGTGACCGTGATGTCGTTCCAGATTCCGGTCAATGGAGCCGTGCTGAATCCGGGCAATGTCTCGCTGCTCAATACCCCCACGACGATTGATTTCAAGCGGCTGGAAACCGAGAACGCCTTTCTCAGCATGACCAGCGTGCCTTCGGGCATCTACAACAGCCTGACTCTTAACCTGGGCAACCCGGTTATGACCTTCAAGAACGACACCGGTGCAACGATCGCGGCATGCGCGGTCGGGCAGGTCTGCCAGGTGACACCTTCACCCCCGGTTCTGACCAACCTGGTCGTGACCACTGCGCCGCCATTCCCATTCACTGTCAGCCCCGACACGCCGGCCGCGTTTCAGGTGGACATCAACATCAGCAATGTGCTGGACGGCATGCTGTCGCTCAACTTCGGCGCGCCGGGAGCGGTGACAGTCACTGCGCTGCCATCAGTGCCGCCCGCCGGACAGTTCACGGGAATTGAAGACCTGATCGGCCAGGTCACCGCCAAGGATTCCGTGAACAATCAGTTCACTTTGCGGACCTCTTTGGGATCGCTCTTGGTCAAGGTGGACAGCAACACCTTGTTTCAGGATTTCCTGGATGGCGGTTGCTCCTCGGCGAATTTCGCCTGCGTGCTCATGAACCAGATTGTCGGAGTCGATGCCGCGCTGCTGGGCAGCGGGACCCTGCTAGCGAAAAGGGTCGAACTGAAGGATAGCGACGTCAACGAGTCCGAGGTCGATGGCGTGATCTTCGCCGTGGACAGCGGGTC
>JBGPZW010000076.1:0-16111 GCA_041493955.1 Terriglobia bacterium
CGCGAGAAACTTATTGGCGCGGACTTCGCCAACTATTTCACGGAGCCGGAAAAGGCTCGCGAGGGCTACCAAAGGGTCTTCTTAGAAGGTTTCGTCACTGACTATCCGCTGACCATCCGCCATACCGATGGGCGACTGACCGACGTGCTGTACAACGCCTCGGTTTACAAGGACGCGCGAGGCAACGTGCTGGGTGTGTTTGCCGCAGCGCGCGACATCACCGCGCAGAAGCAGGCGTCACAGTATGCGCGAAGCTTGATCGAGGCGAGTTTGGACCCCTTGGTTACCATCAGCCCGGAAGGAAAAATCACCGATGTCAACGAGGCCACGGCGAAGGTCACTGGCGCAGCGCGGGAAAGGCTCATTGGGACAGACTTTTCGAACTATTTCACCCAACCCGAGAAGGCCCGCGAAGGCTACCAGCAGGCCTTTGCCAAAGGTTTCGTCACCGACTATCCGCTGACCATCCGTCACATCGACGGGCGGCTCTCCCACGTCCTGTACAACGCTTCGGTCTACAAGGATGTCAACGGCAAGGTCCTCGGCGTCTTTGCCGCCGCGCGAGACGTTACGCCTCTCAAGAAGGCCGAGCTGGAATTGGCGGCCCAGCGCACGCAAGAACTCGAGCGGCTGGCTGAGCTGGAGAGGTTTCAGAAACTCACTGTCGGCCGCGAACTAAAGATGATTGAGCTCAAAAAAGAGGTCGACGACCTCAAGAGGCAGCTCACGGAACGAGCTGCATTGGCATAACTGCAATGAGCCTGCAGATGACAGACCGTGGCACGGGTGCATCGCCGCTGGACACCAGACATCCGGCCTCCCTCCATCCACGGGAACCCCTACTCGAGCGGACCTGGCTCGAAGATGCCCAGCGCGCGCTGCTCAACATCCTCGAAGATTCCGGGGCCGAGAGAGCACGGTTGGAGGAAGCCCAGCGTGCGGTGCTTAACATCCTGGATGATTTCTCCAATGAGAAGGCCCATTTGCAAGGAACCCAGCGTGCGGTGCTCAACATCCTGGATGATTTCTCCAATGAGAAGGCCCATTTGCAAGAAACCCAGCGGGCGGTGCTCAACATCCTCGAAGATTCCGAGGCCGAGAGAGCACGGTTGGAGGAGGCCCAGCGGGCGGTGCTTAACAGCGAGGAGAGGCTTCGGATGGCCGCTGAGGGGGCGGAGATAGGGACCTGGTTCTGGAATATTCAGCGAGATGAGATCAGTTGGTCGGAAAAGTTCCGCACGCTGTTCGGGCTGACTTCTAACACCACGCTAACCTACAAAGCAATTCTGCAAGTGATTCATCCAGACGACCGGCAGCGAATCGATCAAAGTGTCAAGAACACGCTCGAGCTGGGCGTGCCGTACGACATGGAGTACCGCGTCGTTTGGCCTGATTCCAGTGTGCATTGGATTGCGGCAAAGGGCCGTGCACATCGGAATCCGGAAGGAGTAGCGGTCCATATGCAAGGAATTGTGATGGACGTCACTGAGCGCAAGAGGGCTCAGGAAGCCCAGAAACATGACGAAGCACGGGAGCGAAGGTCGGTGGAATTGAAGCGCTCGAATGATGATCTGCAACAGTTTGCTTACATCGCCGCGCACGACCTACAGGAACCCTTGCGCATGATAGCCAGTTACACGCAGCTCCTGGCGCAACGCTACAAGGGGCGTCTGGACTCCGACGCCGACGAGTTCATCGCTTACGCGGTGGACGGGGCCCATCGCATGCAGCTCTTGATCGGAGCTCTGCTGGCCTATTGCCGTGTGGGAACAACAGGAAAGGAGCTCCTTGAAACATCCAGTGAAGCCGCATTGGAACAGGCGCTCTTGAACTTGCAGGGTGCGCTCGAGGAGAGCGGCGGGGAGGTCACCCACGATCCCCTGCCCACCGTAATTGCCGATGGCGCTCAATTAGTACAGCTATTTCAGAACGTGGTCGGCAATGCCATCAAGTACCGCAGCGCGGAACCCCCGCGCGTGCACGTCTCTGCGAAGAAAAATGGTAGCAACGAATGGATCTTTTCCATGCGAGACAACGGGCTTGGCATTGACCCTAAGTACTTTGAGAAGATTTTCGTTATGTTTCAACGGTTGCACGGCCGAGAAAAGTTTTCCGGCACCGGAATCGGCTTGACGTTGTGCAAGAAGATCGCGGAACGTCACGGCGGCCGGATGTGGGTAGAGTCAGAGCCCGGAAAGGGCTCGACCTTTTACTTTGCTCTCCCGGAAAGGGGATGAAATGGCCATAAAGATAGGGGAAAACGCCACGACCATAGAGATTCTCTTGGTGGAAGACAGCCCCGGTGATGTACGGCTCACTCAGGAAGCCCTGCGAGACGCCAAGGTGCAAAACACCCTGCATGTTGCTTCGGACGGGATGGAAGCGACATCCTTCCTGTGGCGGCAAGGGAAGCACGCCAATGCGCCTCGCCCGGATCTTATCCTGTTGGATCTGAACCTCCCCAAGAAGGGTGGCCGGGAGGTTCTGGAGGAAATCAAGCTGGACCCCAACCTGAAAAGTATCCCTGTGGTCATCTTGACCACCTCGGCGGCTGAAGAGGACATCCTGCGGAGTTACCAGCTTCATGCCAACTGCTACATCACCAAGCCTGTGGACTTGGACCAGTTCTTGAAAGTCGTCAAGACTATAGACAATTTCTGGCTGGCCATTGTCAAACTCCCGACCGTTGCAAAGTGATGAGCGAAAAAACCGTCAGAATTCTTCTGGTCGAAGATAACGCCGGCGATGCCCGTTTGCTGCGCGAGATGCTCAATGAGCCAGCCTCGTGTAAGTACAATTTGACGCATCATGAATCCATGGCGAAGGCGGTGACTCATCTTGTCGCGAATCCGGTGGACATTGTCTTGCTCGACCTGGGATTGCCCGACGCAAGCGGGCTGGGTGCAGTGCGGCAGGCGCACGCAATCGCGGCAGGCGTCCCGATCGTCGTGTTGACTGGCTTAGATGATGAATCACTGGCCGCTCAAGCGCTACAGGAAGGGGCTCAAGATTATCTGATTAAGAGTCAGATCGAACCCCATGCGCTTCTTCGATCCCTGCGCTATGCCATCGAGCGCCAGCGTATGCAAGCGGAGACAGACCAAATCAAGAAGCTGCAGCTACAGCTGAAGGATGATTTCCTGTCCCATGTATCGCACGAGCTTCGTTCGCCCCTCACTGCGATCTATCAATTTGTGACGATTCTCGCGGATGGACTGGCGGGTGAGACGAAACTGGAACAGCACGAGTACCTCCAAATCATTCTGAGGAATGTACGGCAGCTTCAATCCATGATTGATGACTTGCTCGAGGCCACTCGCGCGCAGGCGGGTAAACTCAACGTTGAGCCGCAATGTGTCTGCGTTTCCGATGCCATCGTTTACACCGTCAATACGCTCCAACGAACTGCCCTAGCCAAAGAAATTACTCTCTCCTTCGATCTTTCCACGCACGTGCCGTCCGCTTACGCCGATCCGACTCGCTTACGGCAGATCCTGCTCATTTTGTTCGATAACGCCATCAAGTTTACTCCCGATGGCGGCGCAGTGAAGGTCCAGGCCCGGGTGCTCGAGAAAGATCCGAGTTTCTTGCACGTGGAGGTTTCTGACTCGGGATGCGGGATCAGCCCGGATATGACCGAGCGGATTTTTGAACGCCTCTATCAAGTAGCAGCTCCTGCTTTGGCTGCCCGCGAGGGCCTGGGACTTGGGTTATACATCTGCAAAGAGTTGGTTATGCGACAAGGTGGCCAAATCTGGGTCCAGAGCCCTCCGGGGCAAGGAGCCATCTTTTCGTTTACATTGCCCGTTTTTTCTCTAGGCAGCCTGATTGCCCCGCTGCTCAGGAATGAAGCCTGGCCGGCGGATTCAGTCGCCCTGATGAGCGTGGAGATTGGTTCACAGGACGGCTGGCTTTCCAGGGAGAAGCGCGAGAAATGGTCTCGCGAGAGCCGCATCCTCATACAAAAATGTTTGCTTCCGGATTTGGATGTGCTCCTGCCGAAAATGGATTCCGGAGGAGCGGGGGAAGTCTTCTTTGTCGTGGTCTTTGCCAATGACAAAGGCGCAGCAGTACTTGCCAAACGAATCCGAGAACAATTCGGGCATCTTGAACAACTTAAACAAGCAGGCCTGACCTTTTCAGTTTCTTACAAATTCCTGAGTCCCACCCCCACGGACGTAGCCGCGACGCTAGAGGACACCGTGGAGAGTATGGCCGCAAGAATCGGAGCGTTGATCAAATCTGAAATCGACACGAGGTCTATCCATCATGAATAAGAAAATCCTCATTATCGACGACGATCCCGACGTGCGGCTGGGATACCACGTCCGTCTCAAAGCAAACAATTACGATACCTTCTTCGCGGCCGATGCGCTTGCCAGCATGACGGAGGCACGCAAGCACCAACCGGACCTGATTATCCTCGACCTGGGCCTGCCCGCCGGCGACGGATTTGTTGTCATGGAGAGGCTAAAAGCAAACATGCACCTTGCCGTGATTCCTATCATCGTCGTGTCCGCCCGTGACCGGCGCGAAAACGGGGACCGGGCCCTGAAGGCTGGGGCGAAGGCTTTCCTGCAGAAGCCCGTGGATAACAACGAACTCTTGGCTGTCATTCGGCAACTCCTGGGAGAACCCAATGGATCAACGCAACAGCCTACCTAACCACGGGTGTGGGGGCTGGCCGGTGCTTGCCAAGCAGTTGGCCAAATTGCTTGAAACCGGTAAATTTAGAACAGTTAACTAAAAGCTGAGTGAGTTTTCTTTGAGACGGATCAGCTTAACGTTCAGGAAACTCTTCCAGTACGCCCCCGCGTAATGCCGATTGTTCTGGAACGGAAGTCAGGCGAGCTACCAGGCTGCGCTACGCCCCGACGCTCGAATTCTGACACGTGGAGGGGCGGGCTTCAGCATGCCAGTGCAAGGGAGGTGCAGCGAAGCGGCCTCTGAGCGGGCGCAGCAACGGGGGCGGCCTGGGGTCGCCCTCCCTCGCCGCGTTCGGGACAAGTTCTGAGCACCACTACGTGCGCGGGCTCAACGTACCGGGGTAGGTGGTAGCGCCTCGGGGCATCGCGGGAGGTTGCGGTTCCAGACTCGGCACGCCCGGGCCGAGATTCAGTATATTTGCTGTGAGGCCTTATTTTTTCCGGCGAGGTTTTCTGGCCCTGGCGGTCTTTCGAGGCGCTTTCGTGGCACGCGCCACAGGGGCGCTCACGGCTTCGGCTGGCGGGAGGAGGCGGAAGACGCGTACGCGCGAGATGCGCGCGTTCTGCTTGAGTTCAAGGCGCAGGGTCTCGACTTGGAGCAGGGCTTCGATGGGCGCGACCCGCCCGCGCAGGAACATGGGCACATGCGTGGCGCCGGTGCGCAGCAGGCGTTCATGAGGTTCGAGCAGGGCGATTTCGTCTTCGGCCAGCTCAAGTGTTTCGTTGAATTCGACGAAGTAGCAACCGCGCCCCAGGTCCCACCACTCATAGCGGTCCTCGGGGCGGCGGCGGCTGGTGGCGATGGCCAGCCTGCCCGCCGGCAGGTATTCGTGCCCGCCGAAATCCAATTGGCCCACTGGGTCCAGTGAAAAGATGTTTCGCACGGTGAGATGCACCGAGTACCCGTGAACCTGGTATTTGGAATTGAGAATACCGGCGACGCGGGTGGCGGCATGCTTGCCGGAGAGCAATTCCATCGCTCGAATATACCCCGTGCGGCGGAGTGCGTCTAGAGAACAGGGGGTCGAGGACGGAGAAGAGGTAAAGGAAGTAGAGGACGTAAAGGAGGTAAAGGAGGTAAAGGAGGGGGAGGAAGTAAGGGAGGCAGGGGAGACGACCCGGTATCTCGAGCCTTCGCTGCGCTCAGAGTGGACTCCACGAGGGACCTCTCGGGCGAGAATTTCTCTCGCTGCTCAAGACAACAGAAGGCTTACACCGTTTTGTCTTTGGAATAGCAGAGGCGCTCAAGATTACACTCCAGGCAGCGCGGTTTACGCGCCTGGCAGACGCGCCGGCCATGCCAGATCAGCTGGTGCGAGAAGAGAATCCATCTGTCTTGCGGAAGCACCTGAAGCAGGTCCTGCTCGATCTTCTTCGGGTCAGTATTGCGGGAGAGATCGAGCCGTCCAGCCAAGCGCTGCACGTGTGTGTCCACAACGATGCCCGAGGCGATCGCATAGGCGGTGCCCAGCACCACGTTGGCCGTCTTGCGTGCCACGCCGGGCAGGGTCAGCAACTCCTCCATGCTCCGCGGCACCTGCCCGCCGAACTCTTCCACCACTCTCTTGCTCGCGCCGATGATGGATTTCGTCTTGTTGCGGAAGAAACCCGTTGGGCGGATGTCCTGCTCGAGTTCACGCGGATTAGCGTGAGCAAACGCCTGCGGCGTCGGATATTTCTGGTAAAGCGTTTGGGTCACTTGGTTGACGCGGGCGTCGGTGCACTGGGCCGAGAGAATCGTGGAGACCAGCAACTGAAACGGGTTCTTGTGCTCGAGCGCGCAGGTCGCCGCTGGATAAGCCTCGTCCAGTTTGGCGAGGATGGCGAGGACGCGCTTGGGCTCGGTCCCGGCAGCCTTCGCGCCCACCGCGGCGGCCTTGGCCCGGCCCCGCGAGGTTGCGCCTCGCGCCCTGGTGGCCCGCTTCGCGGCAGCCCGTTTCCTTCGCTCTGGTTTTTTCCGTGCCATTTTTTCGCCGCAGGAATATAGCACATCCGTTGTGCATTGCTTGCGGGATGGTGCATTGACTTGTTTCCCGGCGGCCTCTAAGATGCGTCCCCACGGTCGCATCGTTCAAATGCTGGGCACGACGATTTCTCATTACCGCGTGTTGGAAAAGCTGGGTGGCGGCGGAATGGGTGTCGTGTACCGGGCCGAAGATACCCGGCTCGGGCGTGAGGTGGCGCTGAAGTTCCTGCCGGAGGAGCTCTCCCGGGATCCCCAGGCAGTAGAGCGCTTGCGGCGAGAAGCCCGCGCCGCGTCCGCATTGAATCACCCGCACATCTGCACCATTTACGACATCGGCGAGCACGACGGCCATTTTTTCATCGCCATGGAGCTTCTCGAGGGCCAGACGCTGAAGCACCGCATCGCCGGTCGGGCACTGCCGCTCGATCAGATCCTCGAAATTGGCCATCAGATTGCCGATGCCCTGGACGCGGCGCATGCCAAAGGGATCATCCACCGTGACATCAAGCCGGCGAATATTTTTGTCACGCGGCGGAACCAAGCAAAGGTGCTCGATTTCGGATTGGCCAAGCAGACCCACGCGAGCCGGGCAGTAGCCGATACGCTGACCGCCACGGCCCAGCCTACGGCATCGACGGCCGAGGATTTGCTGACCTCCCCCGGCTCAGCGCTGGGCACGGTGGCGTACATGTCGCCCGAGCAGGCTCGCGGCGAAGAACTCGACGCACGCACCGACCTGTTTTCCTTCGGCGCGGTACTCTACGAGATGGCCACCGGCCGGCAGTCGTTTGAGGGAAATACGTCGGCGGTGGTTTTTCACGCCATCCTGGAACGCACGCCGGCGGCGCCCCGCAGCCTGAATCCTGCTCTGCCGCCCAAACTGGATGAACTCATCGGCAAGGCTCTCGAGAAGGATCGCGAGTTGCGGTACCAAACTGCCGCCGAGCTGCGCGCCGACTTGAAGCGTCTGAAGCGCGACCTCGATTCCTCCCGCACGCCCGCCAGCGGTAGCGCTGCGGTTGGTGCCGCCGCCCGGACGGCGGCCGGCGCGGAGCCGGCCCTCGCGGCCGTGGGCGTCCCCAGGAGCCTGCCCGCGCGGTGGGCAGTGCTCGCCGGTCTCTTGATCGTTCTGGGCGCGCTGGGCCTCGGGTTCCTGGCCGGGCAGCGTACCGGGCAAACGCCACCGCCGGCGCTCTATCACCTCCTGACGTTCCGTCGGGGCACCATTCGGATGGCGAGATTCGCGCCCGACGGCCAGACGGTCGTCTATAGCGCGGCCTGGGAGGGCGGGCCGGTAGAGATTTTCACCACGCGTCCTCAGATCGCCGAGTCGCGGCCACTGGGACTTCCCGTCGCCGAGATCCTAGCGATTTCCTCCACCGGTGAGATGGCCGTATCGCTCGGCAGCCGCCAGATTCGCTCCTACTCTTACAACGGAACGCTGGCTCGAGTGTCTCTGATCGGCGGCGCGCCCCGCGAGGTCCTCGAAAACGTGCAATGGGCCGATTGGTCTCCGGACGGAACCGCGCTGGCCGTGGTGCGGGACGTGGGCGGTAGAAACCGTCTGGAGTATCCCATCGGCAAAGTGCTCTATGAGACGGGAGGGTGGATCAGCCATCCGCGCATCTCACCCAAAGGCGATCTCGTCGCATTCCTCGACCATCCGTTGTCCGGGGACAGTATCGGCTCCGTCGCGGTCGTGGACCTTGCGGGGAAGAAGAAGATGCTCTCCAGCGAACAGACCGGCGGTGCCATGGGTCTGGCCTGGTCGCCGCGGGGCGAGGAGATCTGGTTTACCGCGACCAAGGTGGGGATCGATCGCGCTCTCTATGCCGTGAACCTGTCCGCGCACGAGCGTCTGGTGGCGCGTGTGCCGGCCGATTTGACGCTCCAGGATACCTGGCGCGACGGCCGCGTCCTTCTGGCGCGCGACAACTGGCGGCGGGGCATGACTGTCCTCGCTCCCGGCCAGACTTCGGAGCACGACCTGACCTGGCTCGATTGGTCCTATCCCGTGGGCCTCTCCACCGATGGCAAGACGGTTCTGTTCCGTGAGGAGGGAGAGGCCGGCGGGCCAAGCTATGCGGTCTATCTGCGCAAGACCGATGGATCACCCGCCGTCCGCCTCGGCGAGGGCGAGTCCATGGCGCTGTCCCCGGACGGGAAGTGGGTGCTTTGCACACGTCCCGATGCGCCGACGGAGCTTTTCCTCTTGCCGACCAAGGCCGGCGAGGCGAAACCCCTGGCGCACGATCCCATCAACCATAGCCACGCGCGCTGGTTTGCTGACGGGAAGAGATTCTTGTTTTCGGGCAACGAGCCCGGCCGCGGCTCGCAGCTCTACGTCCAGAACCTCGAGGGTGGAAAGCCGAAAGCGGTCACCCCAGAAGGAACCAATGCGCTTGCCTTTGCGCTCTCCCCTGATGGCCAGGTTGTCGCTGCGGTGGGCCCGGACGAGAAAGGGTATCTCTACACTGTCGCGGGAGGGGAGCCCCGCTCGATTCCCGGCATCGAAGCCGGTGAGGTGCCCGTCGAGTGGAGCGCGGATGGCCGTGCGCTCTACATTTACCGGCCCAGCGATCTGCCCGCCAGGGTTTATCTGCTGGATCTCAGCACGGGGAAGAGAACGTTCTGGCGGCAACTCATGCCCCCCGATCCAGCGGGGGTAGAGTACCTTGGCCCCATTCTTCCTGCGCCCGACGGGAAGTCTTACGTCTATGGCTACCGCCGGCTTCTCTCGGACCTTTACCTGGTCGAAGGATTGAAGTGACGCCGCGCTAGGTTTACACCGCGCCCCCTCTCAGTTCGAGAAACTCCAACAATTTGCGGAAGGCTTTGCCGCGGTGGCTGTGGAGGTTTTTTTCCTCACGGGAAAGTTCGGCGAAGCTTTTGCCCGAGGATGGCAATAGGAAAATCGGGTCGTAGCCGAAGCCCCCGTGGCCCCGCGGCGCTTCGAGCAGGATGCCTTCGACCGAATCCGAGAACACCGCGTGCATGCGCCCCCGCTCGGCTAGGGCCAGCACGCAGACGAAGCGCGCACGGCGCTCGCTGCCGGATTTGCCGCGCATGTCTTCGAGCAGCTTGCGAACTCGGTCGGCATCGCTGGCGCCCGCGCCGGCATAGCGCGCCGATTGCACCCCGGGCGCGCCGCCGAGCGCCGGCACGACCAGGCCCGAGTCATCGGCCATCACCGGCAACTCGACCAGGCGGCTATAGTGCAGCGCCTTTCCGGCGGCGTTTTCGGCAAAGGTGGGCGCCGACTCCTCGAATCCGGGCAGCCTTTCTATTCCGGGCAGCAGCGCCAGGTCCACGGCACAGCCGGCGGCGAGGAGTTGATATTCGCGCAGCTTTCCGGGATTCGACGAAGCGACAAGCAGCTTAACGGGCGCGGGCACTGAAGTTCATCTGCAGAAGGGCTTGCTGGTGCTGGGCGAGGTCGCGGATGCCGCGGGCGGCGAGCGCCAGCAGGCTGGCGTGCTCCTCGCCGGTGAATGAGCGGCCTTCGGCGGTGGCCTGGATTTCGACGAATCGCCCGCTGCCGGTCATGATCACGTTCATGTCCACCTGCGCGCGCGAATCCTCGTCATAGGCGAGATCGAGCAGCGCGGTTTCATCCACCAGGCCGACACTGGTAGCCGCCACGGAATCCAGCAGCGGCACGGACTTGAGAATTCCGGCGGCCACCAGGCGCTCCATCGCCAGCGCCAGGGCGACAAACGCGCCCGTGATCGAAGCGGTGCGCGTGCCGCCGTCGGCCTGTATGACGTCGCAATCCACCCAGACGGTGCGCTCGCCGAGCTTTACCTGATCGGTCACCGCGCGGAGCGAACGGCCGATCAGCCGCGCGATTTCCAGCGTGCGGCCGGACGGACGCCCGCGCGTGGCCTCGCGCGGCGTGCGCTGCTCGGTGGCGCGCGGCAGCATGCCGTATTCGGAGGTCACCCAGCCCTTGCCGGAGCCTTTCAGGAACGAGGGCACGCCGTCGTCCACCGTGGCCGTGCAAATCACACGCGTCTGTCCGACCTCGATCAACACGCTGCCTTCGGCGGTGGGAATGAAGTCCGGGGTGAGCTTCACCGGGCGCATCTGATCGGGGGCGCGTCCGTCGCTTCGCACATTTCCTCCCGCCGGTTGGACAGTGCTGGCCATCAACTTCGAGATCAGTATCCCAGTTTGCCGGGCGCGCCGGGCGGTGTCAACCCGCCTCCTGGAGCTTTGCCGGGCGCGCTGGCCGGCGGCGCAGGCGCGGCGGCCGGAGCCTCCGCGCGGACGGCGAAGAAGCCGGTGAGGTCCAGGTGCCCGGCCAAGGTTTCCGCCTCCTGGCCGTGGATGAGAATCTTCAGCCGCCGGACGGCGGCGACGTTGGCCGCGAGGGTGCGCGCGATCGAATCCACGGCCATCTGCTCGTTCAGGATCCCGGACGGAGTCTCGGTTGAGAGCGTGTCGGAGAAGTCGGCCACCGCGGTGCCGTCGGGCAGCAGATAAAACTCGAGTAGGGTGGCGTCTTCCGGCAAGGTGTGCTGCTCCGGCGACGGTGCATCGGCGATCAGCGCGTTGATCAATTGCTTGGAGCGCAGCACCGGATCGGCGGAGAGAGCTAGCTCGATCTCGACCGGCTCCAGAATGCCCGGCGCCGTGGTCGAAGCCCAAAAGATTCTCGCCTTCACCTCTACGTCGGTGGGCGTGGCGATCGGCGGTTGTGTCACTTCGCGCCGCGCCTGCTCCTCGGTGCGCGCAGGCCGCGCCAGGCGCAACACCGTGCGGTAGAGCCGCGGGGAATAAAACCCGGCGATCGCGACGGCGACCACCAGCCCGCTCAGGATGATTCTCAACCGGCGCGACATTATTTCGCTCCCGCTTCATAGAGCGGCCGGAAGGCTTCCAGGGCGCGGCCCACGGCGCTGGCCAGCCCCGGAGCTATCTGCTCGAGTTGGGCGCGTTCCGCCACGGAAACACTGGAGATTTCAATCGCGATTGCTGGAGCCGCCACGGTGCGCAACTGCCGCACCGCCGCGAGCGCGGGCACTTCCGGGGAGCCACGGAATTTTTGCGCGAGTTGCACCTGAACCAGCTCGGCGAGGTGACGGCTCAGATCCGCGTAAGGTTCCTGCGCCCGGTCCCAGGGGATCGGCCCTGCGCGGGGCATCCCGGTGCCGGCTGCGGCGACCGAATAGGCGCGCGCGGTACCAACGGGTCCGGTGGAGGAAATATGGAGGCTGATGAACACGGCGTTGCGCTGGCCGTTGGCCACGGTTGAGCGATCGTCGAACGACGGATTCTCGTTGACCTGCCGCGTCTGCACCACGCGCAGGCCCTGCGCTTCGAGTTGCGCTCGAAGCGCGCGCGCGAAGCTCAACACCACTTCGCTTTCCAGCACGCCGCTCGGGCCGCGCGCGCCCGCGTCCGCGCCGCCGTGCGCCGGGTCCAACACGACCACACTGAGGGTGGGCTTCGGCGGAGTTGCGGGCGGCTGCGGGGTCGCCGGAGCAGGCGTTTGTGGCGTCGGCGCGGTCGCCTTGGGCGGCGCAACCCCGGCAGCAGGAGGCGCGGGCGGCTGCTCTTGCGGCGGTGCCTGTGCCGGCAAGCTCGGCACTAGCAGAGTTAGCGCGCTCGCGATCAGCAGAAGAATGGCCGAAAAGAAGCTCGCTCGCACGGCTGAGAGAATAGCAGAAAAGGGCAGAACCGTCCGGCGTCACCAGGCCATGGCCGGCTGCATCAGCTGAACTATTTGCGCCCACGAGGTGAGTTCAACCCGATGCAGGGCTGTCGCGGGCCCGCGGTGAGCGTTGACGGGGTAGGCTATACGAAGGGGAAAAGTGCTACACCTGCCAGTGGCGCGTGGCGGCTCGCCAGCCCTGCATGTCCGTACAAACGGATTTGGGGATGTGGTCGCGTTCGCGGTGTGACCGGTACGGGCGTAAGTAAGAACCTATGCGGCTGAACGCGCGCTGAACTTGGGAATGTGCCTGGGTCTTGCCTTGCGCACATGCCGAATCGCAATTCCGCCCGGAGTTCGCAAATGCTCCGAACTCATGGAAGGGTTCTAGACAGAAGCCGTTTCGATCCAACTACGACGAAGAGACTGGAGCAGGTGAGGGGTGCACGGCGTCGTCTTGCACAAAGTCCTCGCGCAGTAGCTGCCTCATTGACATGAGCGTTGGTTAACCCTTGACGCGGGAGAAAGAGAGTAATATATGGATGTGCTTCTTAGTGGAGCCTTGTCTCGAACTTTGCGGTCATTGGCTCTGTGCCGGGCTTATAGCCAGGCCGAATTGCTTTGCGTAGGATTCTTATAGCGTCGTCGTCGCCCTCCAGCTATACGCTGGAGGGCGCCGCCGCCGCTGCGCTTGAGTAAGAGGCACACTATTTATGGGAGAGTTTTCCCACCCAGCCGCCCCGAAACTGCTCGCAGAAGTGAAAAAAGCTTTCGAGGGGTCAGTTTTCGACAGTAGGAAGAAGTTTTTCCTCTTCGTATGCGGCGGCCCCATCGAAGAAATCAAAGGAACAGACCCTACTCTCCGCCGTCAATTCCTCCAATGGTCCAAGAGCGAGCTACCTGACTTCATTGTCGTCCTGGCCGAAGAAGCCTTCAAGCAAATGCGTTTGTACAGGCACTCCCGCGCCGTTAATCTAGGATTCTTTGAAAAACTCATCGCTCAAGTCGCTGATATCCTCATAATCTTCCCAGAAAGCCCTGGTTCGTTCTCAGAAGTTGGCTTTTTCTCCAATGCGGATGGCATCCCGATAAAGACCATGGTGGCAAACGACTCCAAATTTCGCGGTGAACCGTCCTTCCTGAATAACGGCCCTCTCAGAACTATTGATTCTCGCTCAGTCTTCAGCCCACGAATAGACGTCAGGACAGCTGATCCGATTGACGATTTTGCAGTCATCAAGCGGAAGCTGGAAATATGGAAAACGACGGAAAAAAGGGAGCGATTCACATATGCCCCCTACGGGAAGCTGGATCTGAAACAAAGGATGATTGTGATCCTCGAGATGCTCCATATCCTGAGGCTGGCGACCCTTGAGGATTTGCGCTATGCAATCAAGGAGACCTTCGGCCCAGCTGGTTTGGAGAGCGTGCGTAGAATGCTCGCGATTTTGGTGAGCGCGAGTTTCGTAACCGATTTCAATGGTCGTTACGCCGTGGCTAAGGACAGGGAATCAATGTTGGAATTCGATACCGCAAACATGAAGGAAACCCTAGTTGCTCGCATGACCGAATACTATCAAAACCATCGCCCGGAACTATTCGAGGCTGTCCGAGCGTGGGTTTCATCGTGATATTGGAGCTTATTGCGCGTGACCTTGGCATACCGGCGAGCTATGTCGGAACTCTGGCCAAGACTGCCTCCCACAGATACTTCCACTTCACGATACGCAAGAAGAGTGGCGGCACGCGCGACATTTATCACCCATCGAGGGAACTCAAGCTAGTTCAGCGCTGGATTGCCAGAAATGTTTTCGATCGCCTGCCCATTCACGCCTCAGCTTACGGCTATCGTAAAGGAATGAACATCGCGCAACACGCCAAAATCCATTCTGGGAATAATTTCCTTCTCAAGGTAGATTTCGCGGAGTTCTTCCCATCGATCCGAGCGTCGGACGTAGTTGAAACATTGAGGCGCAACGCGCACTTGTTCAGGGGCGCTATCTCCTCTGAATCCGACTACGAAACGATCCAGCGCCTAGTTTGCAGACAGGGGAGTCTAACCATAGGCGCACCCAGTTCGCCGACCATCTCGAACACTGTTATGTTTGAGTTTGACAAAGACTGGGCAGAACGCTGCGAAGCAGAAGGGATCGCATACTCTCGCTACGCCGATGATCTCTGCTTTTCGACAAATCACAGAAACCTGTTGGCCGACCTCTTGGTGCAGGTCCGTGCAGACATAGCACGACGCGATTCGCCCCGACTTCAGCTTAATGATGCTAAGACTGTTTTCACTTCGCGAAAGAGATTACGCCTGGTTACAGGGTTAGTGTTGACCTCCACTAAGAGAGTCTCTGTCGGCCGCGCAAGGAAGCGGAGAGTGAAGTCTCTCGTTTATCGGTATTCGCGGAATCTTCTCTCGGATGAGGAAAAGGCAAGTCTCCGCGGAGATTTGTCCTTCATTCGGTCTGTGGAGCCGAGTTTCATCGAAGCATTGACAAAGAAGTACGGCACAAATTTCTTGAGTCCGATCGGTCTCTAGCATCCTCAGCTGGCCTAGGAGGCTGCATCTCCACGAAAGGATGGGCTGAGGCCAAGCCGGTGGCTGCGAATAACAATCCGGACGGCTCCGATGACCCTGCCGGCAGGCAGAAAAACCGGCGCGTCGAAATCGTGGTCAAGAAGTCTTAGGTTGTGCCGCTATGGGTGTGCCGCGCCTATGGCCGAAAAGTGTTCGGCTCGAAGCTCATACGCTTAGCTCATACTTGTGGATTCACCGGCCTCGCAAACAGCCGCTTCTTCATGCTCAACTCTGCTACGGGAACAACTTGAAACGGCT
Organism: Terriglobia bacterium; assembly: GCA_041493955.1. GTDB lineage: Bacteria > Acidobacteriota > Terriglobia > Acidiferrales > UBA7541 > QHYU01. The sequence continues at coordinate 15,168 of JBGPZW010000076.1, forward strand.
CAGGCGCTCGCGTATGGTTTGGCGCGGTTTGAGGGAGGAATCATGCGAGCGTCTGCTCTCTTGTTGATCGCTCTCTTTGTGGTTTTCTGCCAAGTTCTTTCTGCGCAGGAGAATCGGTTGCCCGCCAGGCTCCGCCAGATGGCGACGGAATACTACGGCTGGCGCAATGAGAACCATCCGGTTGCAAGCAGCGATCAAGGCCTGCACACCTGGGACGATCGCCTGACAGATTTTTCCGAGGAGGCCATTGCCGTGCAGCGCCAGCACGTCAACCAACTGCTCGCTCTGGTCAAGGCGATGCCAGCCGAATCCTGGAGCCGCGACGACCGGATTGATTGGCTGTTGTTTCGCGCGCAGCTTGAACGCGAGGCCTTTTGGGGCCGGGTGGTGCAGTTTGAAGAGACCAATCCTCAAACGTACGTCCACGAGTGCAGCAACGCCATTTTCTCGCTGCTCAAGAAGGAGTACGCGCCACCGCGCACCCGTGCACTGTCCGCCGCGGCGCGCCTCGCGAAAATGCCTGCCTTGCTCGAGCAGGGCAAGCGGAATCTGAAAAGACCGGTTCGCCTCTACGCGCAGCTTGCTATCGAATCGGCGCGGTCCATTGACAGCCTGTTCAAGGAAAGTCTCATGACGCTGGCGAAAGACCTCTCTCCACAGGAGCTGCAGGATCTGATTCGCTCGCGAGACGCAGCGCTCGCGGCTCTCCACGGCTTTGCCGACTGGCTGGAACAACGCCTGCCCGGAATGGCGGCTTTCTCGCCGATGGGGGAAGAGAACTACAACTACCTGCTGAGAAATGCGTACCTCCTGCCGCTCAATGCCGAGCAAGTGGCCATGCTCGGCGAAGCCGAGCTCGCGCGTTACCGGGCGCTCGAGGCGCTGCTGCCGGACCCTGCCCTGGCCGATCCGGAACCGGCCAGAAGCAAGACGATTCCGAAGGA
>JBGPZW010000169.1:0-7135 GCA_041493955.1 Terriglobia bacterium
CTGCAGTCCCGGGGTTTATTGAACCCGCAGGGGAAGATCATGCCCCGAGTCATCACCCGGGACATGCTTGACACGCCGGAGAAACTCTTCACGCAAGAACTTTGGGACGCCATCTATGGCGTACCGAAGGGTGAAATCACCGCTGAGCACATTCAACACGCGTTCTACATGGCGGCAAACTACGGTTTCCAGATCCTCAACGGTAACTTCGCGGCGGCGATCGACGACTACGAACTTTCGCTGCGGTTCATGAATGATCTCGCCACCTACCGGATCGATGTGTCGTGGCTGTGGAGCCTCGTCCATCACAAGGCCGTCATCACCAAGGATGGCTACCTCAAGCGGCCGGCGCTCACCGAGGATGGGGTCGTACCAGCTGTGAACGCCTCCGAGATCAAGGCCGGGACCCGCTTCACCAAGGAGCTATTCGAGAAGTTGTGGAACTACCACAACGAATGGACATCGGAGTTCTTTGCCGAGCTGGACCGCCGCGGCGATCCAGGCCGCTTTGACCGCGCCAAAGCGCCCGTCATCATGGAGATCTTGAAGCGGCAACTGCTTTCGCCCCGCTACATCCAGCACAGCGCCCGCGTGCTCTTCGTTGTGGGGCAGGCGAACAAGCAGGAGCGCGGGCAGATTCTGGAGGCGATCTTCGACCTCTCCCGCGAGGAAATCGCCAAGCGCGTTCAAGCAGGCACCTTGAGCAAGATCGCCTTGGACGCCCACGACTATGTCTATGACATCTTTCCGGGCATCGGACCACCTCCACAGTTGTCAAAGTAGAGGTTGGGGCTACAGCTTGCCCGCCTGGCTCAGCCAATACGATGAGAAGCGGCTGCAGGCAGCGATGGGACGTTTCCTGGCCGAGTACAGTGAGGGGTCGCAGCATCGCTGATACACCGGACTCCGCTGCGCGGTCGTCCAACCGTTCGCGCCTTCACTAATAGTGGAGCCCTTGAGTGTCTGAATTAGAGGGGTGCATCACGCAGTTCTCACGTGCCACACCTCCCTTATTCCACCGCAAACCTAGCAACAGGTTCCGCGCTGTGATGTCAGCCGACCGATAGCCGCCCGCTGCTCCATGCTGGCTCTGCGGCTGACAGATGACATCGTGGCCGTACACCAAAAACTTATTTTTGTATTGGTCGCGTGATCGCGCCCTCCGGCGCAGAGGAAACAAGCGTGGCATACTTGGCGAACACTCCTTGGGCATAGCGCGGAGTTGGGGGACGCCAGTCTGACAGACGATTGTCGAGTGTCGCCAGGTCTAGTTCTACTGAGACGGTACCTGCACCGAGGTCAATGGTGACGATATCTCCCTCACGCAGCGCAGCGATCGGACCCCCGAGTGCTGCTTCCGGGGCGACATGCCCGGCCATCAGCCCGCGGGTAGCTCCGCTGAAACGCCCGTCCGTCACCAGTGCAACCGACGAGCCCAGCCCTTCCCCAACAATGGCTGCGGTCACGCCCAGCATTTCCCTCATTCCCGGGCCGCCGCGTGGCCCTTCATAGCGAATGACCACGACGTCACCAGGGCAAATCTGTTTCGCGGCCACGGCTGTCATGGCTTCTTCTTCGGAGTCAAAGACGCGCGCGGGCCCCCGGTGAAACGGCACTTCGCTTCCGGTGTGCTTTACCACACAGCCCTCCGGAGCAAGATTCCCGCGCAGGATGTAGAGGCCCCCGTTGCTTTTCAGCGGTCGGTCTAATGACCGGACGACCTGCTGACCGCGGAGTTCTTCTACTGCCGACGCCTCCTCGGCGAGGCTCCGCCCGGTGACGGTCAGGGCCGATCCCTCGGCGTATCGCCCCTCGAGCAAGCGCTTGGCGACGAGCGTTGTTCCCCCTGCGCGGTAAAGGTCGGTGGCGAAGTACTTCCCCGAAGGCTTCAGGTCGGCCAACAACGGCGTGCGCGCGCTAACCGTCTGAAAATCATCGATCGAAAGGGGAACGCCGGCCTCCCGAGCCAGGGCCAGCAAGTGCAGCACAGCGTTGGTGGACCCGCCGGTGCTGGCCACGCCCGCGATGGCGTTGTGGAAAGCCGCGCGGGTCAGGATGTCTCTTGGCAGGATCCCGCTGCGAAGCAAATTCAGGACGATCTCACCGCAGCGGAAAGCCACTTCATCCTTCCGGGGTTCGAGAGCAGGTACACTGTTGAAACCCATCGGGGAAAGGCCGATCAGCTCCATGACCATGGCCATGGTGTTGGCCGTGTATTGGCCACCGCACGCGCCGGCTCCAGGACAGGCTACGTTCTCGAGCTCCTTCAGCTCGTCGTCGGTCATACGCCCAACGGCATTCGCGCCCACGGCTTCGAAGACATCCTGGATGGCGACCTCACGCCCTCTATAGAAGCCCGGCGCGATCGTGCCGCCATAGAGCACCAGGCCGGGAATATTCAACCGGACCAGCGCCATAGCCGCCGCGGGGATGGTCTTGTCGCATCCCACCAGAGCCACGACGGCATCGAAGAGCTGCCCGCGGCAGACCAGCTCGATCGAATCCGCAATCAGCTCGCGGCTGACCAGGGATGCGCGCATGCCCTCAGTGCCCATGGTTTCGCCGTCGCTGATGGCGATGGTATTGAATTCCATGGGCGTGCCGCCGGCGGCGCGAATCCCTTCTTTGACCTTCGTGGCCAGCGTGCGCAAATGGAAGTTGCAGGGCATGGTCTCAATCCAGGTGTTCGCCACACCGACAAGCGGCCGGTCAAGGTCAGCATCTGTGAAGCCGATGCCCTTGAACATGGCTCGCGCAGGAGCGCGGTCACGCCCGCTGGTGATAGCTCGGCTGCGGTGTTTCAGATCCATGGGCAGAGAGGAATTCGAGTTGACCTTCAACGGGACGGAACGAAGGCGAAAAGCCGGGCTAGCGCTGCACGCCACGGCTGCCGCGGCGACTCGGCTCTCGCCAGGCCCCGCATCCTGGCGGAAACCTTGCCTCGCGCCCTCCGAAAAGCGTTCCAGGTTCCGAGGACTCTGATCGGCTCCCGGATTTCGACCACGTCCGGAGTGACGCTCCATTCTCGGCAGAGTTGGCCCAACTGCTTGGGGTTTACGGTGGCTCGGAGGGTCACCTTGTGCATATCGCCGCTTGTTTCTGCATGGACATAGGGCAGCTCCAAGCCCCGCCGGGTGACAATTCCCAGAATCCGCATCAGTGTTCCTTGCCGGTTGTAGTAGGCAATCTCAAACTGATAGGTGGTTGTGTTTGCAGCTTGCATGGCTCAGTTCTCCTCCAGCAACATTTCGGAAATAGCAGCTCCGGACGGAACCATGGGAAAAACATTGGCTTCCGGGGGACAGTCGAACACCAACAACTCCGGGTCAGGCGAATCGAGAAAGGCCTTTAGGACTTCGCGGGTATCGGCAGGCAGCCCATTGATCTGCGACGGATCGACGCCGATCCGGCGGCCACGGATTCCGTAGGCGCCGGCCAGCATCACGAAGTCCGGGTTGTCACTCAGGTCGGTCTCTGCATAGTTGTGGTCGTAGAAGAGCTGCTGCCACTGCCGGACCATCCCGAGGAACTTGTTGTCCAGAATCAGCACCTTGATCGCGAGTCCGTAGCGCCGGATGGTGGCGAGCTCCTGGATATTCATCTGGATGCCGCCGTCTCCCGAGATGCAAACCACCAGAGCAGTGGGTCGGGCGAGCTGAACCCCGATGGCCCCAGGGAGCGCAAAGCCCATGGCCCCCAGCCCACCCGAAGTGATAAAGCCCCGGGGAGAATGGGCACGGTATCGCTGAGCCGCCCACATCTGGTGCTGGCCCACATCTACAACCACGATGGCATTCTCCGGCAGCAGCGCATACAGCTCGTCAAAGAAGTGCAGTGCCGGTAGGGCCTTTCCAGGAGCGTTATTTTCGCTGTTTCTTAGTTCGGCAAGAGATTTTTTCCAATCGCCCCAGCTCGGCAGCCGAAGATCCGCAATAGCGTCATGAAACTGAGGAATGGTCTCCGCCAGGTCTCCTAGAATCGGCAACTCATAGTTGCGCACCCGATGCACCTGTGACGGGTCGATTTCCAGGTGGACAATGCGTGCACCAAGGGCAAATTTTGAAGGATCGCCGGTCACGCGGTCGTCCAAGCGCGCCCCGAACACCAGTAGCAGATCCGCTTCGTTGAGGGCCACATTAGCAGCGCGACTCCCGTGCATACCGACCAACCCCAGGAAGTACGGCTTTGCGTGGGAGACTGCTCCCAGGCCATGCAGCGTGGCGCCGGTGGGAACCTGCAAGGCATCCAGCAGCCGCTCCAGTGCCGAATGTGCTCCCGCCAGCTTCACTCCCGCCCCCACCAGAGCAGTTGGCTTTCCCGAGGACAGGAGCAGGGACCGAAGCGCAGCGGCGGGAAATTCTGTTCTTGCCGAGTGCGGACCATGTGACCTTGGTTTCGGGCGGTACGATGCGGGAATTCTAACGTCTGCCTTGCCTTTCAGCAGATCCACCGGAAAATCGAGGAGCACGGGGCCGGGCCGGCCGCTGCGCGCGAGGTGAAACCCTTCGGCCACAACCTCGGGGATTTCCTCTGTGGACAGCACGAGCCGACTCCACTTGGTCAGGGACAAGGTCATGCCGAAGACGTCCGTCTCCTGGAAAGCGTCCGTCCCGATGAGCCCTGTGCGCACTTGCCCGGTGATACACATCAGCGGAACCGAATCCATCCTGGCATCGGCAATGCCCGTGACCAGGTTGGTGGCACCGGGACCGCTAGTTGCAATCGCCACCCCCACCTTCCCAGTTGAGCGCGCATAGCCTCCGGCGGCAAAGACGGCGCCCTGCTCGTGGCGCGCCAGGATGTGGCGAACGCCACTGCCAGCGAGGGCGTCGTAGAGAGGGATTACGGCTCCGCCTGGATAGCCGAAGACGGTATCCACCCCCTCAGCACGCAGGCACGCCCACACGATCTCGGCTCCCGTTCGCATACACCCGGCGCGGCTCACGCTTTGGCAGCCAGCGGTACTCCTTCCTCGGTCTTCTTCGGCGCGGCCTTCAGCCACGGCATCATCGCGCGGAGCTGACCGCCGACCTGCTCAATCAAGTGGTGTTTTTCCTCTTCGCGCAGGGCCGCGAAGTTCTTGCAGCCGGCCGCATTTTCCTGCATCCACTCGCGGGCAAAACTGCCGTCCCGAATGCGGGCCAGGATCTCTTGCATGGCCGCGCGGCTCGTTTCCCCCACGACCCGACTCCCGCGGGTCAGATCGCCATACTCAGCCGTGTTCGAGATGGAATGGCGCATCCATGCCAAACCGCCCTCGTAGATCAGATCCACGATGAGTTTCATCTCATGAAGGCACTCGAAATAGGCGACCTCAGGCTGATAGCCGGCCTGTACCAAGGTCTCAAAGCCGTTCTTGATGAGCGAAGCCAGCCCGCCACAGATCACCGCCTGCTCGCCAAACAGGTCGGTCTCCGTCTCTTCCTGAAAGGTCGTTTCCAAGACCCCCGCCCGCGTCGAACCGATCGCAGCGGCGTAGGCCAGAGCGTATTCCTGGGCGCGTCCGCTGGCATCCTGGTGCACGGCAAGCAGCGCGGGGACTCCCCCGCCTGCGGCATAAACGCGGCGTAGAAGGTGACCCGGGCTTTTCGGCGCGATCATCACCACATCAACGTCGGCCACCGGCAGGATGGCTTTGAAGTGGACACTGAACCCGTGCGACACACCCAGCACCTTGCCTTTCCGCAAATGCGGCTCAACCGACCGATAGACGCCAGCGTGATGCTCATCCGGAACCAATATCTGAACCCAGTCCGCCCGGCGCGCAGCCTCGGCCACCTCGAGCACGGTGAACCCGTCCTGTGCAGCCTTCTGGGCAGAGGCTCTCGACGGCTCAATACCGATCAGAACCTCCAGCCCACTATCGTGCAGATTCTGGGCCTGGGCGTGGCCCTGGCTGCCGTAACCGATCACCGCAATCGTTTTACCGTGGAGAACGGCAGGGTTCGCATCCGCTCCATAGAAGAGTTTTGCAGGCATATTCTGGAACTCCCCCTGTCGGGAACTCGACCGGCCCGCCTAACCGACCGGTCGGTTAGGCGGGCAGAATAGGGGTTTCCCCTTTGCCTGTCAACTCTTTTTTGCGCCCCGACTTCCTCCTACGCTAGTATGGGTGCTGATGAAGCCTCCGGCTGTCACCGACTCGCGGCGTGACATCCTACGAACCGCTGCTCGGCTCTTTCAGGAACGCGGATACGAGGCCACTTCGATGCAGGATGTCGCCTCGGCCCTGAACCTGAGCAAGGGAGCGCTCTACCACCATTTCCAAAGCAAGGACGAAATCCTGTACGAGATCATGAACCACGGGCTGGATGTCTTCAACGAGGAGGTGCTAGACGTCGTGCGGCAGATCCCAGATCCTGAAGAGCGGCTTCGGGCCTGCATCGCGCGTCATATCGGAATGCTTCTGCGCGGTCGGGACCGCGAAATCACCGTCATTCTGCACGAGAACCGGACACTTCCCTCTCGCCGCCGCAAGCAGATCGACGCGCGCAAGAAGGCCTATATCCACTTCCTCGAAGAGACCATCGAAGAAGTGCAGAGGAAGCTGGGAACCAAGAACGAGATCCACCCGCGCGCGGCAGCCTTCGCGTTGCTCGGAATGATCAACTGGATCTATCAGTGGTATCGGCCGGGCGGCGGCCTGAGTGAAGAAAAGCTGATCCGCGATTACACCACGGTCTTTTTTGACGGCCTCAGGGCACACCCATAGGCACCAGCGATTTGCGCCGGCCACAGGAAACTTCCTTTCAAGAATCGGGGCGGAGAAATGGGACGTGCTAGTCCCGTGTGCTCCTGCAACGAGGGCCGTGAGGGCGCGCTCCACGACCTCACGGGAGTCCGTGCGGCCGAGCTGCGCAATGAAACCGACGCCACACGCGTCATGGGAGGAAACAATCAGCAGGGCTGCTGCTGCGTCATACAGTGCAGCGTCCCGAACCCCCACACCAAGTCCACCGAATGGATGCCGACCACCGTACGAGTGGGAAATAATTCGCCGAGAAGGCCGAGCGCGACCCGGTCCTTCGGGTCATTAAATGTGGGGACCAACACCGCGGAGTTAGCAACGTAGAAGTTCGCGTAGCTTGCCGGCAGACGCTGGCCTTCAAAACAAAGCGGTGCGGGCATCGGTAGC
>JBGPZW010000158.1:0-7503 GCA_041493955.1 Terriglobia bacterium
ACCCACACCGCGCTCAAGTTCGTCATCCCCCTCTCTCGCCGCTGAGCCCCGCAGTGCCTCCGCGACTTCACCTGGATAGTTGTGTAGCGGCAGGCCGACCTTGCCCCGAGCCAAATTGAGGGAACCCGACCACTGTGCCTGGCAGTGGCTGTCATTCCGAGCGCAGCGATCGAGGATTCCGGCCTTGCCGGAAGGAATCCCTCCTTGGACATACACCACTGCGCCGCGCAAGGCACTATCATCTCTCTTGTCCGCGGGGCCGAGTTTCGAGTTTCGTTTTTCGGTTTTCGCTTCTATGATTCCAGCATGGCTCTCCTGCTCGATGTCCGCCGCCTGACCGTGGAATTGCCGACTCCATCGGGTTGGGTGCGCCCCGTCAACGACGTCTCTTTTCAGCTCGCGCCGGGCGAGACGCTCGGCCTCGTGGGCGAATCGGGCTGCGGCAAGACGATGTTGTCTCTGGCCCTGATGGGCCTGCTTCCGCCGGGCGCGCGTCGTGCGGGCGAGGCCTGGCTGGCCGCGCGCAATGCGGCTGGCGCGGGGAGTTTGAATCTGACCACCCTCAGCGAACGCGAACTGGTTGCCGTGCGCGGACGAGAAATCGGAATGGTTTTCCAGGAGCCGATGACCGCACTCAACCCGGTGCTACGCGTCGGTGAGCAGATCGAGGAAGCCATTCGTGCCCACTTGCCGCGACGGGTTCGCGGTGAGTCAGCGGTCAGTGCCGGTGAAATCGAGCGCCGCGCCGTCGGGGCTCTTGAGCGCGCCGCGGTGCCCGAACCGGAGCTTCGCGCCCGGCAGTATCCCCACCAGCTCTCCGGCGGCCTGCGCCAGCGGGCCATGATTGCCATGGCGCTGGCCGCAGATCCTCGGATCCTCATCGCCGACGAGCCCACCACTGCCCTCGACGTCACCGTGCAGAAGCAGATTCTCGAGCTGCTGGCGCGATTGCGCCGGGAACTCGGCCTCGGTCTGCTTTTCATTACGCACGACCTCGGTGTGGTCGCGCAGGTCGCCGATCGTCTCGCGGTGATGTACGCCGGCCGCATCGTCGAGGAAGGTCCGGTCGCCGAGGTGCTTCGCCGGACGAGGCATCCTTATACCGAAGGTCTGCTGCGCGCCTCGCCGCGACTCCGCCGGCGCAAACTCGAACCGATTGCAGGCGCCGTGCCGCAGCTCAACGCGCTTCCGCCCGGCTGCGCCTTCGAGCCGCGCTGCCACTATCGTCGCGCGGAATGCACAGCCGCCGTGCCGGAGCTGCGCGCCGCCGCTCCCGAGCATCGCGCGCGGTGTATCCTCGTCGAGCCGGCGGCCGAAGAGGTGACCCGATGAGCGCGTCTGACCGTGACCACCTGGACCGCGTGCGCGATCGCTTTACGCGCACCGCGCGCGAGTTCGCCAGCTTTGCACTCAGCATGCGCAGCGAGGAGGCCGAGCGCCTGGCCAGCCTGGCCCTCGCAGGTTTTCCGGATGCAGCGCGCGCCACTGCCGTGGACCTGGCCTGCGGTCCGGGGACGTTTACGCGCGCCTTTGCCGTGCGCGTGGGCTTCATCCTCGGTTTGGACTTGACCCCGGCCATGCTGGCCGAAGCGCAGCAAACCGCCGCGCGCGATGCCCTCGCGAACATGACCTTCGCGTGTGCCGATGCGAACGCGCTCCCTCTGCCCGACGCCGCGCTGGAACTGGCCGTGTGCGCCTACAGCTTCCATCATTTTCTCGACCCAGCCCGCGCGGTTCGGGAGATGGCTCGCGTGCTGCGAGTGGGCGGACGCTTGGCCGCGGTGGACTTGATCGTACCCGAGGGTGCCGACCCGGAGTGGAACAACCGCATCGAGCGCGCCCGCGACTCTTCCCATGCGTGCACGCTGGCTTCCGCCCAGTTCCGCGCCTTGGTCCAAGCCGCCGGGCTGCGCCTGCTGGCCACGGAGACCGGCGAACGCACGCGGCAATTTGATCACTGGATGCAGATCATGGGCTGCTCTCCGGGCACTCCCGCCTACGTTGCAACGCGCTGCCTCATGGAAACCTCGATGCCGGGCGATGCCGCCGGGTTCCATCCACACTTCGCGCCTGCGGCGCCGGGCGCGCCGCCGGAGCTGGAATTCGGGCAGACCTCGCTGTTCCTGGTGGCGGAGAAGCGTTGAGGTATGAGCGAACCTCCCCTGCTTGAAGCTCGCAACTTGCGCAAGAGTTTCCTCACTGCGGCAGGAGTGTTTGCCGACGCCGGCCGCGGCGCGCCGCGCCAGAACGCGGTGGACGGTGTGAGCCTCGATCTGGCACTCGGAGAAACCCTCGCCATCGTGGGTGAATCCGGCAGTGGAAAAACCACGCTGGCGCGTCTTCTGCTGCGGCTGATTCCGGCCGATGCGGGCGAAGTCCGCTTCGGCGGCCGCGACCTGCTCGCCGCGCGCGGCGCGGAGCTGCGCGGCCTGCGCCGCGAGATGCAGATGGTTTTTCAGGACCCGTTCGCCTCGCTCAACCCCCGGCTGCGCGTCGAAGGGATTGTCGGCGAGCCGCTCGAAATCCACGAGCCGGCGCTTTCTCGCGCCGCGCGCCGCGAGCGCGTGCGCGCCATTCTGGAAACCGTTGGCCTGGGTGCCGACGCGATGTCGCGCTACCCGCACGAGTTCTCCGGCGGGCAGCGGCAGCGCATCGGGATTGCGCGGGCGCTGGTGCTGCGGCCGCGGTTGGTGGTGGCCGACGAACCGGTCTCCGCGCTCGACGTTTCGGTGGGCGCGCAGATCCTCGAGCTGCTGCAAACCCTTCAGCGCGAACTTGCCCTCACTTACCTGCTCATTTCGCACAGCCTGCCGGTGGTCGCCCAACTTGCCACGCGCATCGCGGTGATGCAGGCGGGAAAATTCGTCGAAGTCGGGCTGGCTGAGCAAGTTCTGCGCGAGCCCGCGCATCCCTACACCCAGACCCTGCTCACTGCCGTCCCCGAAGTTCCCGCTTAGCCGCCGGCGCCTCTTGCTTCGCGGGCCTAAACAGCAGCGCGCTGACCTTGTCCCGCGCATTGTCGAGGGAACGCGCCATTTCTCGTTTGCCATCCTGAGCCCCGGCCTTGCCGGGGGCGAGGAATCTCTCCCTAGCGCCGGCCTCTTGCCGGCAAACGCATTCTCCTTTGGCGAAGGCCCCACCTTTCCGCCGCCCATGTGCCATTCCAGGGACTTTTGCGATACACTCACCGCTCCCGAAACTCTTGGCCAAGCCGCACGTACTGGTGTTTCGAGAGCGGCAACAACCAACTTCTTGCGATGGAGGTCACCAACCATGGCAACGACTGCGACCCCGGCTGCGCCCGGAGCTCCTGAAGCCCAGGAGCCCATCAATCACTTTGGACGAATTTTCGGCGCCTTGTTCAGTCCTCAGGCGACCTTTGGAGAGATCGCGCGCCGCCCGAGCTGGATCGCGCCCCTTGCTGTCCTGGCGATTCTGGGCCTGGGTGTCGGCTACTTTCTGAACCAGCGCGTGGACTGGGGCAGCTTCATCCGCCAGAAGGCGGAACAGAATCCTCGCTTCGCGCGGCTCACTGAAGAGCAAAAGCAGAACGCGCTTAGTGTGCAGGTCAAGATTGCACCCATCAGCGCCTATGTGTTCGGGCCACTAGGCCCGGCGATCGCGGCCTTGTTTCTTGCACTGGTTTACTGGGGCGCGTTCAATCTGTTCGCCGGCTCGGGGCTGCGCTTCGGCAACTCTTTCGGGATCGCCTCGCATGCCCTCGTCCCCTCGGGAATCGGCTCGCTGCTGGCCATTGTGGTCATGGCAGCAAAGAAACATGCAGACGTTGACCCGGAGCATCTCCTGGCCTCCAATGTCGGGGCCATGCTGGGCAGCGACGCTCCGCACTGGCTGGAGTCGCTGGCGTCGTCGCTGGACATCTTCTGGATCTGGATTCTCTGCCTGCTGGCCGTGGGCTTCTCAGCGGCCAATCCCAAGAAAGCTTCCCTTGGCAAAGCCTTAGGCATCGTCTTCGGGCTCTGGGCCATCTGGGTGCTCGCCAAGGTCGGCTGGGCCGCCATCTGATCTGCGGCTGGCTCGGCAAAGCGCGCGGCTGCTGGTAGACTCCCGGGGATGGCGTTTTATTTTGAGGTCCTGAAGACCGACCCGAGCGGCGCGCGTCTCGGCCGCCTCACCACGCCCCACGGAGTGATTGACACACCGGCGTTCATGCCTGTCGGCACGGCCGCGACGGTCAAAGGCATGACCCAGGAGATGCTCGAGGGGCTCGGCGTCCAGGTTCTGCTCTGCAACACCTACCATCTTTATCTGCGCCCCGGTCACGAAGCCATCCGTCGCCTGGGCGGGCTGCACCGCTTCATGTCCTGGCCGCACGCGATCCTCACCGATTCGGGTGGTTATCAGGTCTTCAGTCTCGCCGACCTCCGCAAGGTTACGGACGAAGGTGTGCGCTTCCGCTCGCATCTGGACGGCTCCGAACATTTTCTGACGCCGGAGAAAGCCGTCGAGGTCCAACTGGCGCTGGGCTCCGACATCCAGATGGTCCTTGACGAGTGCATCGAGTATCCCGCCAGCCACGAGCACGCCCGGCATGCCGCCGCACGCACGCGCGATTGGGCGCGCCGTTCGCGCGACTATTTCGCTGCGCACGGCGATCCCGGGCAGCAAGTGCAGTTCGGCATCGTGCAGGGCGGCGCCCACGCCGACCTGCGCCGCCAGAGCGCCGACCAGATGATCGAGCTGGATTTTCCCGGCTATGCCGTGGGCGGCCTGGCCGTGGGAGAGCCGCACACGCTGACCTGTGAGATGACCGCCGAGGTCACCGCGCGGCTGCCGGCCGAACGCCCGCGCTATCTGATGGGCGTGGGCAAGCCCGAAGACCTGGCCGACTACGTCCGGCACGGCATCGACATGATGGATTGCGTCTTGCCCACGCGAAACGCGCGCAACGGCTGCCTGTTCACCAGCCAGGGCCGCGTGCTGATCAAGAACGCCTGCTACGCCGAAGACCCCGGCCCGGTGGATGAATCCTGCCGCTGCCTGGTCTGCCGGCGCTATTCTCGCGCCTACCTCCGGCACCTGTTCATGGCCAACGAAATCCTCGCCGCTGTCCTGAACACGCATCACAACCTCTACTTTTACCTTGACATCATGCGGAAAATCCGCGACGCTATTCTGTTTGGGGATTTGGCTGGATTCTCTTCAGAGCTTCAGGCGCGCTTCGAGGCGGGCTCTCCCTGAGACGGCAACCCGGTGGCGGGGTGCTCGAATACTCGAGGCGTCCAAACAGACTAAGGAACGCCGGTCCTGCCCGTGGGGGCAGGACTTCCTTGTCTCCGTAGGTTTCCGAGGCTGTGGAGCGGACAGAAAGTGAACGCTATGGGAAACCGCGCAGCAGCGGATCTTGCCTTGCTGGCCCAAGGGCAGGGGTCGAGCGGCCTGCTGACCTTCGCGCCGCTGGTCGTCATCATGGTGATTTTCTACGTCCTGCTGATTCTCCCCGCGCAGCGGCGTCAGAAAAAGACCGCCGAGATGCTCGGCGCGCTGAAGGCCGGCGACAAAGTGGTCACCAACGGCGGCATCTACGGCACCATCGTGGGTCTCGAGGGCGACGCCGTGCAGCTCCGCATCGCCGACCAGGTGAAGATCAAGGTCGCTCGCTCGGCCATCGCCGCCCTGCAACCGGAAGTGAAGGAGAGCTAGCCGCCGCACTCCGCATCGCGCGCCAAGTCGAACGATGAATCCCCATCTCAAGTGGAAAGCGCTGTTCATCCTGGCGGTCATTCTTCTTTGCTTCTACGGCCTCGCCGGCCTGCCTGACTTTCCTACCTCCTGGGCGCAGGCCAGAGAGAACTTTTCCCGGCGCATCAAGCTGGGACTCGATCTGCAGGGCGGCACGCACTTGATTCTGCAGGTGCAGGTGCAGGAAGCCGTGGGGATGCACACCGACCAGACCGTAGACCGGCTGACCACGCCGCTCCGCGACAAGAACATCCGCTACGATGAGATCCGCAAAGTGGACGACACCCACATCCTGGTGCGCAACCTTGCCCCCGACCAATCCAGCGCCTTTCGCGACCTCATTGGTGAGCTCTTTTCCGAATGGGACGTTTCCCCAGCGCCCGGCGAAACCTCCGGCTACTTCCTCACCATGCGGCCCACCACGGTGGCCAGCATTCAGAAGCAGACCATGGACCAGTCCGAGGAGACCATTCGCCGCCGCATTGACCAGCTCGGCCTGACCGAGCCCACTATCCAGCAGCACGGCCGCGCCGAGAACGAAATCCTGGTGCAACTCCCCGGCGAAGGCGACCCGACGCGCGCCAAGGGCGTGATTCAAGCCGGCGGGCAGCTCGAGTTGCGCCGCGTGGCCGATACCACTACGTATCCCTCCGAGGCGGCCGCGCTCGCGGCGCACGGCGGCGTACTGCCTCCCGGCACCGAATTGGTGCGCGGCAGGGTTGAGGCAGGCCAGGGAGGCCAGCCGGGTGCGGAGAACTGGTACGTGCTCGATCGCACGCCGATTGTGACCGGCCGCGATCTGCGCAGCGCGGTGGCCAACCGCAGCACGGAAAACATCGGTTTCTACGAGGTGCACTTCAACCTCTCCACCGAAGCAGCGCGGCGCTTTGGTCCCTTCACCGAGCAAAACGTCAGCCGGCCGATGGCCATTGTGCTCGAACACCGCGTGCAGTCCGCTCCCGTAATTCAGAGCCGGATCGACGACTCCGGCCGGATCACCGGGCGCTTCGGTCCGGAGGAAGCGAACGACCTGGCGCTGGTGCTGCGCGCCGGCGCGCTGCCCGCTTCGATCAAGTATCTCGAGGAGCGCACCGTGGGGCCGTCGCTCGGCGCCGACTCCATCCGCCACGGCCTCCAGGCTTCGGTCGTGAGCCTGATCGTGGTGATGCTCTTCATGGTGATGTACTACCGCAACTCGGGCGTAAACGCCGTGGTGGCGCTGATCCTGAACCTCGTCATCCTGCTTGCCGCGCTGGCCTATTTCGGCGCCGTGCTGACTCTGCCGGGGATTGCCGGCGTGATTCTGACCATCGGCATGGGCGTGGATTCCAACGTGCTCATTTTCGAGCGGGTCCGCGAGGAGCTGCGCGCGGGCAAGGCCCCGGGCTCCGCCGTCGATGCCGGCTTCAAGCGCGCCTTCCTGACCATCATCGACACGCACGTGACCACGGTGGTCTCCGCGGCTTTCTTGGGCGTCTTCGGCACCGGGCCGGTGCGCGGCTTCGCCGTGACCCTGGTGATTGGCTTGCTCTCGAACCTGTTCACCGCGATCTACGTTTCGCGGATGATTTTCGACTGGCACCTGGGGCGCATGGAGCCTCAGGCGGAGTTGAGTATCTAGAAGCTGCGGCCGGGAACAAGACCGCCCCGGCCGGTGTCTAATTTAGGTGGGACTGGACCCAGAATGAATTTCTTTCGCCAGGTTGACATCGACTGGATGGGCATGGCCAAGTTTTTCATCGGCCTTTCGCTTACTCTTCTCCTGATCGGCGGCGCCTCCTGGGTGATCAAGGGTGGCCT
>JBGPZW010000105.1:0-11983 GCA_041493955.1 Terriglobia bacterium
AATTCCTCTGGAGGGTTTTCCTTCGCATGACTGCTACTCTGGTAAGGGTCGTCACCCTCTTCGGCTCCTCCCGCCCGCGCGCGGGCGAAGCCGATTACGAAGAGGCCCGCGCGCTCGGCGCTGCGCTGGCTCGCCAGGGTTTCACGGTGTGCACGGGCGGCTACGGTGGCGTGATGGAGGCGGCCTCGCGCGGCGCCAAAGAAGCCGGCGGCCGCACGGTCGGTGTTACGGCTGAATTCTTCCGCTCGCGCACGAACGCCTGGGTGGATGAGGAGGTGCGCGTCGCGACGTGGCAAGACCGCCTGTTTGAATTGATCCGCCGTGGTGACGCCTACGTCGCATGCAAAGGTGGCACCGGCACCCTGGTTGAGCTGGCCACGGTCTGGGAGATGCTCAACAAAGCGGTGATGCTGGGGAAGCCCTTCGTCGTGCTGGGCGATTTCTGGCAGCCCATTCTGGATCGCGTCCGCGAAGTTGAGCTCGGCCACTCTCTACCTCGGGGCGAGGCCAACAACCGCCTGATCCACACCGCGCCCACACCGGCCGAGGCGGTCCGGTATCTGGCCGAGCACTTGGTTGCACACTAGAAGCTAAGACCCGACAATAGAGAGGATGTTGTCATCCTGAGCGGAGCGAAGGATCTCACCCGTGCGGCTGAGGTTCTGCGGGCACGCTGCTCCCTCAGAACGACAATGTTATGAGGATCCGGCCCCCTCGAGCGGGCTGGAACTTGCGAGGCATGGTTGCTACGTTCGGCCGAGGAAATTCTGGAATTTCACCGCCTGCGTGAGATTCTGCGCCGCTACACAACCTGCGCGCCCGGACGCCGGGGCGTCGAGCAGCTCGCGCCCGGCAATGATCGCGCTCAGCTCGAAACGTCATTCGCGCTGATCCGCGAGGCCATCGCCTTTCTCCGCGCGGGCAGCGATCTGGGTTTCGGCTCGCTGGCCGACCCGGAGGAGTGGCTGGCGCGGCTGGACGCGCCCAGCGCGGTGCTTTCGCCCGCGGAGATCCTCGACGCGGCCTCGCTGCTCGAGACGGTCGCCTGGTTGAAGCATCAGTTCCGCGCCGACGCGGCCAAATACCCATTGTGGGCCGGGCGCGCCGCGGCGCTCGGTGATTTCCGGCCGCTCGCCGCGGCCATTCGCCGGGCAGTCCTGCCCAACGGCGAAATCAGCGACGACGCCTCGAGCGAACTCAAACGCATCCGCACGAATCTCGGACGCACCCGCGACACCATCCAGAAAACCCTGCGCCAGATCCTGCGCGCGCAAGGCGAAGAGCCGGGCGCCGACTACGTGACGCTGCGCAACGACCGCTTCGTCATCCCCGTCCGCTCGGCCGACCGCCGCCGCGTGCCGGGCGTCATGCACGGCTCGAGCGCCACGGGCCAGACCGTGTTCATCGAGCCGCTCGAATCCATCGAGCTCAACAACAAACTCGTTCAGCTTGGCGAAGACGAAGCCGCAGAGATCGCCCGCATCCTGCGCGAGCTCACCGAGCGGTTGCAGGGCGAGCTCGGCCCCCTGCGCTTTGCCGCCGAGGCCATCGCCCAACTCGACTCCACCTTCGCCCGCGCCCGCTTCGCGCGCGAGTTCAACTGCGCTCTGCCCGCGCTGGGCACCGCCACGGAGATCAAACTCGAAGCCGCGCGACATCCCGTGCTCGAAGACAAGCTGCGCCAGCAGGGCCGCTCCGTCGTTCCCATGACGCTCGCGCTGGGCGGCGAGGAGACCGTGCTGGTGATCAGCGGCCCCAACACCGGCGGCAAGACCGTCGCGCTGAAGACCGTGGGCCTGGCGGCGCTGGCCGCCCAATCGGGTATCCCTGTGGCGGCCGAATCGGCCGAGTTGCCGCTGTTCGACCACGTCTTGGCGGACATCGGCGACGAGCAGTCCATCGCTGCCGACCTCTCCACCTTCTCCGCGCACGTGCTGAACCTGAAAAGCATGCTCGAAGTGGCCACCGCGCGCTCGCTTGTGCTCGTGGACGAGATGGGCACGGGCACTGCGCCCGAGGAAGGCTCGGCGCTGGCCGTTTCGTTGCTCGAGGAGTTCCGCGCGCGTCGCTGCCTGACGCTGGCCACCACGCACCACGACCGCCTGAAAGCCTACGCCTCGAGTACGCCGGGCGTGCTCAACGCCGCGGTCGAATTTGACGAAGTCCGCCTGCAACCCACCTACCGGTTGCGGGTCGGCGTGCCCGGCGGCTCGAGCGGCCTCGAGATCGCGCGGCGCTTGGGCTTGGCCGACGCCATCGTCGAACGGGCCCGCGCCCAACTCGCCCCCGAAACGCGCGAAGCCGCTGCCCTGATTGCCTATCTTCACCGCAGCCGCGACGAACTCGAGGAGATGAAGCGCGAGACGGCGCGCCAGGCACAGGAACTCGAGCAGGAGCGCCACCGCCTGCAATCCGAGTGGGTCGAGCGCCAGCGCCGGCGCCTGGCCGAGCTCGAGCAGAAGTTTGCCACAGCCCTCAAGCAGCACGAGCAGGAGATCGCACGCGCCGTCGAGGCGGTGAAGGACCGCGAGCTGCGCGCGCAGCTTGAGAAGCAGACGCATCGCCGCGCAGTGAAGGCGCGCGGCGATGCGCGCGAGGAAGCCAACGCCGCCGTCGTGCAGCACCTCGCCGACTCGCAGCAGGATCTCGGCGCCGGGGTCCAACCCCAGCAGGAGCCGGTCACGCCCGAGAAATTGGTGCCGGGCACTCGCGTGCGCGTGCGGGGATTCGGCCAGCCGGTGGTGCTCCGCCGCCGCGACGACCGCTCCGCCGAGATTGAAGCCGGCCCGCTGCGCATGAAAGTTGCTCTCGACGACATCACCGCAATCGTCAGCGAAGAGGCCGCGGCGAAGCCTGCCGGCCACCCCGCCACCGGCAGTGTCACGGTTCATGCCCAGCCTGCCGACGAACCCGCCGCGGAGGAGATCAACGTCATCGGCTGCACCGTGGAGGAGGCCACACGCCGCGCGGATAAATTCCTCGATCAGGCCGTGCTGGCCGGCAAGCCGTGCGTGCGCATCATCCACGGCCACGGCACCGGCGCCCTGCGTCGCGGCCTCGCCGAATTTCTGAGAACACATCCGTTGGTCGAAGCCATTCGCGCCGAAGCCGACGACCGTGGCGGGACAGCAATTACGGTCGTTGAATTAAAGGACTAGCATGCCTGGGAACCATGATAGTAGCTTGACTGCACTGTGGAATATTTTCGGTATAGGCAGGAACATGAGATTCCCCGTACCCGAATACATCGAAACTCGGATTAGGCAGCGCCAGCCGGATGGCTTGCCTGTCGTGCCGGGGTCAACACCGGTAGTCTCGTTCGGGGACGTGCGAAATGCGAAGGTGGCCACACTTGGATTGAACCCTAGCAGGCTTGAATTTCTTGACCGAGGCGGAAACGAGTTGACGGAAACAAACCGGCGATTAGAGACTCTGTCATCAATCTGCGAAAACGATCTTCCCTCAGCATCTCCCGATGCTATTCGCAGGGTTTTTGAAGGCTGCAACAATTATTTTCAGAGACGCCCATATCGAACATGGTTTGGCTATCTGGAGGAGATTCTCCACCCGCTGGGAGCGTCGTACTACTCCGGCACTGCTTGCCATCTGGATTTAGTGCAATGGGCCACCAATCCGACGTGGGGTAACCTGCGAACCACTCAGAGGAAAAAGCTGGTCGAGGCCGACGTGTCATTTCTCCGCCAGCAACTCTCTCTAATAGGTATTCGGCTTCTGCTTCTGAACGGTAGCGGCGTCGTAAACGCATATAGTAGGAGTTTGGGTTGCGAGATAGCCGACCAGGACATCCCAGGAATCGTTGGCTGGAAACTTTTCGTTGGATGCAACCCACAAAGCGTGAGAGTGATCGGATGGAACAAGAACCTTCAAGGGTCGCACGGCGTAACAAAGGAGGACAGGAAAGTCCTCGGTATGGCGATAGAGAAAGCACGATTTGATGGCTGAAGCGGGCTCCTTTGCGGATCGGGTGAAACAGCAGGCGGACATCGTCCGCGTCATCGGGGAATACGTCCGCCTGAAAAAGGGCGGGCAGAATTTCACCGGCTTGTGCCCATTCCATGCGGAAAAAACGCCATCGTTCGCCGTGCATCCGGTGAAGCAGATTTATCACTGCTTCGGCTGCGGCGTGGGCGGCGACGTCTTCAAGTTCGTCATGGAGATGGACAAGTGTGGCTTTCCGGAAGCGGTGCGCGCGGTGGCGGAGAAGTGCGGCATCCCGGTGCCCCGGCCGCGCGAGCGTTCACCCGAGGAGCGCCGCGAAAACCAGCAGCGCACGGCGCTGGTGGAGATGCAACGCGAAGCCGCGGCTTTTTTCGCGCGCCAACTCGAGGCCACGTCCGAGGGGAAAGCCGCGGGCGCGTATCTTGAGGACCGCGGCCTCGACGCCGAGACCATCGCGCGCTTCGGCCTGGGCTACGCGCCCTCGAGCGGCGACGCGCTCTGCCGCCACCTGAAACAGAAATATCCCGATAATCTACTGGAAGTTTCCGGTCTCGCCGCGCGCGATCAGAGCGGGCGGCTCTACGATCGTTTCCGCCGCCGCATCATGTTCCCCATTGCCAACGAATCGGGCAAGGTGATCGCCTTCGGAGGGCGCGCGCTGGGCGACGACCTGCCCAAGTACCTGAACTCGCCCGAGACGCCTATCTACTCGAAGAGCAACGTGCTCTATCACCTCGACCGCGCTAAAGAGGCGCTGCGGCAGCGGGACTTCGCCGTGCTGGTCGAGGGTTACATGGACGTCATCGGCGTGGCGCGCGCCGGCGTCGCCAACGTCGTGGCGAGTTGCGGCACCAGCCTCGCCGAACCGCAGGTGAAGCTCCTGGCTCGGTTCACCCGCCGCGTGGTGGTGAACTATGATCCCGACGTCGCAGGCCAGGCCGCCACGGAGCGCTCCCTGGCCATTCTTCTCGAGCAGGGTTGCGATGTGCGCGTGCTCGCGCTGCCGGGTGGCTCGGACCCCGATAAATTCATCCGCGAGAACGGCGCCGAGGCCTATCGCAAGCTGCTCGAAGCCGCCCCGCCCTATGTGGACTACCTGATCGCCCGCGCCCGGCAGATGGACCTCACCACCGGCGAAGGCAAGTTGCGCGCAATGAACTTCCTGATGCCCCATGTGCAGCGCATTCCCAATCGCCTGTTGCGCTCGGAGTGGGCCACGCGCATCGCCCAGCAGTTGCGCGTGGACGAGCCCGTGCTGCGCGAGGCCCTGCGTCGCGCAGCCGCCGAACGCCGCGGCGAAGTCAAAGCCAAGCCGGAGCTGATGGCTCGCGCCGCCCGGCCCGCCGAGCGCCGCTTGATCCAGATGCTGATCGAAGCCGAAGGTTTTCGCGGGCGGCTCGTCGCCGAACTGCGCTCGGCCGAGGGGAGCGAGTTATACCGGGGTCTGGAGACGGAAAAAATATTTGCGGCGCTGGTGGGGGCTTGTGAGTCCGGCGAACGCCCCGACCCCGCCGCTCTGGCTAACTCGCTACCTGATCTGGACCGGCGGCTGCTGTTTGAGATCGCCTTTGAGCCCGCCGCCGCGCCCACTTGGGACGAGGCCGAAAGCTGCTTGCGCGTGCTGTTGCGCCGTCAGGCCGAGGCGGAACTTGCCGCGGTGCAAAGGCAGATCGAATCACAGCCGACCACTGCGGCAGATCCCGCAAGCGCTGAGTTGCGCCGCCTGCTCGGGCGCAAACAGGAGCTGCGCCGCCGCCTGTCACAGCTTCCACAATAGCTCGGCAACTGCGGCGCCCTCGCACCTAGAGGGCGTGCCCACTCGGGTCGGAGAGGGGCCAGTACCCCTAAGGAAACAAAACAGTTGACGGATTTGCCCGCGGGCGTGTAACGTGATACGGTTTTGCGGGTAACGGGCGACTGGCGTCATGCATCATATATGTTGTGTGGCGCGGCCCCCGGGGGGCACCGGGGCGGGCACAGCGAGGACGCACGAGGGGCAGCAAACGACACGTTCTTCCGGAAATCCAACATCTTCTTTGCCATTATTCGGATAACCGCGTCCCAGTGTCCCTCCAGCACCTGCCATGGTGCGGAGGGACGTACCTAGCCTGATTGTCGCCCGGGTGGCTTGACTAGGGAGGATCCTTTGGCGTTGGCGATTGAGGAAAAATACGATCAGGTACGCCAGCTCATCAACATGGGCAAAGAGCGCGGCTACCTGCTCTACGACGAGGTCAACGATATCCTGCCGGCCGAGGTGCACTCCTCGGAGGAGATCGACGACCTGCTCTCCACGTTTGAGCGCTACGGCATCGACATCTACGAGGATGTCGCCACCGCCAAGCTCGCCCGCGCCGCCGCAGACGCTGCCGAAACTCCCGACGTTGAGGTCAAGGGAGAAGCGCCCGTCGAGGAAGTCGAGCTTGACCTGACCCCGGGCACGCTGGAGAAAACCAACGACCCGGTGCGTATGTACCTGCGCGAGATGGGCACCGTGCCGCTGCTTACGCGCGAGGGCGAAGTAACCATCGCCAAGCGCATCGAGCGCGGGCAGCTCGTGGTGCTGAAGACCATCACGCGCTCCCCGATCGTACTCAAGGAGATGCTCCACATCGGCGAGGACCTGCGCAAGGGCGCTCGCTCGATCAAGGAGATCGTGCAGTTCGACGACGAAGAGCTGACCGAAGAGAAGATCGAGAACAAGACCCGCCAGACCCTCAAGATCATCGACAAGATCGAGAAGCTCTACCAGGTGGCGCTCAGGCAGGCTGTCAAGCTTGCGGACACGCCGAAGTCGAAGAAGCGCACCTACCTGCGCGCCAAGTACAGCCTGGGACGGACCCGCATTGAGATGTCGCAGCTGGTCCGCTCGCTCGACTTTAACCCGCTTGAAAAGAAGCGCCTGATCGACAAGATGCGGCACACCGTCGAGCGCCTGCATTCGCTCGAACGTGAGGCGGGCCGCCTGGAGCGCCGCGCCGAGGCCGCCAAGGGCGATACCGCCGCCGAAGCCCGTCGCGAACTGCGCTCGCGCCGCACCGAGCTGAAGGAGATCGAAGTCTCGAGCGAAGTCGGCCTGGTGGACCTCAAGCGCACCCTGCAGTTGATCCTGCGCGGTGAGGCCGAAGCCGAGCAGGCCAAGAAGGAACTGATCGAGGCCAACCTGCGCCTGGTCGTCTCCATCGCCAAGAAGTACACCAACCGCGGCCTGCAGTTCCTCGACCTGATTCAGGAAGGCAACATCGGCCTGATGAAGGCGGTGGACAAGTTCGAGTGGCGCCGCGGCTACAAGTTCTCTACCTACGCCACTTGGTGGATCCGACAGGCCATCACCCGCGCCATCGCCGATCAGGCCCGCACGATCCGCATCCCGGTGCACATGATCGAGACGATCAACAAGCTCATTCGCACCAGCCGCCAGCTCGTCCAGGAGCTCGGCCGCGAGCCCACCTCGGAAGAGATCGCCAAGCGCATGGACATCCCTGTGGCCAAGGTGCGCAAGATCCTGAAGATCGCGCAGGAGCCCATCTCGCTCGAAACTCCTATCGGCGAAGAGGAGGATTCGCATCTGGGCGACTTCATCGAGGACAAGGCGGTGGTCTCGCCCTCCGACGCGGTCATCAATTTGAATTTGAAAGAACAGACCGCGTCGGTTCTGAAGACCCTTACGCCACGCGAGGAAAAGGTCATCAAGATGCGCTTCGGCCTGGACGACGGCTCCGAGCACACGCTCGAGGAAGTGGGCCAGTCATTCGCTGTCACCCGCGAGCGCATCCGCCAGATCGAAGCCAAGGCGCTGCGCAAGCTGCGCCACCCGTCGCGCTCCCGCAAGCTCCGCGCCTTCCTCGAAGGCCCCAGCCGCGAATACCTCTGAGATTCTGTTGCCCGCCCGGGCATTGTCCCCGTCTCGTCCCCCGGGGCAGAGTGGTCATTCCGGGCGCAGTGAGGAATCTCTCTGCTTGCAGCCCGGCCCGGGATTAATCTGTCTTCACGAACTTGCCGAGGAAGCGGACAAGCCACTGGATCACGAACAGGCCGTAAGCCGCGAGCAGAACCCACATCGCAGCGGAGGAAATGCGATGCTCCGGTGCGAGGTTGGCCCGGATCGCCCATTCGATGGTGATGATGAGCAGCGCCAGCGTGGCCGTGGCAAACCACATCAACTGCTGTCCGATATAGGCGATTGCCTCCTCCCGCCGTTCCGGCGCGAGCCAGTAATCTTTGTTGGGAAGATTTATGAGAGCAGCAGGCGCCCAGGCAACCAGCCTGGGGACCCCTAAGGCGATCAGGGTGATCAATCCCAGCCCGCCCCAGTAAATCTCAAAGAAGACTTTCTTCGCAGACCAGCCGTTCGCCGCTCCGGCACGATTGAAATGTGACGCCACGATATCCGGCAGTTGCGAGTAGTAATGGAAGGTCTGTATCCCCGCGAGGAAAAGAAACACGAAGCAGAGCAGTTTCGGAAGCCTGTCGTCTGGCTTCATGCGGCAGCCGGTTCAAACTCGCGGTTTGCTTGCTGTGCGGGCGAATTGTTCCAGGCATTCGCGGCAGAGGCAATTTCGATACCGCGCGCGAAGCTCCGCCCGCGCCACCTCGCTCAGTTCAATCTCGGAGCACCAGCAGCCCCGCAGCGAGAGTCCGCACGTGAAGGGCTTGCCGCAGGATTCGCACCTCAACGCCTGGCCCGCCTCCGCAGATGCACGCTCCGTCATGGCTTCTTTCTGCTTTATCAAGGTGTTTGCCAACTCTCCGGTCCTGTTGCAGTGCGCCGGCCGTCCGCGTGGCTATTTCGCCGCGCCGGGCAGCTGCACCGAGGTGGCGTACTGGTAGACGAGCTGCGCCCCGCGGTCCGCGCCCACGGTCAGCAGCACGGCCAGGATGACCAGCCCGAGCAGGAACAGCTTCTGCAGCGTGGGCGTAAAGCGTTTGCGCAGGAAAAACACGTACATGCACAGGCCCACCGCCACGCTGGCGGTGATGTACATCAGTGTTTCGTGCAACTCGAACGCGTCACGCGCGGGGCCCATCTCCATCACCGACGACTCGGCCAACAGGCCCGTGCCCACGGCGGCAAACGCAAACAGGGTGCCCAGGTAGAGCAAGCGCGTGGCCGTCTTGTGCCAGTCTTGATTGGAGCGCGCCACTGCCAGCGCCTCGAAAATCAGCGCGCCCACCCAGAACGCGATCGGGAAGTGCACCAACAGCGGGTGGTAGTTCAGCATTCCCTTCAGCCCGGGAAGAATCAAGAGCATTTCTGCCTCCTGCGAACATGACCGCCTGCACAGCGCGAAGGGTTGTGCAGCAACGTCCCTTCGCGTGGCGCGCGCCCCGGCAGGGCCGGGGCGCCATCCATCTGTACCGCCCCGTCCCGGCGGCGAATTTCAAACGCACCGCGGCCGGGCCTCGGGGCGAAATCTTGTCTGCCACATTCTGTCCCATCGGATACCGGGAGTAAATGGCAAGATCCGCGGAACTCACGCAACCTCGGGTGTAGCCGCACGCGTCAGCGCGCGGGCGCGGATCGCGGCGGCCACCGCGCCGGCGTAAAGCAGGCCCAGCACGAAGAACGCGAGGGCCAGATTAACGTGCTGTCCCAGCCAGCCGAGGGAAAAACTCATGATCACCTGCAGCAGCGTGGAGATGACCGAAAACGCCGACTGCGTGCGCCCCATCAATCGCCGTGGCACGATGGTCATAATCGAAGTCTGCGTCAGCACTCCGCCCAGCGCGCGGCAGGCGCCGAACAGTGCCTGCATCGCCACCGCGGCCCACAGCACGATCGCGAAGGGCAGTAGCGCGTGGCCCACGGCGAGAATCGTCAGCGCCGCAATCAGCACCCTCAGCGGGCGGCGCCGGGCCAGCGCTCCGGCAGCGAGTCCCCCGGCGACCGCGCCCACCGCCCAGCCGGCTTCGATGTAGCCGTAGCCGCGCGCGCCGGCGTGCACGATGTCGCGCGCCAGCGCCACCACCAGCACGTTGGCGCTGATCACCCCGGCCATCATGCACGCAAAGGTCAGTCCGATAGCCAGCACCCGGGGCTGCGTGCGCAGGTAGCGCAGCCCCTCCCGCATGTCCGCCAGCAGGCCCATCGTCAGGCCGGGCTCCCCGAGATCGACTACCGGCTCGAGCACGCCCGGCTCGGTCATTTCCGGCGGCGCCTCGATCGTCGGCGAAACCACCGGCGGCGCTGGGATACCCCGGTGTGGCGCGAAGTAGCCGCGCCGCAGCCGCAGCAGGCAGAGCGCCGAGAGTGCGTAAGTCGCGCCGTCGATCCCCAGGATGCCGGCCAGCCCGGCGCGCTCATAGACGAAGCCCACCAGCGCCCCGGCGGCCATCATCCCGCCCTGCACCGCGATGAGCACGGCGGCGTTGGCGCCGATGAGTTGCCCGGGTGGCACCACTTCCTGCACCAGTGCGTTGGTTGTGGACCAGTAGATCGAGAAGCCCACGCCCAGCAGCAGCACCATCACGTACACCTGCCAGAGCTGGATGTGGCCGAAGTACGCCAGCGCCGCCGTGGCCAGCACAATCGCTGCTCGCCCCAGGTCCAGCGCCATGCCCAGCCAGCGGCGGTCCACCCGGTCGATCAGCACCCCGCCGAACGGCGGCACCACCAACCCCGGCAGCGTGACCAGGATCACCACCAGGCTGACCTTGACCGTGGAGTTCGTCGCACCCAGCACGTACCAGGTCACTCCGGCGAAGTTCATCCCTGTACCGAACATCGAGATGAGCATCCCGGCGAAGTAGTAGCGGAAGCCACGCTCCGCGAACAGGACCTTCCAGTCCAAGCCGGGATGCGAAGTGAAATCCATTTTCTGTGCGCGCCTCTTGGGTCCCGGCGACCTGGGTCGGAAGGCACCGCAGAGCCAGGCGCCATCTGGTCGGTCGAATGGGCGCAAGTTGCCCCGGCATTGTAACGGGTTCACACGATTTTTGTGTAGAGTGAACCGGCGGGGTGGCATTTGCCTCCCCGGCGGGTTGAGGAACACTCTATAATCGCGCGGCGGGGGGTGCGCGTGGGACAACAGGCCAATTGCACGGCGCGCTTCGGCGGCAAGGTATCTGCGGGGAAGGCCCTGCTCGAATCCGAAGAACTCATTTTCCGCGGCGAGTTTCGCCTGGCGATTCCCTTCCGGGCAATGCAGTCGGTAAAAGCCGTGGACGGCGAGTTGCGCGTGGAGTTCCCCGCAGGTACGACGACCTTCCAACTCGGGCCGCAGGCGGAGAAGTGGGCGCAGAAGATCCTCTATCCAAAGAGCCTGATCGACAAACTCGGCGTCAAGCCCGGCACGGTGGTCTCCGTCCTGGGCGTCGGCGATGCGAGTTTCCGCCGCCAGCTTCGCGAGCGCGCCGCGGAAATCGCGGAAGGCAAGCCCCGGCAGGATTCCGATTTCATCTTTCTTGCCGCCGAGGCCCGGAAAGACCTCTCCCGCCTCCGGGGCCTCGCCCGATTCCTGAAGAAGTCCGGTGCGGTCTGGGTCGTCTATCCGAAAGGTCAGGCACAAATCACCGAAGCCGCCGTGCTGGCCGCCGGCAAGCGGGCTGGCTTGGTGGACGTGAAAGTGGTGAGCTTCTCCTCCACCCACACCGCGCTCAAGTTCGTCATCCCCCTCTCTCGCCGCTGAGCCCCGCAGTGCCTCCGCGACTTCACCTGGATAGTTGTGTAGCGGCAGGCCGACCTTGCCCCGAGCCAAATTGAGGGAACCCGACCACTGTGCCTAGCAGTGGCTGTCATTCCGAGCGCAGCGATCGAGGATTCCGGCCTTGCCGGAAGGAACCCCTCCTTGGACATACAGCACTGCGCCGCGCAAGGCAGTATCATCTCTCTTGTCCGCGGGGCCGAGTTTCGAGTTTCGTTTTTCGGTTTTCGCTTCTATGATTCCAGCATGGCTCTCCTGCTCGATGTCCGTCGCCTGACCGTGGAGTTGCCGACTCCATCGGGTTGGGTGCGCCCCGTCAACGACGTCTCTTTTCAGCTCGCGCCGGGCGAGACGCTCGGCCTCGTGGGCGAATCGGGCTG
>JBGPZW010000116.1:0-11546 GCA_041493955.1 Terriglobia bacterium
GAGAGCACGCCGGCCAGCAGGCGCATCGTGGTGCCCGAATTGCCGGCGTCCAGCGCGCGACGCGAACGCCGCAGCCCGGCGAGGCCTGAACCGGTGATCTCGACGCGATCCTTGTCCGCCGCGACGATCACGCCCAGGCGGTGCAGGCAGTCCAGCGTGCGCCGGCAGTCCTCGGCGGCCGAAAAATGCCGGATTTCGCTGCGGCCTTCGGCGAGCGCGGCCAGAATGGCATAGCGATGCGAGATGGACTTGTCGCCGGGCATTTCCACCGCGCCCGTAATGCACCGCGCCGGGACAATCTTTTTCTTTGCCACAGCGGGATTCTAACATGCCCCGCTGGCCGCCTTGCCCGGCACCACCGGCGAGCTCACGGTCTGCATCTAAGCAAGAGGCGGCCACGATGGCCGACAGTGCGGCGCGGATTCGGCCTCATGCAGAGCCGACGGGAGGTTCTGCGGGGCTTGATTTCCCAGCCCTGAAGACGGACTATCTCGCGATGCCAATCAGGCCCAATCTTCCGTCCGCCGCAAGGCCGCCCCGACGGTACAACAACCCATGATCTCACTAGTCGTGCCAACTTATAACGAGCGGGAAAACATGGTGCGGCTGGTGGAGCGCGCCGGAGCCGCGTTGCAGGCCGCCGGCGAACCGTTTGAACTCATTATCGTGGACGACGCCAGCCCCGACGGAACCGCCGCGGAAGTACGGCGGCTGCAGGAGGGCCGGCCGTGGCTCCGGCTGGTGCAACGCGAGGACCAGCGGGATCTTTCCGCCGCGGTGCTGGCCGGCTGGCGTGCAGCACAAGGGGAGATCCTCGGGTGTATGGACGGCGACCTGCAGCACCCGCCCGAGCTTCTGCCCAGCTTGGTCCAACACCTGCGCGAAAATCGAGCTGACATCGTGGTGGCCAGCCGGGCCGTGGAACGCGGCGGCGTCAGTGAGTGGAAGTTTCGCCGGCGGATCATCTCCTGGACGGCCACGCTGCTGGCGCGGCTGCTTCTGCCCGGCAAGGTGAATGCGGTGCGCGATCCGATGTCCGGTTTCTTTCTCCTCCATCGCGCGGTGATCGAATGGGTCGAACTGAAGCCGCTGGGCTACAAGATTCTGCTCGAGGTACTCAGCCGCGGCGATTACGCGCGCGCCGACGAGGTGCCCTACACCTTTCAGGAGCGCGCTCACGGCGGCAGTAAGATTGGGCCGACGCAAGTCTGGCGCTACTTCCGCCATCTTTTACGCATTCTCTTTATGAACGGCGAAACCCGGCGCGCACCCCAAGCCGAGCGGGGCGTGAATCCGGCAGCCGCCTACAAGAACAAATGAGGCCGAGCCGGGTGGACGGCTTGCCGGAACCCGCAGGGATGGCCACTCTTGCACTTCGCTGAAGTCGCGCTCGTCGCGCTTGCGCTTGTGGTCGCCTGGTACCGGCCGCAGTTTGCCGCTGGCGGGTTCGGCGCAGTGGAACGCGCCGGCAAGCGGCTGGCGCGCAGACCTGTGCTGGCGGTCGCGGCGGTTGGCCTGCTGGCGCTGGTGATTCGCGCGGCCCTGCTCCCGATGGTGCCAGTTCCCGTCCCCGCTGTGGTGGATGAATTCAGCTACCTGCTGGCCGCAGACACGTTTGCCTCCGGAAGGCTCACCAACCCCCCGCACCCGATGTGGGTGCATCTCGAGACGATTGACGTCATCCAGAAACCCACCTATGCCTCGATGTATCCCCCGGCGCAGGGCCTGGTGCTGGCAGCGGGAAAAGTCCTCGGGGGACATCCTTGGGTGGGAGTGTGGCTGAGTACCGGCGCGATGTGCGCCGCGATCACCTGGATGTTGCAGGGGTGGCTGCCGCCCGGCTGGGCGTTGCTCGGCGGCGTGCTCGCCGTGCTGCGGTTCGGTATCTTCAGCTACTGGATGAACAGCTACTGGGGCGGGTCGGTTCCCGCGCTCGCTGGGGCCCTGGTGCTGGGCGCGTTGCCGCGCCTGCTGCGCCGGCCGCGCGCACATGACGCCCTGCTGATGGGTCTCGGCCTGGTGATTCTCGCCAACAGCCGCCTGCTGGAAGGTTTTATTTTGAGCTTTCCCGTCGCCGCGGCACTTCTGGTGTGGATGCTGGGGAAAAAAGCGCCGCCGCTGCGGGCCTCCGCGGCGCGCGTCGTGTTACCACTCATCCTTGTGCTGGCAGCAGGCGCCGGCGCAACGACATACTACTGCTGGCGCGTCACGGGCAATCCCCTCCGCCTGCCCTACAAGCTCGACCGCGAGACTTACATGACCGAAGCCCTGTTCGTCTGGCAATTCCCGCGGCCACAGCCGCTCTATCACCACAAGGTCCTGCAGGACTTCTACAATGGCCCGGCCGGCCGCTACTACTACGGACCCTCACTCCGAAACCTTGCGCGGAACACCTACAACAAGATCCGCATCCTGTGGGGCTTCTATCTTGCGCCGGCACTGACGGCGCCGCTGCTTCTGCTGCCCATGGTATTGCGCGACCGGCGAATCCGTTTCCTGCTGCTGGCCTGCGGGGTCTCGCTCGCCGGGATCGAGCTCACGGTCTGGTTCCACGCGCACTACGCGGCGCTGTTGACCGGTGGCCTGCTGGCCATCATCCTGCAGGCGCTGCGGCACGTGCGCCACTGGCGCTGGCGAGGCCGCCCGTCGGGCCTGTTCTTGTCGCGAGCGATTCCGCTGATCTGCATGGTGATATTCTTAACGTGCCTGGCGGCCGCGCCGTTCGGGTCGGCGTGCGTGCACCGCGGCGGGCCCCCGGGCAACCTCGAGCGCGCGCGCGTCGAGGCGCATCTGGAGGCCACACCGGGGCGGCATCTTGTTTTGGTGCGCTACGCGCCGGGTCATGAGCCGGGCGACGAATGGGTTTACAACCGCGCCGATCTGGAGGGCGCGCGAGTCATCTGGGCTCGTGAGATGGGCCCAGGCCGGGACCCCAAACTTCTGGATTATTTCCACGAGCGGCAAACCTGGCTGATGGAGCCCGACGCACGGCCCCCGAGGCTGTCACCATTCCCCCCACCATCGGCGCGGTGAGCCGGCGCCGGAAGAAACTCAACTTGCGCCTGAGGTACGCCAATCG
The DNA here is from genome assembly GCA_041493955.1 of Terriglobia bacterium. Classification (GTDB taxonomy): domain Bacteria; phylum Acidobacteriota; class Terriglobia; order Acidiferrales; family UBA7541; genus QHYU01. The sequence goes on from JBGPZW010000116.1 coordinate 3,080, forward strand.
TAGAGTACCTTTCGCTTTGAGCAGTGCGGCCGTGAAGCGTTTTGGCGGCGCTCATTGCCATCTCCGAACGGGCAGGGTGTGGCTTGCTGGTATTGATCGTTGAACTGGTGCTGGTGGCCTGCGCGGTCGCCCTGGCCCGCTACCAACCGCAGTTCGGGGCCAGCGCTTTTCGCGCGGTGGAGCAGCGCCTCAAACGACTTGCCCGCCGGCGCGCGACTTCGGTCGTGCTGGTGGGCTTGCTGGCGCTCGTTACCCGCGCTGCGCTGCTGCCGGTCCTGCCAGTTCCCGTCCCCGCCATCCACGACGAGTTCAGTTATCTTCTGGCCGCGGATACCTTTGCCTCGGGCCGGCTCGCCAATCCTCCCCACCCGATGTGGGTGCACTTCGAAAGCATCCACATCCTTCAACAACCCACCTACGCTTCGATGTACCCCCCGGCACAGGGTCTGGTGCTGGCCGCCGGAAAAATCATCGGCGGGCATCCCTGGGTGGGCGTGTGGCTGAGCGTCGGCGTGATGTGTGCCGCGATCACCTGGATGTTACAGGGCTGGCTGCCGCCCGGCTGGGCGTTGCTCGGTGGAGCGCTGGCTGTGCTGCGGTTCAGTATCTTCAGCAATTGGATGAACAGCTACTGGGGCGGAGCGGTGGCCGCCATCGGCGGGGCGCTGGTGCTGGGCGCGTTGCCGCGCCTGCTGCGACGCCCGCGAGCGGGCATTGCTCTGGTAATGGGGATAGGACTGGTGATCCTGGCCAACAGCCGCATGTATGAGGGGATTGTTTTCAGCTTGCCGGTAGCTTGGGTGCTCCTGCGGTGGCTGCTGGGGAAGAGGGCGCCTCCGTTGCGGATCTCTGGCCTTCGTGTCGTGCTGCCTCTCTTCCTTGTGCTGGCGTTGGGCGCCGCGGCCACCGGCTATTACTTCTGGCGCGTCACCGGCAATCCATTTCGCATGCCCTACCAGGTGGCCAACGACACCTACAAGTCGGCGGCAATCTTCATCTGGCAATCTCCGAAGCCGCATCCTGCCTATCACCACAAGGTGCTGCAGGAGTTCTACGCCGGATGGGAAGCCAGCCTGTACACGCCTTCGCTTCGGGGCCTGGCCTGGGTCACGCTGCAGAAGATTTATCGATTCTGGATGTTCTTCCTGGGGCCGGCGCTGACGCTTCCGCTGATCATGCTGCGTTGGGTCTTTCGGGACCGCCGCACGCGGCTTCTGCTGTTGTGCCTTGGCGTAACGATCGGCGGACTGGGCCTCGAGGTCTGGTTCCATCCGCACAACGCCGCGCCACTCACCGGCGCGCTCTTTGCCATTATCGTGCAGGCGATGCGGCATCTGCGCTTTTGCCGGCGGGGCGGACAGCAATCCGGGTTGTTCCTGACGCGAGCGGTCCCGCTCCTCTGCGTCGCCATACTTCCCTTCTGCGCCGTGGCAAGACCCAACAGCCCGGACTCCTGGCATTGTGGTCCGCTGTCGGGCAACGTGGAGCGTGCCGGCATCGAAGCACAGTTGGCCGCAACACCTGGCCGCCATCTCGTCCTGGTACGCTACCGCCCCGGCCACGAAGTGCACCGGGAATGGGTTTACAACAGGGCGGACATCGATGGCGCAAAAGTCGTTTGGGCCCGGGAGATGGGCGCCGGCCAGGATGATAAGCTGCTGCAATACTTCCGCGAGCGTCAGGTCTGGCTGATGGAGCCGGACGAAATCCCCCCAAGGCTCTCCGCCTATCCTGTGACGCCGCGCCCATAAATCCCGTTGCGCACCTGGGCAAAGCCTCGCCGCCACACTGAAATTTCGCGCGCGCGGAAGCGTAGAATTGGATGACAGGAGAAATGACGATGAGCGCGCGGAAGGCACGGGCGGTTCTTGCGGTGGTCACCCTGACGGTCTTCGCGGCCGGCCAGCTTAAAGGCCAGCAACAGCAGCCCGCGGCGGAGCACCAGCACGACCAGATGCAGGCCATGGAGCATCAGCATATGCGGAACATGGACCCGGACAAGCAGGCCGAACACGAGGCCATGCACTCGATGACTCCCGGGCATCATCACATGAACGCGCACATGAAGATGACCACGCCGCGCCCGCATTCGCCCGAGGACCTGACGCGCGCCGACGAGGTGGTCCAGCAGTTGCGCGCAGGCATCGAGAAATACAAGGACTACCGCGTGGCTCTGGGTGACGGCTACCAGATCTTTCTGCCTAACCTTCCCCAGCCGCAATACCACTTCACCAGTTACAAGAACGGATTCCTGGAGGCTTTCACGTTTGACGCCTCACGGCCGACCTCGCTGCTCTACAAGAAGACCGCGAACGGCTACGAGCTGGTGGGGGCGATGTTCACCATGCCCAAGAGCGCCACCGAAGAGCAGATGAACGCGCGCGTGCCGCTGAGCGTGGCGCGCTGGCACCTGCACGTCAACCTGTGCATGCCGCAGAAAGGCCAAGGGGCGCGAGCCGACTGGACCAAGTTCGGCCTGGCCGGCTCGATCTCGACCCACGAGGCCTGCGCCGAGGCCGGCGGGAACTTCATGCCTTCAATATTCGGCTGGATGATCCACGTGTATCCGTTCGAGGAATCGCGCGAGAAGATCTGGGCCCAGCCCATGTAATCGGCGGTGACTCGCCGCCGAGACAACTCCCCACGAAGCAGATGACGCCAGCACGCCAGAATGGGTGCCGGCTCAAACTTCTTGAGGCCTGCTTCCACCTTCTCCACTCTACGGCTTCGTCAGTCTCCGCTTGCGCCGGCGCGAGGCGAATCGTAGAGTACCGCTGGCTTCGGGCCTCCGGAGCCTCGTGAGCCGAATGGACGACGCGCGCCGCCTCGTGAAGCTGCCAATTCTGATGTTCGCGGCGGCACTGCTGGTTCGTCTTACGTTGATGGTTGCCCTGCGCACCTACCACATCGACCCGGCCCAGGATCATTTCCTGTTCGCCCACGAAACCGGGAGGCTGGCGCGGTCGCTTGCCTCGGGCCAGGGTTTCAGTTCGCCCTTTCACGGGCTCACCGGCCCGACCGCATTTCAGGCGCCGCTTTTTCCTTACCTGCTCGCCGGAATCTTCCGCTTGTTCGGCATCTACACGGACTCCTCTGCGTTTGTCATCCTCGCGCTGAATAGCTTGTTCTCTGCGCTGACCTGCCTGACAGTTTTTGACATCGGTGAAAGGATCTTCGGCCGGACAGTGGCCAATCTGGCGGGTTGGACCTGGGCGTTTCTGCCCACGGCGGTGATCTTCTCGGTCCGCCGGGTGGAGCTGGTTCCGCTCCTTGCTTTGCTACTCAGCTCGATCCTGCTCGTGTCGTTGCACCTGGAGCAGTCGTCGCGGCGCCGGAGCTGGCTTTTCTTCGGGCTGCTCTGCGGCCTGTGTGCTCTGTGCAACCCTGTGGTGATCGCCGTGCTGCCTTTCCTCTGGGGCTGGCTGTGGTACAGGCGGCGTGGACAAGGCGCGCGCTCGGCCGCGCTGGTCGGGATCTGCGCGCTCGCATTTCTAGCCTGCGTGGCTCCGTGGGTGGCGCGAAACTATCTGGTCTTCCATCGCTTCATTCCCTTTCGCGCGAATTTCGGATTGGAGTTGCATGTCGGAAATAACGCGGAGGCCTTCGGAGCGCCGGTCAGCACGCTCCATCCGGCATACAACGCCGCGGAACTCGAAGACTACCGGCGACTGGGAGAGGTCGCGTACATGGCTGAAAAGAAGCGCGAGGCCCTGCAGTACATCCGGCAGCATCCCGGGAGCTTCGCTCGCCTGACGCTGTTGCGCATCGCCTACTGGTGGTCAAGCAACTGGCAGATCCGCGGCACCGGCCGGGGCGCTGAGTGGGCCGCGGCGGGAATCTGGTTCGGCTTTGCGTTGGAAAACTTTCTGGCCCTCTTGGGCCTGATTCTGGCCCTCCGGAGCGGGAAGAAAGAGGCGATGCCGTTCGCCATGCTGCTGATTTTCTATCCGCTGTTGTACTACGTGGTTTTCTATCAACTCCGCTATCGGCATCCGCTGGAACCGGCGCTGGTGCTGCTTGGCGTTTACGCGCTGCAACGGATCTTTTCGAGAGAGCCGGCCGAGGCACCCGCTTCGGCCGGGGCGGCGCGAACCGCCGGATAGTTGCGGGCGAATGACTCGATCGCCTGCGTCACATCCAGGTACGCACGCAATTGATTCCCACCTAAGCGACAGGTATGATTAGAGTTTGATGCCTTTGATTCTACGGAGATTCTCTACTGTGTTCCGCCCCTTGCGACACTTGTGCGGGAGGGGCTTGTTACTTGCCGCACTCCTACTGGTTTCCGCCGCGGTCTCGCTCGCTGCTGCCGAAAAACAGGAAATCCTGCCGCTCGATCAAGTGAAGCCCGGAATGAAAGGCGTGGCCTACACGATCTTTGCCGGAGATCAAATCGAGAAATTCGACCTCGAAGTGATTGGCGTGCTGCCGAACCTGATTGGCCCGAAGCAATCCATCATTCTGGTGCAGTTGAAGGGACCCAAGGTGGAGCATACCGGCGTGGTGGCGGGTATGAGCGGCAGCCCGGTCTATATCGACGGCAAGCTGGTGGGCGCTCTTTCGCTGAAATTCGGCATTTTCACCAAGGAGCCGATTGCAGGCGTGACGCCGATTGAAAACATGCTCGAGATTCAGTCGGCCACGGAGCCACAGCGGGCCGGGAACAGCACCACGCCCGTGGCCGCCGGAACGCCCGGTCAGGAGCCGAATCTACAATTCGCGGCTGATTCCACCACGAAGCAGTACAGGCTGCCAGCGGAGCTTGCACAGCGGGTGGGCGCCGGTGGCGGTGCCTATCTTTCGCCGATTGAAACGCCGCTGGTCTTTTCGGGCTTCCACGCGGCTGCGCTGGGCCGCTTCGCCGAGCAGCTCACCGGCTACGGGATGGTAGCCACGCAAGGAGGCACGTCGGCGCCACGGCCTGATGAGGCGCACCTAGAGCCGGGCGACATGGTGGGCATGGTGCTGGTCCGGGGTGACCTCTCCATCCAGGCGGCCTGCACGGTGACGCTGGTGACGTCCGAAAGAGTGTTCGCCTGCGGGCATCCCTTCCTGGGCTTCGGCGCAATCCAGATGCCGATGTCCCGCGCGCGCGTGGTGACCACGCTCTCATCCGCGCTGGCTTCCACCAAGATTGTCAACTCCGGCGGAGTGATCGGCACGATTACGCAGGACCGGCTGACTGCAGTGATGGGGCGGATCGGCGCAGCGCCGCGGATGATCCCCGTGGAGCTGACTATTGCCACGCCCGCGGTGGAAAAGAAATTTCATTTCGAGTTGATGGAGAACCCCAAGCTCACACCGCTGCTGGTGGCCATCACCGCGTTTAACGGGTTGGTTTCCAACACAGCCTACGGCGAGGGCGCAACGTTCCGTCTGACCGGCGGGATCGACATCGCCGGGCACTCACGAGTCAATCTGGAAAACATGTTCGCCCCCACCGACCTGTTCATGCCCGACGGCGTCTTTGTGGTCGGGACGGTGCAGAACGTCTTTACGCGCATCTTCTCAAACCCGTACGAGGCGGCGCGAATCGAAGGCGTGACGCTGCGCGTGGAGAGCATCCCCGAGCGGCGCGTGGCCGGCATCGAAAACGCGTGGAGCGAGAAGAGCGAGGCTCAGCCGGGCGAGACGGTCAACGTCAAGGTGCTGCTGCGGCCCTACCGCGGCGCGGCGGTCATCCAGGAAGTGCCCATCACCATCCCGCCGCAGGCCGCGCGCGGCACCGCGCTGCGCATCCTGGTGAGCGACTCGGAAACGCTGAACCGGATGCCGCGCCTGCTCGCCTTCGCACCGCTGGGCAGACTGGCCGGCCTCGAGCAACTCATCACGCTGCTCAACCGCGAGCGGCGCAACAACCGCCTCTATGTGACGCTGCTTCAGCCCACACCGACCCTGCTGGTGGAGGACAAGGAGCTGCCCAACGCGCCGCTTTCGGAGATCAATGTGCTCGACCAGCGGCGTAGCTCGGGCGGCACATTCCTGCTGCGGGAATCGACGGCTGGAGAATGGTCCGTGCCCATGAACGAAGTGATCTCAGGATTCACCTCGGTCACCATCATGGTGAAGTAGCCTCGGGCGTACCGGAATCGAGAGGGTGGAAACCATGCATTCTTTGGGACGGAATACCCTTGCCGTCTTGCTGGCGCTGCTGCTGACCGGCGCGCTGCCGCCGGCATCCCGTGCCGAGCACACTCGTCACTGGCGCCAAACCAGCTACGACGAATTTGAGAAGGGCACGGCCAAGGGAGTGGCGCTGCGCAGCGACGGCAAGCTGGTGCTGGCGCCGCGGTTCGCCGCCTTTGCCGACCCCAACACCGCCTACCTCTGGGCGCTGCGCGCCGACTCCAAAGGCAACCTCTACGCCGCAGGCGGCTCGAACGCCAAGGTGGTGCGCTTTGACGCCAAGGGCGGCGCGACCTCGGTCTTCGAGTCCGCCGAGATGGCCGCCCAGACCCTGGCCATCGACGCGCACGATAACCTCTACGTGGGCACTTCGCCCGACGGAAAGGTGTACCGCATCACGCCCGGCGGCGAGAAGAAGGTCTTCTTCGAGCCGAAGACGAAATACATCTGGGACCTGGCGATCGATTCCGACGGCACGGTTTACGTCGCCACCGGCGACAAGGGCCAGATCTTCGCGGTTACTCCGGACGGGAAAGGGCAAGTTTTCTACGCCAGCGAAGAGACGCATGTCCGCGCGCTGGCCTTTGATCCGAAAGGCAACTTGCTCGCCGGCACTGAGCCAAACGGATTGATCCTGCGGATCTCAAAGACCGCCGCGGACAAGGCCGAGGCCCGGCGCGCGTTCGTGCTTTACGAAACCTCCAAGCAGGAGGTCACGGCCCTGCTGGTAGACCGTGCCGGCAATACCTACGCGGCCGCCATCGGCGAAAAGCAGCGCCCCGCGCAGGCGCCACAGCCAGTGCCGAGCATCCCGCCGCAGGTAGCCGGCGGGGCAGCCGGAGGGCAACCGGGGATCAGCGCCGGCACGATGGTGGTCCAGCCGGGTACGATCTTCATTCCCTTCCCGCCGATGGTCTCGAGCGCCGTCTATCGCTTGGCGCCAGACGGTGCCCCGCAGGAGCTCTGGAGTTCGCGCGACGAACTGGTTTACGCCTTAGGGCTCTCCCCCGCCGGAAAACTCCTCCTGGGCACGGGCAACCGCGGCGCGGTCATCCAGCTCGAGGGCAACAACGTGTTCTCCAGCCTAGCGAAGACTGCTTCGTCGCAAGTAACCGGCGTGGCGCAGGGCCCGGGCGGCAAGGTTTTTCTGTGCACCGCGAATCCGGGCAAGGTCTTCACGTTGGGGCCCGACAGCGAGCCCGAAGGCAGCTTTGAGTCGCAGACCTTTGACGCGCGGATCTTCTCGCAGTGGGGCCGGCTGGAATGGTGGGGCGAAAACGGCGACGCCAAGACGGAACCAAAGGCCGGCTCGGCGGAAGCCTTCATCGCGCTCTATGTGCGCTCGGGCAATACCTCGAACCCGGAAAAGAACTGGAGCCCCTGGGCAGGACCCTACACCGCCGGAAAAGGCGAAAGGGTGGGTTGTCCCCCGGCGCGATTTGTGCAGTGGAAGGCGGTGCTGCGCAGCGGGGCCGGGCCAACCCCCAACATCTCCTGGGTGAGCCTGTCGTACCTGCCGAAGAACTCCGCGCCCACCGTTGACGCCATCGTGTTACAGAACCCCGGCGTGCGCGTGCAGGGTTTCCAGGCCGCGGCGCAGGGCACAGCGGCTTCGCCGCCGGTGCAATTGCGGATGCCACCGCCTTCGACGCAGGCGACCGGCTTTGCCGTCCCGGCGCCCCCGCAGCAGCCGCCGCAGCGGTTTGAACCGCCGCCGCAGGGCTTCGCCCAGAAGGGCCACCAGGCCGTGGTGTGGAGCGCGCGGGAAGAAAACGACGACGAATTGGTTTACAGGATCTATTTCCGCGGCGAGGGCGAGAAGAACTGGAAGCTGCTCAAGGACAAGCTGGAGCAAAAGTTCTACTCCTGGGACACGAGCAGCATGCCCGATGGCGCTTACTACCTGAAGATTGTGGCTTCGGACGCGCCGTCGAACCCGCCCGAGGACGCCCTGACCGCCGAACGCGAAAGCGACCGCTTCGAGGTGGACAACACGCCGCCGGTGATCGAGAATCTGCGCGCCGAGCCGGAAAGCTCGGATGTGCGCGTGCGCTTTGACGCGCGCGACACCTACAGCGCCATCACCCGCGCCGAGTACAGCCTGGATGCCGGCGACTGGACGATCCTTTTCCCCGTTGGCCGGCTCACCGACGCGCCGCAGGAGAGCTACGACGTGCCGCTACGAGGGCTCGCGCCGGGTGAGCACACCCTGGCTGTGCGCGTCCACGACCAGTTCGAAAACGCCGCGACCTCGAAGGTGACCTTCAGCTTACCCGCGAAGAAACGCTGAGTGCTACAGCAGATTGCCCGGCGGGCCGAAGGGCTCGGTGGCGAAGCTCTA